>NZ_CAUFJQ010000023.1 GCF_959025735.1 uncultured Streptococcus sp.
CTTCTCATTATTTATACACTTCTTGATAGAATTCGATCTTGTCCCCTTTTTTAACGGTGGTTTCAGCAGCACCTTTTGGAGCCATTTCGCCATTGATCTTGTACATCCAGTAAAGACCTTTGGCTTCATCTTGGCTGTGACCGTCAATCGAGGTGATCATGCCATTTTTTTCTTCAATCTTGTAGTTGGCTTTGAGCACTTTCATAAGGTTGCTCTCTTCTGCTACTTTCAAGGTTTTTGATTGCGCTTTTTGACCTTCTGGCGTCACGCTAATCGTAATCAAAATTTCGTTTTTCTTGGCAACTTCTGTGCTAGAAGCTGTTGTTTGATGGTTTGTGCTATGAGACGAAGCGCAACTCGCTAAAAGAAGAGCTGCAAGTAAGGTCATCAAGCTAGAAATGGTTTTTTTCAACATAAAATCTCCTAAAGATTTGATAGATAATGGGATAGAAAATGATCGTCGACAGAGCATGGGCAAGGTTAAAACTAAAACCATTGACCAAAGCATAGGTCCACCAAGGAATATGGTACATCAAGGCATAAACACTATCGATCAAGACCCCATAAGCAAAGGACAGTATGCCCACAAAAAGTATCTGAAGGACAAAGGGCAACCACTTGTAACTGATGCGCCAAATGAGCATCAAACAGCCAAAGGCGACAATCTGAAAGAACACAATCAAGCTCATCCCCAGGAAAAAGGCGGAGACAAACATGGTGATCATCATCACAAGAAAAGCAAAGCTATACCCTTCAAATATCACCAAGAGAAAAAAGATAGCAGAAATCGGTTGGACATTTGGGAAAGGGGCAAAAGCCTGACGTAGAGCGACACAAAGGGCCGCCAAAAGCGAAATACGGGTTAATCGCTGAAGCGTCATGACGTCCTCCTAGACAATCTCGAACTTGATCGTTCCGGCTGTCGTTCCAACCTTGATGGTTTGCCCTTCTTGGGCTTGACCTTTCAGCAATAGCTCTGCTAACTGATCTTCCACTTCGGTCTGCAAGACACGACGCAGTGGGCGAGCTCCCATTTCTGGATCATAGCCTTTGGTTGCTAGCAGCTTGAGCGCTGAAGGCTGGAATTTGAGGGTTATGCCTTGTTCTGCCAAGGTCGCAATGAGCGGTTTGACCATGACTTTCACTACCTGTTGCATGTCCTCGCTTGAGAGGCTATGGAAGACCACCTTTTCATCAATCCGGTTGATAAACTCTGGACGATAGGTCTTCTTCAACTCTTCAAACATGCGTTTTTCCATATTGGCTTGGTCAAAGCGGATATCTTTGGCACCAAAGCCAACTGTCTTATCATCCCGAAGGGCTGTTGCTCCTAGGTTTGAGGTCATGATGATAATGGTATTGGAGAAGTCGATCTTCCGGCCTTTGCTATCGGTTAAGACTCCGTCATCCAAGACTTGCAAAAGGACATTGAAAATATCTGGGTGGGCTTTTTCCACCTCATCAAATAAGAGAACTGAATAAGGTTTGTTGCGGACTTTTTCTGTCAACTCGCCTCCTTCTTCGTAGCCCACATAGCCTGGAGGGGCACCGTTGAGGCGGCTGGCCGCGAATTTTTCCATGTACTCACTCATATCAAAACGGATGAGGGCCGATTCATCATCAAACAGAACTTCTGCCAAAGCTTTGGCTAATTCTGTTTTTCCGACACCGGTAGGTCCTAGGAACATGAAAGAACCGATCGGACGTTTATTGCTACGGATACCCGATTGATTGCGACGAATAGCTCGACTGATACTAGATACGGCTTGATCTTGACCAATCACGCGCTTGTGCAATTCTGTTTCTAAGTTTAGGTACTTCTTGGCATCGGTTTGGGTCAGTTTTTGAGTTGGAATACCCGATAATTGGCTCAAGGTCACCAAAACATCTTGGTCAGTGACCTCTTTTTTGTAGGCAATGGGAGCAGCCTCTACTTGTAAGAGCTGGGCTGCTTTCTTCCACTTGCCATCCATCAAAGCCCGGTCCAAGGCGGTCAACTCTTCTTTTACGTGACCGTTGGAATCGCGATTTTGTACGGTAGCTGCCGCTTCATCCAAGAGATCAATGGCTGAATCTGGCAATTGACGGCTGGTCAAATAGCGGTGGGCATATTTGACAGCTGTTTCGATCGCTTCATCGGTAATGGTCACATGATGGTGGTCCTGGTAGGTCTCTTTCAAGCCTTGGAGAATTTGGATGCTATCTGCAACACTTGGCTCTTCAATGGTGACTTTCGCAAAACGCCGAGAGAGAGCCGCGTCTTTTTCGATATGCTTTTGGTACTCATCTTGAGTCGTAGCCCCAACTGTGCGCAAGGTTCCTCGTGCCAGGGCTGGTTTTAGAATATTGGCTGCGTCTAAGGTCGAATCAATGCCGGATCCTGACCCCATAATGGTGTGCAGTTCATCAATAAAGAGAATCACGTGACCGTCTTCTTCGATGTCCTGGATGATATTGTTCATCCGTTCTTCAAAGTCCCCACGAAAGCGCGTCCCTGCCACCACATTCATGAGATCCAGCTCCAGAACACGCATTTGCGCGATTTCAGCTGGAACATTGCCGCTAGCGACCCGCTGGGCCAGACCTAATGCAAGAGCGGTTTTCCCGACCCCTGCTTCTCCCACCAATACAGGATTATTCTTCGTCTTGCGGCTGAGGATTTGGATCATGCGTGAAATTTCTGCATCCCGGCCGATCACCGGCTCGAGCTGACCTGCACGCGCCATTTCTGTCAAATCACGGGTATAGTCTTCAAGACCTCCACTTGTACTTGGGGGCATGCCCATCATATTCCCCATGGTTTGGCGGTTAGGGTTTTGGGCCCGATAAAGATTCCGGATAGCTTTAATATCATTTTTGTCCCAGCCTGCCTTGTCTTCTAGATTCTTTCGAAGGGAAGCAACGGGAACACCCTTGTCTTGCTCTGTAAAGGCAAAGCCGGCAAACTCCATGACTTGGCTAGCCAAAGTCCCACGGTCCGCTAGAAGAGAGAGGAGCACATGCTCTGTTCCCAAGGTCTTGGCATGAAGGACCTGGGCAATCTCCTTTGCGTGCTTCATAATCGCTTCCATCCGATAAGAAAATGGGAAGATTTCATACCGATTGTCGCTTTGAAAAGTCTGGCCTGTAATATGCTCCGCCGCATCCTGAAATTCGTCAATCTGCATAGGATAATCGTTGAGTACAGAACCTGCCACGCTATAGGGATTATTGGCCATGGCCGTCAAAAGATGCCAAGTATCTAAGGTATTCCCTTGATAGTGGCCTGCTAGTATTTGGGCCGCTTCTATACTTTCTAACAGTGCTGTTGAATAGTTCATCTAGTCGGTATTTCCTTTTCTATCTACTTGTTGAATGATTTTTTTCAGCATATTTGCTCGTATGATGAGAGCATCTCGACCTAGAACCTCATCGGAGGTCGTCGCAAAGAACAGCTGCGTCTCACGTTTTGTCAATAATTTTTCTTCATGGAGCATCTGGAGGATATCCTGGAAGACCTGCTGGCTGATGGTCTCTCCAATATTGGCTGCCAGGTCTTGGAGCATCTGATGGTGATCTGAAAACTGGATCTTGCCAATACGGATATAACCGCCACCACCGCGTTTACTTTCTACAATATAGCCTCGACTCTCGGTAAAGCGGGTCTTAATGACATAGTTAATCTGACTGGGTACGACCTGAAAGACATCTGCCAACTCACTTCTTTTGAGCTCTGCCATGCCAGCTTGAGCCAGCAAGGCCTTGATATAAGCTTCAATGCTATCAGATGTGTTCTTATTTGCCATGATGCTCCTTTCTGACTTGTTTTCTTCTAGATAGATGCTCTACTCTTTAGCGCATAAAGATGCCCTTGGAGTGTTTGTTTTGATCATTGACCTTATTTGACTATTATACAATTTTTATGGCTGTAAATAAAGCAAAGACTCTATGGAAATAGGAATCTCTTAAGGAAAGGAGAAAAATAAATGAGAGTGGGACAGAAATCGGTAATTCGTTAGAATTCGATTTCGTCGTCCCACCTCCGCACAGTTGAGTAGGGCTGTAAAAGCTGATGAAATCAGCGTAGTAGAGCCCACTCAACCACTGCGTCTTGCTCGACAATCCAAAAATAATTGAGAGGCTAGGACTTTTGTCCCAGCCTCTTATGCGAAGAATGAACTACTCTTTGCGACGAGCGAATTTGGCGCCTCCGCCCAAGAAACCTAGACCAAGAAGGCCTAACCAAGCAAAGAAACCACCTTCTTTTGTACCGGTTTGAGGTAGTTTTCCTTCCGATTGTAGAGAAGGACTTTCAACCACTTCTTTTTCCGGATAGTCTGAAGTCAAAACAGAAACTGCTTCTGGGGTTTTCGGTTGGAAGTGGACTGGTCTTTCTTTTTCTTTTTTGTCTTCTGCTTGAGAAAGAGTCGCAACTTCTGGCTGCTCCTTACTTGGAGTGACAGGAGTGGTTGGAGTCGGCATATCAGCTATCAACGGACTTTCTTCCGCTTCCTTCCTTCCGACTTCTGTGATCTGGTCCTGGGCCTCCACTTCGACAAAGGCATCGACTTCTGTCCGAATTTCTTTGCCTTCTTCTTGTCGAACCTCGATCAATTTCAAGCGGCGTCCGACCTTCCCTGCTTGAAGGATTCGGCTCTCGCCCTTGGCCAAGTCCTTGTTCTCACGTGTTTGACTCTCAAATGGAATCTCCTCTGCTTCGATGAGAAGTTCTGGCTTTTCAAGAATCAAATCCCGAATACCTTCTTCTGGCCGTGTCTGCGTCAGGGGTTCATAATTGTGAGCATCTTCTAAGATGGTTTCAAGGGCTTCGACTTGATTAGCTGCAGCAACCAAATCTGGCCGCTCTTGATCCAACAACTGAGTCAAGTCCGTCAATTGTCCTTGAACAGTTGGTTTGAGATCTGCTTTCAAGCGATCGAGAGAAGTAGTCTTGATCTTTTCTACTCCTTCTCTGATGATCTGTTGCAGCTCCTCTTGACTGAGCAACTGGCTATCTTTCCCTGATAGGATAAATCGGTCTACTTGGATAGCTCTAGATGACTGAGGATCATTGAGGGCTGGATCCAGGTGCAAGCGTAGCTGGTGGTAGCCTTTTGCTAGGCCTTGCAGATTGACCAAACTCTGGTCGAGCTTGCGTTGGTCTCCATAGCCACTGAAATAATGGTCGCCGTCGATCTCATAATCATGGCCCCGACCTTCTTCGAAGGCCATTTCTTTTCCATCCAAAGTGACGCTGTAGAGACCATGACTTGGATCAACCACTCCTCGGACCTCCATGCCTGTTCCCTTAAAGGTAATGGTCACGTCAATGTGTTTCTTGCCTTCCTCATCAGTCACTTGGTTAAAGCTGGACCAAGATTCTGTGCCATTTGAAAAGTCTTTGTTGTCCGTCTCATGGTGCCAACCCTCACTGTAATGCAGTTTCGGATCTTGGTCATCCACTTCTTTGCAATTTTCTGGCAACTGGTCTTCATTCATCACTTGGACTGTCAGTTCTGGAATAAAGCCGACCAGACTTCCTTGATCCGGATGCAACAATTTGACCTTAAAGTCATAGACATCGGTCGCTTTTCCTGCAAAATCAAGGGTTGGAACTTGGACTGTTTTTTCCGTCTCGCCATCTGAAAACTCAAGGGTGACGTTGGTATCTTTGTAGACCTTACCATGAACCCCTGTTCCTGGTTCTGTGATCAATTTAAGACTGGCACTTCCTTTAGAGCCACCTTTTCTCTTGACAACGACTTGCGCTGGGTCGCCTTTCTTAACAGCTAGGGTTGGCTGAGCAAACTCAAAGAGCCCCTTTTCTTGATTATTGAGGGCATAAATCCCTTCCGTTGCGATCGCATCTCCCTTGCTATTGACCAAGGTCAAGGTGTGGGATCCTGCTGCCAAGTCCGGTGTTTCATAGACCTTTTGGCTGCGTTTGCGGCTTGGACTTTGGGTATTGATGGTCGCTAGCTTTTGGCCATCGACATAGACATCCATTTCCCCATGACCAGGGTCGACAGTTGCGACCACATAGGCTTTGGTGCCTTCAAATTGATAGGTCACTGAAGCTCCCTTTTCCTTGGTCCACATAGAGGTGCCTCGAACACCTTCTCCCTCTTCATTCCACTGGCCATTGGCCCGGTCAGCAGTCCGGTCAGAATGATAAGTCAAACCAAGCGGATAGCCATCAGTTTCTTCAATGCTGGCTGGCGTCTTATAGACAGAGACTCCGTTCAAGATTGGAGTAGCTTGGGCATCGGTGATGGACACCCGGATATAGCGACTATCAACTGGTTGCCCTTTGATTAATCGGCGGTATCCTACAGTTGAGCCAGCCCCATATGGAACCCATTGGCCATTCACTGCCACATCAATGGTGAAACCAGAAATCCGTTGGCCTTTCTCGATGGTTTCTTTGAGCTCTACCACATCAAAATGCTGTTCTTTTCCAAGATCCAGGACAAAAGAACCGGTCTTGGCATCATCAGCCGGGGCCCAACTGGTCTTTTCATCGCCATCTGTCAAATGGCTGGCCTTGTAGAGAGGATTGCGTCGTGTTGAGTCAGCTTCTACCAAAGCTCCTGCCGCATAGTTCACACTGTAGAGTTGGTCCAAGGTCTGACGGAATTCTTTCAAACGGGCCACGTCAGCCTCCGCAAATTTTCCGTCTTGGTTGGGTGGAATATTGAGCAAGAGTGGAGTTCCACGGCCAACCGATTTGAAGTAAATGTCCATCAATTCGCGCAAGGACTTAGGCTCTTGGTTGTCATGGTAGAACCAGCCGGAGCGAATAGAGACATCGGCTTCTCCCACTGAGTATTGATTCCCTTCCGGATCCCCGTGATTGAGGTAGCTATTAGATGGATTGTTGCGGATCTTATCCGGATTGACCTTTTGCCAAACCGGATCTCCAGCAATCCCCTTTTCATTTCCAATCCAACGAACATTGGTCGGCTCAGCTGAGAAGATAGCTATATCCCCTTGGGCCTTGCGAATGGCTTCAAACCACTTGTCAAAGGTATAGGTGACCTTTTGAGCTCCATCGCCACGCGCACCATCCATCCAGACTTCTACGAACTTACCCTTGTTCCCATATTTTGGATCTTCAAGGATTTCCTTAAGCTGGTTGAGATAGTATTCATTGTATTGGTCCTCTGTATCCACATGGTAGAGCGGGCTGTGGGCATCCCAAGGAGAGAGATAGACCCCCATGTCCATATCATACTTGCTGGCAGAAGCAGAAACCTCGGCTAGGACATCGCCTTTTCCTTCCTTCCAACCACTTTTGGCAATGGTATGGTCGGTGTATTTGGAAGGGTACAAGAGAAAGCCATCGTGGTGCTTGACGACCATGATCGTCCGTTTAAAGCCAGCATCTTTCAGGGTTTTGATCCACTGATCGGTATCCAGATGCTCTGGATAGAAATAATAAGGATCTTCTTGCCCATCTCCCCACTCACGATCGTAGTAAGTATTCATCCCAAAGTGGATGAAAGCTGCTAGTTCTTCGCGGTGGTATTGCATCTGAGCCTTGCTTGGAAGTGGTCCGTAATCCGCAATCTCAGTCTCCTCGTCTAGAGAAGTGGCAGGTTGAGTGGCTTCTGTCCCTTGGCTGACTGTGCGATTTTCTTTCTCACTAGTAGCTGGTGAGGGCTGTTCTGATTCTTCTTGGTGCTCGTTCACAGTTTTTTCCTCCTTTCCTTGGTGATCGACATCGCTCGTTTCAACCCGTTCTTCACGTGGTTCACTCCTCTCAGCTTGTTCCTCTGCGTAACTGGTAGTAGCTCCTAAAAAAACAAGTCGCTACGACTACCGAGCAGACGCCCACTGAGAGTTTACGAATGCCAAATCGATTTCTCTGATCAACTAATCTTTTTCCCATATTCTATTCCTTTATGTCACCAGGTAAAGAGGGTGGGGCTTCCCCATCCTCCTTCTTTTTACCTGTGAACTTTTCACCGTATTTTGCTAGTTTCTCTAGCTGTTTTACTTGGCCTTATTGGCTCTTTTTTTCTGATCGTCCAGCACAGCACTGGCAAGGCCTGCCGCTAAGATTCCAGCAACGAGGCTTGCGACGCTTTCTTCCGTTCCTGTATTTGGTAATCTTCCTTCGGAAACTGGAGCAGCTGAAACTGCTGGTGTTTGAGCTGTTTTCTCGACTTCCTTCCTTTCTGAAACGATTCCTTTCTGACTGACAGGTTCCACCCCAACAGATGACTTAGAAGTTTCTGTTGGCTCTGGTCCTTCTAAGACATGGGGAAGCTCTGGGTTCGGAAGCGGTTGTGGCTGTGGCTGTGGTTGCGGCTCTGGTTGTGGAGTGTCTGGAAGTACTTCTTTCGTGCCCACCTCTGTGATTTCTGCCACTGGATCTAGCTCTACAAAGGCATCTAGTTCCTTCCGGCTTTCCACACCATTTTCTTGAGAGACTTCCACCAAGCGCAATTTGCGACCTTTTTGACCTTCTTGAACCACACGTTTCTCACCTTTTGGAAGATCCGCATTTGGACGTTCTAGGCGTTCAAAGTCCATCTCTTCTGGCTCAATCACCAACTCTGGTTTGGTATGAACCAGATTCTTAACCCCTTCTTCAGGAATGGCTGAGCCTGTAGGTGCTTTTGCGGAGAGAGAAAGTTGATATACTTTTTCGAGCTTGCCATCTTCTGAGACAACCTTGACAAGAACAGGGACATTGGCACTTTTAGCATCCACGACCGTAACGGCTGTTCCATTCTTGCCTTGTGCTGAAACGATTGGACGTTCTCCCTCATACTCTAGATGATAATCTGTCACATCTGGTTTAAAGCCTTCTAGGTCTTTGCCATTCACTTGGATCATGACATCAGTTGTTGCCTGGGCCTCTTCTGTTGGAGCATAGGCACTCAATTCAATGATTCCGATCCCTTTTAGATGTTCATCACGGACCATTCTTAAACGGATGGCTTTGGTTCTAGTTTCATTGAAGCTGAGGTTAGAGATATAGCCAGCTTCAAAGTCATAATCCAAGCTATAAGGAATCTCTTCCCAGTTAGAGGCCTGGTTAAATGGATGATCTGGAAGATTCTTCAGATTGCCATAATCATCCGGAACCTCAAAGTCTGGACCAATATAGCGTTCAAGAACCGTCTTAGTTGGCAGACCTGTTTCCTGATCTGCAAAGAAGTCGACCGCTACTTTATTGACCAAACGCTCTGTTACTTGACCATTTTTCTTGAAGATGAGACCAGCAAAGGCTTCGGTTTGATCCGGTTCTCTCTTCCAGTTGGTCCAGCGATAGTATTCGTTGTAGCCACCATCGTTGATGTAATCGATATAGTCGATTTGATTTGGATCGAGATCATTGGTTTCACTAGCAAATGCCCTTGTATCTTCTGCATTGTAGTCACGGTTCACAGAGAGGTTTTCTCCTGTCTTTTCTGACACCCGGACAGTCAGCTGAGCTGTCAGATCATAGCCAATGACTTTTCCTTCCAGCGTGAAGCTACCTTCGTGAGAAAGCGCATCAGCTGGTAGAGGCTTCCAGTCTACCGTCAGTTCCTTGCGTTCATAGCCTGTGTCCCCTTGGAAGTAGACACCTACTGTAGATGGTAGAACCAGATCTTGACCGACTTTCACAAAGCGGCTACCTGCTTCCACTGCTACTGGAGCAGCTTGTTTCAGTTTTTCTGCATCGCTTGTGAGATGGAGGCGGTATTCTTGTAAGATGGTGCCATCTTCCGCTTTATGGATGACACGGATTGGCTCACCTTCGTGGACGCTTGGAACAACCGTTGCAAGACCGTGATGGCTAGCTGTCGCTTCCACCTGTGGATAAGCTCGATCACGCGCATCGATGTAGTAATCGGTCACACTTGGGTTGACACCTGGCAATACATCGCCATTGACGTGAATGGTCAACTGGCTCTTTTCTTCTGCCGCAACCTTATTGGCAAAGATCTGAATCTCTGAAATAGAGCTTCCACGCTTGCCTTCTGGCGTCTTCATACGGATCCGAACGGCATAAGTGTCGACCTTATCAAAACTGAAATGATTCATCTTACCAGCTGCTACCGGTTCTTCAACGGTTAGGTTGCTGACTTCTTTCCAGTTAGCTGGATTGTTAAATGGATGGTCTGTTTCGTCTTTAACACGATTTGGATTGCTTGGAACTGTTGGGATTTGTTCCCCTGTATAGTACTCAATCACATATTCACTTGGAGCTCCAACGCCGTGGTCTTCGTGGAAACCAACATGGAGATTGTCCACTGCTCGCTTGGTCAAGATACCAGAATCCCCAAACAAGATACCGACAGAATCTTCCGCATTGTCACGGCCCCAGTTGGTCCAACGGTTAGCTGGAGCATCGGTAAAGGAGATGACCTTATCATTGACCTTAGCAACTGGATCTGCATCGTTAGAGTCACTTGCAAAAGCGAGTGGCAAGACAGATCCTGTCCATTGCTCTGCTACATTGGCACCCTTGACTGTGTTTGCGGAAACACGAATATGAAGACGGGTTGGAAGATCCGTTCCTTCTACACGACCAGCTAGGACAACTTCTCCTTCTTTGGCCAAGAGTTGCGGATCGACCGCATCCCAGGCCACCTTAGCAGTATAGGTCTTACCATTAGAGTGATAGGTCCGCACGCTTTCTGGAAGGGCTGGTTTTTCTCCGACTGGAGTGGTAGTGCTGACTTCTTCTACAGCGATAATGCCTTCAACCGTCACTTGAGCTTGGGCTTCTTTTTCCACACCCTCTACATGACCGGTGACTGTAAAGCTATGGTAATCCTTGACTTGATCTGCGGTTACAGCATCCCAGGTCACGCGTTTTTCTTTAGGGAATCCCTTATCATACTCGACCAAGACGGTCTCTGGAAGAGCTGGCAAAATGTTTCGATCTGTACTAATCCGTACAGGACGCACCTTGACAACCGTCTTTTCTTCTGGATTTGGCGTGATGGTAAAGCTGACTTCTCCCGTTTGTCCTTGGAAGTTAGCTTCTAAATGAACCAATCCTGCTTCCCGCAATTCTAAACCTTTATTGGTTGCGACGGCTTTTCCTTGGCTACCAGCTCTTGTCTTCACATCGATTTGATCTGCTTTGAGACTTGCCTGGCTGCCATCTTGGTAATGGGCAATGACTTCAAGTGGTACCGTTTGGTCTTCCTTGAGTTCCTGTCCTTCTGGCAGACGCAATTCTAAACGCTGGATCTGTGGACTTTCTTCTTGGAATTGGACCACATAGGTCTGTACAGCTCCCGTATCCTTAGCAGTCACAAAGATTTGGGCTTTCAAACCATTTTCGCGATTAGCTTGTAGGACCGTCACTTGAGCATTTTCTGCACTAGCTGTGACTTGACCTGGCTCTTGACCATAAGCGAGGGAACGGAAAATGGTATGGTTGCCACTACCAAATTTTGGAAGGGCTACCCCATCTATCTGAACCGTTGGTTTCTTAGCCTTGGCTACATCTCCTCCTGCAACCACTAGTGTCGCTTGGACCGTTTCCCCATTGCCTAGGAGACCTGTCGCCTTCAAGCGAGCACCTGGTGTGGACAACTGATCTTCTTGACCAGCTTCCAAGGTCCATTGATCGACTTCATAGCTAACTGTTCGGCCATCTGTGAAGACCAATTGCACAGTCTTATCCACTGTCGCTAGATCTGCTCCCTGCGGGATTTGTTTGATAACTGGAAGGACTTGCTCCACGCCGATCACATCGACCAGAGCTTCGACCGTCCGCCCTTGAACATGACCTGTCACACGAACTTGGCCAGCACGACTATAGTCTACCGCATCCCATTCAACGGCTTCTTCTTGGGCCTTGCCATCACTATAGACCACATTGACCTTACTTGGCAAGGTTGGCTCTTCTCCTAGATAAGCACTTTGTCGAACAGGTTCCACACCTAATACAGTACGTTCTGCTTGGTCCTTCTTACCTGTAAAGAGGCTGACTTGGTCTGATTGCAAGCGGTCTGAGTCTGCATACAGAGTAAAGGATCCTGCCTGCTCGGTTGATTTGACAATGACCACCCCTTTGCCGTTAAAAGCTTTGCGTTGCCATGAGCCATCTGCCTGTGCTTTGTAGCGCTCACGGCTGGCTTGTTCTCCGTTGTCGACACCGACAATTTGGCCCTGTCCATGCAAATGGAAATGCACCACATTATTGGCAGTTGGCACGACACGGCCTTCTTCATCGACAATTTCATAGGTAATATAGGTCAAATCCTTACCGTCTGCTGCAATCGCATGTTCTTCTTTCAACAAGCGAACACCTGCAGCCTTGCCGGCTGTTTCGACTTGATCTTTCGCAATCACGTCGCCCGCTTCATTGCGCGCAATGGCTTCCACTTTGCCTGGTACATAAGGAACCAACCACTCTAGGTAGAGTTCATCCGGATTTGCCCCTTCTTGGTAAGTCCGGCCATCAGCTGTGGTCTTCTTGGTAAAGGTCTTCACTCCTTGTGATTCCCCATTGACAATCAATTCCACACTGTGGGCATTGGAGAAGGTCCGAACAGGAATCCGACCTTCTTCATCCATGACACGATTGGCCAATTCTGGGTTGTCCCAGTTCCAATGCGGCAAGAGATGCACCATCGGATGCTTTTCAGCCGATACCCATTGGCTTTGGTAGAGGTAAAAATCATTCTTTGGAAGACCTGCCGTATCGACAATACCGAAGTAAGAACTTTTCACAGGTGTATCATTTTGGTTGTGCCATGGTGTTGGCTCACCGATATAATCAGTACCGGTCCAGATAAATTGACCTGCATAGCCGGCATGATCGCGGTCAAAGGTCCAAGAGGCTGTCGCTGTCCGCCCCCAACCAACCCGGTCATTACCGTAGTCTGATTGTTCATAGTGGCGATCTTCTTGGTTGCTTCCGACCCATTCTCTTTCAGGGTGGTAGTAAGAACCCCGTGTCCGCGTCGCAGAAGAGGTTTCAGAACCATAAATGAGCCAGTTTGGATGTTTCGCTCGTAGGCTTTCATAGTTGGCCTCTGAATAGTTAAATCCAACTGCATCGAGCTCTGCCGCTACCTTTTCATGTCCTCCTGATCCATCACCAAAGCGGAATTTATCAGCTCCCATGGTGACATAGCGAGTTGCATCCACTTCCTTGATGGTCTTGACCAACCGACGAACGGTTGCGACAGACTTATCAGATCCATCTGCCTCACCGATTTCGTTACCGATTGACCACATCACAATAGAAGGATTGTTCTTGCCTCGCTCTACCATGGTTCGAAGGTCATAGTCAGACCACTTATCCCCTTTACGAGCTTCTGGATGCGTTGCATCCTTTTCAAAGAATCGACCGTAATCGTATTGTTTCTTACCACCATACCAAGTATCAAAAGCTTCTTCTTGGACCATCAAGCCCAACTCGGCCGCAATTCGCAAGGTTTGTTCACTGGCTGGGTTGTGGGTCGTCCGGATCGCATTGACTCCCATGTCCTTCATCTGTTTGAGGCGGCGGTATTCAGCCTTGTAATTTTCCTCAGCTCCGAGAGCCCCATGGTCATGGTGAAGGGAAACACCGTGGAATTTCGTAGCCACCCCATTGAGGAAGAAGCCACCTTCTGGCGTCCAGTTCAAATAACGATAGCCAAAGCGTTCCTTTTGCACATCCACCAACTGGGAATCCCGATAAACCCGCGTATACAAGGTATAGAGAGCTGGATGATCCGTTTTCACATCCCAGAGGGTTGGTTTTTCAACATGCAAGGTTTGAGAAAGGTTGATCTCTTGACCTGCTAAAACAGCTTGTGCTTCACTGCGCATTTTTTCGCTCACCACTTGGCCGTTTTGATCGACAATTTCATATTCCGCATAAATACTATGAGCTTGGTCATCCTGGTTGACAATGCGGCTCTTCACCACTGTATCCACTGCCCCACCTTGCTGTTTTTCCAACTGAGGGGTCGTAATCGTAGTCCCATACTGCGCTAAATGAACCTTGTCCGTTACACTCAGCTTAACATCCCGGTAAATCCCACTACCAGAATACCACCGGCTACTTGGTTGTTGATTGACCACATGAACGGCGATGGTATTTTCACTTCCATCTGCGTTCAAATAAGGGGTAATATCATAAGAAAAGGCATTGTAGCCATTTGGGTAATGACCGACAAATTGTCCATTTACATAGACTTTGGAATCCATGTAAACCCCGCCAAATTCCAAGCGGACCTTCTTATCTAAATCTTTGTCATCCAAATGGAAGGTCTTACGATACCAAGCATCCCCACCGTTCAATTGTCCCCCTTCATTTTGAGCAGGAGAGTTGTGATCAAAATCAAAGAAAATAGACCAGTCATGAGGAAGATCTAATTTTTTCCAATCCTTGACATCCACTTGACGCCCTTCTGCACCAGGAGCCGCATTCAATTTAAAATACCAATCTTTATTAAAATCACGTTCTCGATCTTGCACAATATCCTCCGCTACACGATTTTGATCTGGAGCAGCTGTTGCTTCCGTTCCTGTAGCACGCTCAGATGAAGTAGAGACGGGTTGACCATCGTCTTGAGACGCTGGTTTTTCCTCAGCTCTGGTAGGGGTAATGACAGCTGGAACTTCCGAAACTCTTGCAACAGCTTCAGGAACATCCGTTCCTGAATTTTCCGTCACAACACTTGGTGTCTCAATCGAAGTCGGCTCACTTTCGAGGGCTGCCTTTTCTTCCGCATGAACCCTTGAAAGCCCAATCATAACAGATCAAGCTCCAACAGAGAGCTTCCGAATAGTAAACACAGGACGCTTTTCAAAAAAAGACTTTCCCATAAGAACCTCCTCTTAGGATTAACAATTAAATTCGTAAACGCTTTCTTGCACCTGCGAACACTTGCAGAAAATCACATATTAACTATACCAAAAAAAGAGGATCAATAGGCCTCAATTTCGCTCCAACTATAGTTAGATTAAGAACTCCTTTAATTAGTGGAAATCTTTTTAAACCCCAAAAAAAGAGAAGTCTTAGGACTCCTCTTTTACCATTTTTCTTATAATCCTGGTTCTTGACCAAGTTCAGCAGCCACCATCCAAATGTTCTTTTCAAGTTCTGCTTTAGCCCCAACAAAGATATCGTTAGTTACATCGTCACCTTCAGCATCAGTGACATCCAAAGCTTTTTGGTAAAGGCCATCAAGGTAATGGAAGATTTCAAGAACACGTGTCAAGCTTTCTTCTACATTTTTTGTAAATGCTCCACGGCGTTCTTCAATATTGCTGTGTTCCAAAAATTCAGTCATGCTAGAATAAGGAGCGCCACCAAGAGTGATCAAGCGTTCGCTCACTTCATCTAAGGTTGCATCCAAGCTGTCCATGTATTCGTCCATTTTTGGATGCCAAACCATAAAGCCACGTCCACGCATATACCAGTGTACTTGGTGAAGGGCAATGTGAGCCACGTAGAGATCTGCTACGACTTGGTTCAAGAGAGCTTTTGTTTCTGGAAGAGTTTCTTTATTTGAAGGTGCAAAAGTTGCTACATCAGTAGCTGCTTCATGTTTCATAGTTGTCATGTCATTTCTCCTTTTTTATAATGATTCTAATTAACTATGTCTTTATTATATGCTTCCTCCACCAGAAAGTCAAGATAAAAGATTAAAAAAGATCATAGTTGTCAATTGAGAAAAGATACGATAGAATGAAGAAGACTAATCGAAAGGCTTGACTAATGAAATATATCTTTACCTTCCTGATCTCCATGGTGCCCCTTGTTGAATTGCGCGGGGCCATCCCTTTTGCCATTGCAAATGGCATTCCCTTATGGACAGCGCTCCTGATCGGAGTAATCGGAAATCTTCTCCCTGTCCCTCTGATCTTCTTTTTCGCCCGCCATATTCTTACTTGGGGCGCAAAAAAACCGATCATCGGAGGCTTTTTTAGCTGGTGTCTCAATAAGGGCCATCGAGGCGGACAAAAATTAGAAAAAGCTGCAGGAGACAAGGGAATCTTCTGGGCCTTATTGCTCTTTGTGGGAATTCCTCTTCCGGGAACTGGTGCCTGGACTGGCGCCCTTGCGGCCTCCATCCTTGACTGGGACTTCAAACGCAGTAGCCTCGCGGTCATGCTCGGAGTAATACTAGCCGGCCTTATCATGGGGACCCTGTCCCTGCTTTTAGGAATCGATACCTTCGCACATTAAGCAAAAGAGGTTTCCGTTCCTCTAAGAGTATAGATAAACTGTTTTTTTACAAATCTAATAAATTCTATAAAACAAAAAAATTTATTTATTAGAATTACTCAGTCATCTACTAAAACTTTCCGCTGTGAGAAAAGTGCTAGAAACAATCATGTTTCTAGCACTCGGGAGTTTTGGAACCTTAGGTCCAAAACTAAGTCATGGAACTTCTTTGAAGTTCGCTGACGTCCGTACTCACCTAAGGAAAGTTATTTAGTTGAATTTATCTTACAAAAAAGAGGTTTCCTTCGAAACCTCTTATTTTTTTTATTCTTAGTTGTTAAGAGCTGCTGCCATTGTAGCTGCAACTTCTGCTTCAAAGTCATTTGAAGCTTTTTCAATACCTTCACCAACTTCAAAACGAACGAATTCGATAACTGAAGCATTTACTGATTCAAGGTAAGCTTCAACTGTCTTGCTGTCATCCATGATGTAGACTTGTGCAAGAAGAGTGTAGGCTTGGTCAACTTTTGTGTTGTCCAAGAAGAAGCGATCCATTTTACCTGGGATGATTTTATCCCAGATTTTTTCTGGTTTACCTTCAGCTGCCAATTCAGCTTTGATATCTTCTTCAGCTTGAGCAACTACTTCGTCAGTCAATTGTGCTTTTGAACCGAATTTCAAGTGTGGAAGAGCTGGTTTACCAACCATTGCACGGCTTTCGTTATCTTGATCGATGACGTGGTTCAATTGTGCCAATTCATCTTTCACAAATTGTTCATCCAATTCTTTGTATGAAAGAACAGTTGGTTTCATTGCAGCGATGTGCATTGAGATTTGTTTAGCAAGTGCTTCGTCTCCACCTTCGATCACAGAGATAACACCGATACGTCCACCGTTGTGTTGGTAAGCACCGAAGTGTTGTGCATCTGTTTTTTCAAGCAAGGCAAAACGACGGAATGAAATTTTTTCACCGATTGTAGCTGTTGCAGATACGTATGCAGCTTCAAGAGTTTCACCTGAAGGCATTGTCAAAGCAAGAGCTTCTTCGTTGTTAGCTGGTTTACCTTCAGCGATCACTTTCGCTGTTGCGTTTACCAATTCAACGAATTGAGCGTTTTTCGCAACGAAGTCAGTTTCAGCGTTTACTTCAACTACTGCTGCAACGTTACCATTGACATAAACACCAGTCAAACCTTCAGCGGCAACACGGTCAGCTTTCTTAGCTGCTTTAGCCATACCTTTTTCGCGAAGCAATTCAATCGCTTTTTCGATATCACCTTCAACTTCAACCAATGCTTTTTTAGCGTCCATGACACCAGCACCAGATTTTTCACGCAATTCTTTAACAAGTTTAGCTGTAATTTCTGCCATTTTGTTTTTCTCCAAATTTATTTTATCAAACTAAGGGGCAGGGCTGAGCCCCGCCCCTTAGGTGTTTGTCGTATCTTAAGTGGGCATATAGCCCTAACCAATCTTAAAGATTAGTTGTTGTCACCTTCGACAACTTCAACGATTTCTTCGATTGAATCAGCTGCAGCTGCTTCTTGGAAATCTGCAGAAGCATCTTCACCTTGGTTACCTTCGATGATAGCATCAGCCATTTTTGAAGTGATCAATTTAACGGCACGGATAGCGTCATCGTTAGCTGGGATGATTACATCGATCTCATCTGGATCAGCGTTTGTATCAACCATCGCTACAACTGGGATACCAAGTTTTTTAGCTTCTTTAACAGCGATTTGTTCTTTGTGTGGGTCAACGATGTAGATTACATCTGGAATGCGAGGCATATCTTCGATACCACCCAAGAATTTTTCAAGACGTGCACGTTGTTTGTTAAGAAGTGCAACTTCTTTCTTAGGAAGAACTTCGAAAGTTCCATCAGCTTCCATTTGTTTGATTTCTTTCAAACGAGCGATACGTTTTTGGATAGTATCCCAGTTTGTAAGAGTACCACCCAACCAACGGTGGTTGATGTAGTATTGACCAGCACGAGTTGCTTCTTCAGCTACTGCTTCAGCTGCTTGTTTTTTAGTACCAACGAACAAGATTACTGCATCGTTAGCTGCTGCTTCACGAACGAATTCGTAAGCTGTATCAGCCATTTTTACAGTTTGTTGCAAGTCGATAACGTGGATTCCGTTACGTTCTGTGAAGATGTACTTAGCCATCTTAGGGTTCCAGCGACGAGTTTGGTGACCGAAGTGTACACCAGCCTCAAGAAGTTGTTTCATTGAAATTACTGCCATGAGTAGTTTCTCCTTTTTTGTTTTTTTCTCCTCTCTCAGACGTCAACTTGCAGCACGACCACAAGGGCAACGGTGCCACAATGGATCCGAGATGAGTATTTGCTGTCTTAGACAACTCTATAAGTATAGCAGAAATCACTAGAATTCGCAAGCTATTTGAGAGATTTTTTCAATCCCTACGATGAAATGGTTTTCTAAAGTTGTTTGACGTAAAAAGTTTTTCTTGACCTATCTTTATTTTTAGGTTACAATATTATATGTTATGGCGGTATAGCCAAGTGGTAAGGCACGGCTCTGCAAAAGCTTGATCGTCGGTTCAAATCCGTCTACCGCCTTGATAATAAAATTTTTTATCATCTTTTATCTTTTAAAAATTCCCCTAGCAATAGGGGGTTTTTTGTTGCCATTTGCCCCATTCCTTGATTATTGATATAATAAAACCTCGCCTGATAGGCGAAGCACACACATTAGAAAGGGTATTTATGAAAAACATTCGTTTCTTTACGATCGGCCTTCTTTCACTAGTGACACTAGCCGCTTGCTCACCTGCCAATTCTGCGCAACCAGCAAAAACAGCTTCTAGCTCTAGAAAACCGATCAAACAATCTTCTACCAAAACATCATCTAGTAAATCGTCGAGCACTTCTTCAGACAGCAGTAGCTCAGATGATTTTTCAGATCGCTTCAGCTTGGATCCAGATGATGGCGCATCTCTCCAATATGTGCCAGGAGCTGCATCTATTCCTGAGATTGAAAAACTCAAGAACCTCCACCCTACCACCGGTTTTGTATTGAGAACCGAAGATGGACAAGAGGTTGGTGGGCCAAAAGAAAGAAGCAGTTACGATGACGTAGTTGCAGCCTTTGGTCAACCCGTAAGTAGTACAGACAGTGCGAATCCTGGTGATGGAGTCAATGTTTGGGCAACAGACAATGGCGATATCATGGCTTTCTTCCGCAATAATGTGTTAACAGATATCACCTTCCGACTAAGAGGGGGCGATGCTAACCACCAGTCTACTGGCAGTATTTCTAAATCCGATACACCAAAAACGGCCCTCGAACGTCTCGGAAAACCCTATGCCATTATGCGTTCAGAAAATGGGACCAGCTATGTCTATAAAGATAGCAACGGAGATGAATCTAGCTTCTCTACACAAGGAAATAAGATCTTCAATGTTACGTCTACTGCAGAAACCAAGCAGTTAAAAAAGATCACTGGCCTGGATAAAAATCAATAACGATCCATACAAAGAACCCTCCAAGTTTTTCTTGGAGGGTTCTATTTTCTTACAATTCTGCAATTTGGTTCAGGTTCACTTCTGCAACTGTATCGTTACCGAACATAGAAATGACCATTTTCACCTTGTTGTTATCAATTTCAGTGATCTTACCAGTATAGTCTGTGAAGGCACCGTCGATGATGCGAACTGTGTCGCCCACCTTGACATCCAAATCAAACTCTTGAACGGTTTGACCCATAGAGAGCAAGATGCTACGGATTTCTTCTTCCAACAATGGAGTTGGTTTTGAACGGTTTCCGTGTGATCCAACGAAACCAGTAACGTTCGGTGTATTCCGAACAACAAACCAAGCTTCATCTGTCATGACCATTTCTACCAAGACATAACCTGGGAAGCGGTTTTCTTCGATTTCTTTTGTTTTACCGTTTTTCTCAACTTGTACGGTTTGAGTTGGAATCTCTACGCGCAAGATGTTTTCTAACATATTGTAAGTTTGCGCACGTTGCAAAAGATTCTCTTTTACCTTGTTTTCATATCCTGAGTAGGTTTGTAGTACAAACCAGCCTTTATCAAAACTGTCCATTTGGGCATCCTTTCTTTCTGTTTAGCCTGCTCGAGCTTTTGTGAACATACTAAAAAAAGCCTCTTGGCTTTCCTTTTCCTAGCTTCATTATACCACATTTTGCCGGAATGCAAAGAGGTTTGCTGATTTATTTTTAAGAAAAGGCCATAAAAAGCAGGACCCTTGGGATCTGTACTGACCCCAAAAAGTTAGACAAATAATTTAAGTTAAGGATTTAGTCCTGTATTGCACAGGACTAAGTCCTTTTAGTTTTACCTTAATTCGTTTGTTGTTGTAATAGTCAATATAGTTTACAATAGCTTGTTCCAATTGGTTAAGTGACTTAAATGTATTCTCGTAACCATAAAACATTTCCGATTTCAAAATGCCAAAGAAGGATTCCATCATGCCGTTGTCTGGGCTGTTTCCTTTACGTGACATGGACGGTTGAATTCCTTTATCCTCTAAAAAACGATGATAATACTGGTGTTGATACTGCCATCCTTGATCACTATGAGGAATTGTATTTGTGTAATGATTCTCAGTAAAGGCCTGGTCTAACATAGCTTTCACTTGTTCTAAATTCGGTGAAGTCGAAAGATTATAGGCGATAATTTCGCTATTAAAACCATCTAAAACTGGCGATAAATAAAGTTTTTGATTGCTTGCTGGAATGGCAAACTCGGTCACATCTGTGTAGCACTTTTCCATTGGCTTGGTTGCTTCAAATTGGCGTTGAATAAGATTATCTGCTTTCTTACCAATCTCTCCTTGGTATGAAGAATACTTCCGTTTACGACGAATACGAGCACTTAAACCAAGGACCTTCATCAGACGTTGGACCTTCTTATGATTCACTACAAAACCACGATTCCTCAATTCAAGAGTCATTCGACGATAGCCGTAATTCCCTTTATGCTCAGTAAAAATAGATTGAATTTCAACTTTAACATCATAATCCTTATCGCTTTGATCGAGCTGTTTTAAATGATAATAATAAGTTGAACGGGCAAGCTTAATAATCTTTAGAAGAATCTCTAAAGCAAACTCTGTTACCAATCCTCGGACAATTTCCGTTTTTCTTCTTGCTCTTTTTCGTCCCTCAATCGGAGTTCTCTCAA
>NZ_CAUFJQ010000024.1 GCF_959025735.1 uncultured Streptococcus sp.
CGTAATTTATGGTAAAATAATACAGATCAAAAAAGGAGAGAGAAAATGGTAGAACCTAAGTATAAACGTATCTTAATCAAGCTATCTGGTGAGGCTCTTGCTGGCGAACGTGGTGTCGGAATCGATATCAAAACTGTCCAAAATATGGCCCAAGAAATCAAGGAAGTTCATGAACTTGGAATTGAAATTGCCTTGGTGATTGGAGGGGGAAACCTTTGGCGTGGAGAACCTGCTGCTGAAGCAGGGATGGATCGTGTTCAAGCAGACTACACAGGTATGCTTGGTACTGTCATGAACGCTCTTGTGATGGCTGATTCGCTTCAACAAGTTGGCGTGGATACCCGTGTTCAAACAGCGATTGCCATGCAACAAGTCGCAGAACCTTATATCCGTGGTCGTGCCCTTCGTCATCTTGAAAAAGATCGGATCGTGATCTTTGGTGCAGGGATCGGTTCTCCTTACTTCTCAACAGATACGACAGCAGCCCTTCGTGCAGCTGAGATTGAAGCAGATGCCATTCTCATGGCCAAAAATGGGGTCGATGGTGTTTACAATGCCGATCCGAAAAAAGATGCTTCAGCTGTGAAATTTGAGGAATTGACTCACCGTGATGTGATCAACAAAGGTCTTCGCATCATGGACTCAACAGCCTCTACTCTCTCCATGGACAACGACATTGACTTGGTTGTCTTTAATATGAATGAACCAGGCAATATCAAACGCGTTGTCTTTGGTGAAAATATCGGTACAACCGTATCGAATAACGTAGAAAAATAATAGAAAATAGAGGAAGATTATGGCAAACCCAATCGTAGAAAAAGCAAAAGAAAGAATGACCCAGTCTCACCAAAGTTTGGGACGTGAATTTGGTAGCATCCGTGCTGGACGTGCAAATGCAAGTCTTTTGGATCGTATTTTCGTAGAATACTACGGAGTAGAGACTCCTTTGAACCAATTGGCATCTATCACTATTCCAGAAGCGCGTGTCTTGTTGATCACACCATTTGATAAATCATCTTTGAAAGACATCGAGCACAGCATCAATGCTTCTGACCTTGGCATCACTCCAGCCAACGATGGATCTGTTATCCGCTTGGTTATCCCAGCTTTGACAGAAGAAACTCGTCGTGACTTGGCAAAAGAAGTGAAAAAAGTGGGTGAAAATGCTAAAGTAGCGATCCGTAACATCCGTCGTGATGCTATGGATGAAGCGAAGAAACAAGAAAAAGCAAAAGAAATCACAGAAGATGAATTGAAAGGTCTTGAAAAAGAGATCCAAAAAGTTACGGATGATGCTGTTAAGCATGTAGATGAAATGACAGCGCACAAAGAAAAAGAATTGATGGAAGTTTAATCCATCCCAACCATTACAGGAAAGAAAGACTCAGTTGGCACTGCTGGCTGGGTTTTATTTCCATTATTCTTGTGAAGAGGCAAGAGGAAAGAAGGAAACATGAATACGAATCTAGCAAGCTACATCATGGGAATGGTCATCGATGAAAATGATCACTTCTATTTTGTTCAAAAAGATGGCCAGACCTACGCGCTTGATAAAGCAGAAGGCCCACACCAAGTCGGAGAAAGTGTCAAGGGCTTTGCCTATACAGATATGAAGCAAAAGCTCCGACTCACGACACTTGAAGTCACTGCAACTCAAGAAAGCTTTGGCTGGGGAACGGTCACGGAAGTGCGCAAGGATTTGGGAGTCTTCGTGGATACAGGGCTTCCAGATAAGCAGATTGTTGTCTCACTAGATATCCTACCGGAGATCAAAGATCTATGGCCTAAAAAGGGCGATCGTCTCTATATTCGCTTAGAAGTTGATAAGAAAGATCGGATTTGGGGAATCTTGGCCTACCAGGAAGATTTCCAGCGTTTGTCTCGTCCAGCCTACAACAATATGCAAAACCAAAACTGGCCAGCCATTGTCTACCGCTTGAAATTGTCTGGAACCTTTGTTTACCTTCCAGAGAACAATATGCTGGGCTTTATCCACCCAAGTGAGCGCTATGCAGAACCTCGTTTGGGAGAGGTCTTAAATGCTCGCGTTATTGGTTTTCGTGAGGTGGACCGGACCTTGAACCTATCTTTGAAGCCACGCTCCTTTGAGATGTTGGAAAACGATGCCCAAATGATTTTGACCTATTTGGAAGCCAATGGAGGCTTTATGACCTTGAATGATAAGTCATCTCCAGAAGAGATCAAGGCAACTTTTGGGATTTCAAAAGGTCAGTTCAAAAAGGCTTTGGGGGGGTTGATGAAGGCCAAAAAAATCAAGCAAGACCAGTTTGGAACAGAGTTGATCTAAGAGGAGGCTTATGCGAAAATCATTTTATACTTGGTTGATGACGGAGCGCAATCCTAAAAGCAATGCTCCTAAAGCCATTCTAGCAGATCTTGCATTTCATGAGTCTGCTTTTCCCAAGCATACAGATGACTTCGACGAGGTTAGTCGCTATCTAGAAGAGCATGCGAGCTTTTCCTTTAATCTTGGCGATTTTGATGCGATTTGGGAAGAATACCAAGCCCACTAGAAAAGGACAGGTCGAGGATGGTTTTTTCTCGGCCTCTTTGTTATAATAATAGAAAAACACAGGTAGAGAGGTTCTTTATTTGCAAGAACATTCAGTTGAAATTACATTAACGCATCCAGACGATCTCTTTCATTTGTTTGGATCCAACGAACGCCATCTTCGTTTGATGGAGCAAGAATTTGGGGTAACTATTCATGCCCGGACAGAAATCGTCCAAATCATTGGGGAAGAAGAAACCTGCGAGCAAGTTCGTCAAGTCATCCAGGCTCTCTTGGTCCTCGTCAACCGTGGCATGACCATTGGAACGCCAGATGTGGTGACCGCCATTACCATGGTAAGAAATGGAGAATTGGATAAGTTCATCGCTCTCTATGAAGAAGAGATTATCAAGGATAGTTACGGCAAGCCCATTCGGGTTAAAACGCTTGGTCAAAAGATCTATGTCGATAGTGTCAAGAACCATGATGTCACTTTTGGGATTGGACCAGCGGGGACTGGGAAAACCTTCCTAGCAGTGACTTTGGCCGTGACTGCCCTCAAGCGTGGTCAGGTCAAGCGGATCATTTTGACCCGTCCTGCTGTAGAAGCTGGAGAGAGCCTTGGTTTCCTACCAGGGGATCTTAAAGAAAAAGTAGACCCTTATCTACGTCCGGTCTATGATGCTCTTTACCAGATTTTAGGGAAAGACCAAACCACTCGGATGATGGAGCGGGAGATTATCGAGATTGCGCCTTTGGCTTATATGCGGGGGCGGACCTTGGACGATGCCTTTGTCATCCTCGATGAAGCGCAAAATACCACCATCATGCAGATGAAGATGTTTTTGACCCGTCTTGGTTTTAACTCTAAGATGATTGTCAATGGAGATACCAGCCAGATTGACCTTCCTCGAAATGTTAAATCCGGCTTGATTGATGCTCAGGAGAAATTGAAGAACATTTCTCAAATTGACTTTGTGCATTTCTCTGCTAAGGATGTCGTTCGCCATCCAGTAGTAGCAGAGATTATCCGGGCCTACGAGCCCATTCCAAATCCAGTCCTCAAAGAAGAACCGGATGTGGAAGAAGAATAAAAGAAAAGGCAAAGATCGTCGGATCCTTGCCTTAAATTGACGATAAAATCATCTCCTAGCCTTTCCTTAGGTGAGAACGGAGGTTAGGTGAAATTATCCAGTGGATGATTTCAGCAATCCAAGAAGTTCTATGACTAATAATTGAGCCTAAGGTCTCAATTATTCCGAGTGCTTGAAACTAAATTGTTTCAAGCACTTTTCTCACGGCGGAAAGTCTCTGAAAATGATTTAAAAAATTCAAAACAACTTGTTTTTTTCAAAACATTTTTAATTAGTTCATATGAAAAAATAAGTAGTTTGTTTTTTTCGATGGTGATTTTTTTATGATAGTTTAAACCAATTCATCAATTGGTGTGAAGTCACGCTCTAAACCAGTAGCAACGGGTTGGCTAGTGATGTGACCTTGGTAAGTGGTGACCCCTTGGCGCAGGCCTTCGTCGAGGGCAATGGCCTTGTGGAAGCCATTGTCAGCTAGGGATTCGACATAAGGAAGGGTCACATTGGTAAGGGCGATAGTAGAGGTACGAGCGACAGCCCCTGGGATATTGGCAACGGCATAGTGGAGCACGCCATGTTTTTCGTAAACTGGCTCCGTATGCGTTGTGACACGGTCTGCTGTTTCAATAACCCCACCTTGGTCAACGGCCACATCGACGATGACTGAACCGGGACGCATTTGTTTAACCATATCGTCTGTCACTAATTTAGGAGCTTTAGCACCAGGAATCAAGACAGCACCGATGACAACATCAGCATCACGGACGCTGGCTTCAATGTTAAATGGGTTGGACATGAGGGTTTGGATTTGGTGGCCAAAGACATCTTCCAGAACAGCCAAACGTTTAGCGCTGATATCTAAGATGGTCACTTGGGCGCCGAGTCCAAGGGCGATACGAGCTGCGTGGGTTCCAACGACCCCGCCTCCGATGATGGTGACTTTCCCTTTGGGAACACCTGGTACCCCACCTAGGAGGACTCCTGATCCACCTTCTTGTTTGGTCAGGAAGTGAGCACCGATTTGCACGGCCATCCGTCCAGCCACCTCACTCATTGGCACCAAGAGAGGCAATTGTCCATCAAGGTCACGCACCGTTTCGTAGGCCACCCCAGTTGTTTTAGCTGAGACCATAGCGTCCGCTAATTCAGGTGCGGCAGCCATATGCAAGTAAGTGAAGAGCAAGAGGTCTTCGCGAAGGAAGCCGTATTCTTCAGTAAGAGGTTCTTTGACTTTGACCACCATCTCAGCGGCCCAAGCTTCTGCAGCAGTCGCAACAATAGTCGCTCCTTGTTTGGCGTAATCTTCATCTGCAAAGCCAGAACCAAGTCCGGCATTTGTTTCTACTAAAACTTGATGCCCTTTCTTGACCAAGCTTTGTACTCCTGCAGGTGTCAAACCGACCCGATTTTCGTTGTTTTTAATTTCTTTAGGAATACCAATAAGCATTCTTGCCTCCTTGCTCAGATTTAGGTGTAAAAAGGCCATTGGTGTAAGATTGCTCTCTTGACTCAATGACCTTTTCACTCCTTATCCGATTGTTTTGATTGATTTTATTGTATAGAAAAGTGGGTTAAAAAGCAAGAAAAATTTGAGCTTGCCTTACTTTATGTTATTTGCTAAACTAATTCCTAAAGAAGGAGTGTCAAATGGAAAATTTATATGTGAAGTTAGCGGCTTATCGTGAAGTGGAGACAGAGCGTTTGCACTTGCGTCCGGTCACTCTTGAAGATGCACCGGCTATGTTTGAGTACGCTTCTGATGAGACAGTTACACGCTATACGTTTCCAACCAATCAAAGTCTAGAAGAGACGCGTAATAATATTGCCCTCTTTTACCTAGCGAGCCCACTTGGAAAATGGGGGATCGAGCTCAAAGAAAATGGAAAATTTATCGGGACGATTGATTTACTGGATTTGGATCTTTGTCTGAAGAAGGGGAGTATCGGCTATGTTCTGAATAAAGACTATTGGAACCAGGGTCTTGCGACAGAGGCTACCAAGGCAGTCATTGCCTTGGCTTTTGAACAGTTAGGGATGAACAAGCTCATTGCTGTTCATGATCAGGACAACCCAGCTTCTGGACGGGTGATGGCCAAATCAGGTATGAAATATTCTCACGAGGAGCCCTACGCGATGCTAGACTTGCATGAAGAAGGGAGAATGGTGACGAGAGTTCATTATGTCCTCACTAAGGAAGAATATTTGGCAGAAAAATGAGTCAAGATATTGACAAAAGGCCTATCTCCATGATATAGTAGATAGGTACTGCTGGTTTAGCTCAGTCGGTAGAGCGCATCCATGGTAAGGATGAGGTCGCCGGTTCAATCCCGGCAACTAGCATAGTAGAAGAGAGAAGCTTAGAGAGATCTAAGCTTCTTTTTCTTGTCTTTAAATGTTCAAAAAACTTAATGGCTACTTTAAACGTCTTTATAGGCTATCGAATTAAGGGTTAGTTAATAGGTTTTAAATTTGCTATATCAGAACCAATTCCCGTACCGTATTTATCAAATTTTTTGGAAACAGTACAATGATACAATTCCTATTTTAATTTACACTAAGTTAGTCTTGAAAATATTATAACTTTTATTTTAAGGAATGAAAGTCATATGGATATTAAACTTATTAAGATCAGTTATTTATTGGACAAAGAAATCTATATTATCAGATTGAAGAAAAGGTCTTCTTAAAAACTTTCCTTAGGTGAGTACGGACGTCAGCGAACTTCTACGAAGTTCCATGACTAATTATTGAGCCTAAGGTCTCAATAATTCCGAGTGAGGCTGGGACAAAAGTCCTAGCCTCTCAATTGTCTTTGGATTGTCGAGCAAGACGCAGTGGTTGAGTGGGCTCTACTACGCTGATTTCATCAGCTTATACAGCCCTACTCAACTGTGCGGAGGTGGGACGACGAAATCGAATTCTAACGAATTACCGATTTCTGTCCCACTCTCACTTTTCTCACAGCGGAAAGTTTCAGTAGAAGATTGAAAAATTCTAACAAATTAATTCTTTTATTTTGATAGAATTTATTAGATTTGTAAAACAGAACAGTTTTTCTACGCCCTATATTATACATCCTGTTTTAAGATATGAGTACAGAATTTTTGTGCGAACCATTTAATTTATAAGAGTTATTATTCCACATGCTCATTGTAATGTTGCTGATACTGTGACCTGATACTATTTTCTCCCAAAATTTCAAACACTTTAAGAGCTTGTTGCATTTTTTCTAGACCAGCTCTATTATTAATTTTAAATTCATAATAGCCTGTAGCATATAGAAATACAGTTTGTTCATAGTAGTTGAACTCATTATTTAATAATTTTTTTATCTCATAAATTAGATAAGAACAATTTTGAAATTTTCCTTTGTCAATACTTACAATTAGGCAGTTAATTGCCAGTTGAGTAACAAGTTTTTTATTAGTCTTGTTCAATGTTGAGTAAATAAAATTTTTAATCATTTCCTTTGTTAATAAAAAAGCAGAATTATATTGAATGGTTCGGATACAATTCGCTAATAATATAATTTCATAGTATCCCCAAGTTTCAACTTTGAACAAATAATCAGTCAAAGATTCTAATTCTGCCTCGGATGGTGAAATCGTATTATCTAATGTGTAGATGATTGATTTTACCATAATTCGTTCCAATGAATTGAGTTGATAAATTGTAGAATTAGTGAGTAAGGATTGAATGTTCTCAACATTTTGTAGGGAATACTCTTTACGGATATATTGCATTAAGTTACTAAATGATATCGTTTGGGTGTATTCAGTGTCATGAAGAATAAGAAATTCATCCAATGAGATATGTAATTTATCTAAAATATTGATAAGTCGAATACAAGATATCTCAGATTCCCCACGCTCGAATCTGGAAATCTGTGATTTAGAGAGATGTTTATCTGCGATAGCACAGATACTTACTTGTTTGCTCTTTCGTATTTTTCTAAGTGTTTGACCAAGTTTAGATTTCATTTTTCCCGCTTTCACAACAAAAGTCTAAATAGTTTTTATTTATTATACAATACTTAACAGAGAAAAGGAAAATGGATATGAAAATTTGTATAAATTTATTCCAATTTCAAATCGATAGTTTAACAATATCTAATGTAGAATTAGTATTTAATAATATAAAATCAAATTTTGAAGGGAGATTGTAGGGGTATGAGTAAAAAAATATAATATTACTTATTTCTAGGGGACAAACTAATAATTTTGGAAATAGAGTATATGACTACGCAAATAAAATATTCATTGCTGCATTACCAAAATCATCAGTATATTTTATGTCAGTTTATCAATCAACAGAGGTAATAGCACAAATATTTTTTAATTTAATAGGAGGTTTTGTTGCAGATTTTGGAAATAGGAAAAAAATACTTATTTTAACGGATATCATTGCTGCTATTTCAACATTTATTGCTTTTTTATTTCTAGATATGCCTAATAGTACAATAGTGTTAATAATAGTCAATATCATATTAGCTATTCTAAATTCTTTTAATAATCCTGCTTACAAAGCAATAGTTAGAGATTTATTGGATAAAAACTCGATATACATATATAATTCATACAGTAGGAGTATAGCAGAGATTTTTAATATAATAGTTCCATTTTTTGGAATTTGGATTATTTCTCTATTTGGTTTCAAAGTTTCAATGTTACTAAATTCATTAAGTTTTGTCATCTCTGCGATTATAGAATCAAAATTTGCTATTAAAAGACAAGGTTTTAAAGATCAGAAAACTGCTAAAAAAGCAGATATAATGAAAAGTATTATTGAGGGATTTTGTTATATCCTTCAAAGAAAAGAGTTCTTTATTATTTTGATATTGGTATCCGTACTTAATTTTTTCGTTGCGGGTATAGAACTTTACTTACCATTTATAAATAAATTTTTAAATGTTTCCTATATGTATGGATATATATTAGCGGTTCAAACTATTGGGAAAATACTTGGTGCGTACATCAATAAGTTTTTTAAGAATGATTTCACAATGTCTGAATGTTGTAATTTTTTACTTATGTCTTCAATTGCATTGGTTCCAATTGTTTTTATTAATAATATTTATTTAATAATATTGCTTTTTGGAATTAGCTCTTTGTTCATTATGATATTCGATGTTCAAATATTTTCAAAAATTCAATCAGAGATCTCAGAAGAATTTTTAGGCAGAGTTTTTAGTACTGTTTCATTACTATCCTTGGTCTTATCTCCAGTCGGAACTTTTGTCTTTTCTATTTTGAAATTTCATTCAGCTGTTATTTTCTCTATTATTGCATTGTTCCAAGTTTTATTCTGTATTTTTATAAAAATATTGCTTTCTCTTGTTGATTCTAAACAGTCATCAGAAAATGAACCTAATGGTTTGAAATGAAAATTAAGTATAGTCTCACAAATAGTTCAGAAATATTTAATTTATCAAAAAAATAATCACGATAGCAAAACAAGAATTCATTAAAGTCGAATATAAGAAGACCCCATTACGATTTGATGTAATAGTTTCCCTTTTCAACAATTTTCAAAAAAACGTTGACAAGCACGGAAATAAGTGGTAAAGTTAGAACAACAAAGAGAAAGGAGAAAACCATCATGAACAAAGTAGATGTTTTGATGACACAATTGAATACACAACTTCTCCAATCTCAGTTGAGTTCCATTTAAAAAATGAATGAAACCCAAGATGGAGGAGTCTGTCTTGGGTTTTTTGCGTGCATTTTTGCCTGCCTTAACTGAATTGGTGATAGGCATCAGAAGGCCCAAGTGTGGACTGAGACTGCTCTCAGTTCCTTGCTTGGGTTTTTTCTGTGTCGTTTTGAAAAGGAGAGTAGATGATAAGAGCTATTTGGGAGTATATCAGAGAACGCAAGTGGCGCTATATTAGCATTGCTGTGGTCCTGATTCTTTATGATTATACCTTATTGATCCCGACGCAAGTTATCCAGCGTTTAGTGGATCATTTGAGTCAGCAAACGCTGACGCAATCCAACTTTGTATGGGATATGGTCCTCTTGGTAGGATCAGCCATCCTCAATTACCTGACGGCTTTTTATTGGCAGTTGCGCCTCTTTCAGTCGTCCATCCATTTTAAGTCGATCCTTCAGGGACAAGCTTTTCGTAAACTAGTAGCTATGCGGCGTCCCTTTTTTGAGAAATTCCGTTCAGGAGATCTCTTGACGCGCTTCACGACAGATGTCGATGGCATGGCCGATATGGCTGGTTACGGAATGATGATCATCCTTTATGGTGGCGGTTTATTTACCTTTATTATATTGGCCATGTTTTTCCTTTCTTGGCAATTGACCTTGATTTGTTTTATCCCCATGATATTTCTTCTCGTATCCACCTATTTTTTGAGTAAAAAGCAGGAGGACTACATTGAGCAAAACAGAGAAGCAGTCGCTCAGTTGAATGATGAAGTCTTGGAGTCCATCGAAGGGATTCGGGTCATGCGTGCCTATAGTAGACGGGACCAGCAGGTCAAACAGTTTCAGAAAAAAACAGCCAGTCTATCCAAAACAGGGGATAAAATTGCCTCTATCCAGTATTCTTTTGGACCTTTAGCCCTTTTGTTTATTGGATTCTCGACAGTCTTGCTCCTGCTATTTGGAGGCCAGTCCCTGGCAAGCGGGCAGTTGAGCCTTGGGAAATTATTGGCTTTACAGCTGTATTTGGTCTTTTTAATTGAACCTATGTGGATGATGGCGGACCTGATCTTGGTCTACCAGACAGGTCAAATGTCCTATAAAAAATTAAAAGAAGTGATTGATGAAACGGATGATCTGGAGCCGGATGGTCCTCACTACCTAGAGCAGATTGATTTGGTACAGTTTAAGGACTATTCTTTCAGCTATCCTGGTGCTGAGCGAAAGAGCCTGTCAGGCATTGATTGGACCATTAAGAAAGGACAGACGGTAGGGATTGTTGGTCGTACCGGTGCAGGAAAGACTACCCTGGTTCGACAATTCTTGCGGCAGTACCCAGTTGGTGAGGGAGAATTCTTGATCAACCAGCAACCGATCGTTGCTTACAACCGACACTCCATCGAAGAAAAAATTGGTTATGTTTCCCAAGAACATATTTTATTCTCCAAGTCTATCCGTGAGAATATAGCGCTTGGTAAAAAAGGAGCCAGCCAAGAAGACTTGGTGGAAGCGATAGCCCAAGCTGCTTTTGCGGATGATCTCGAGCGGATGTCTCATGGAATGGACACCCTGATCGGTGAGAAAGGGGTTTCTGTATCAGGAGGTCAAAAACAACGGATCTCTTTGGCGCGTGCCTTCTTAAGAGATGCAGAGCTCTTGCTGTTAGATGATTCCCTTTCTGCAGTGGATGCGAAGACTGAACAGGCCATTATTGACACGATTCAAAAGGAACGAAAAGACAAGACGACCATCATTGTTTCCCATCGCTTGTCTGCAGTTCATCAGGCGGATTGGATCATCGTCTTGGATCAAGGGCAGATTGTAGAAGAAGGCAGGGCTAGTGATTTATTAGCTCAAGAGGGCTGGTATTATGAACAATACCAACGGCAACAAAAACAGGAAGGAGAATAAGATGAAAGTTTTAAAACGACTATTATCGAGGATCACGCTTTATCCAACTGTCTTTCTTGCTGGCTTTATTTGCCTCTTACTAGCCACCATTTTTTCTGAATTGTCACCCTTTCTTCTCCAAAAGATGATCGATGGGCCTTTGACTGCATTGACCCACGGTGGCGGGCAAGGGGACTTGCTTCAGATGGGAGGATTTTATCTCTTGGTCTTGAGCCTTGGGCAGCTGATAAGCTACATGGGAAATCGGATCTTGCTACACGGAAGTAATCAAGTAACTGCTAATTTGAGAGACCAAGCCTTTCAAGTCATGCAAGGGCTGCCTATTTCTTATTTTGATGATAAGCCGGCTGGGAAGATCGCGACAAGAATTGTCAATGATACGGAGACCTTGCGGACCCAGTTTTATAACTCTTGTATGATTTTAGTCATCTACTTGGTGCGTTTCCTCTTTATTCTAGGGATTCTCTTTTACCTGAGTCCTATGATGGGCCTTCTCTTGTGTTTGGTCTTTCCGATTTTCTATGGGATCCAGTATCTCTACAAGGTCATGACGGACCAGCCGATGAAGGATTTCTTTGATGCGCGAAGCGAGGTCAATACCCAGGTCAATGAACTCTTGCATGGTGCCAGTATGATTCAACTCTATCATCAAGAGCCTGGTGTGGTGGAGGAGTTTGAAGCCACTACTCAGAAGATGCTAGGAGCTAATGATCGAATCCTCTTAGCCGATTCCATTGCTTCTTGGACCTTGACGGAATTGCTCAAGTTTTTAGTGATTGCGGGCATTTTGACCATTGCTGGGATTTCTTTCCTAGAGGGCAATATTGGTGTGACGGCTGGTTTCTTATTTATCAATATTAACTATGTGATTAATCTATTTGATCTCATGGCCAATCTTAGTCGTCAATTCCCAAATATTCGGCGATCCTTAGAAACGGGGAGTCGCGTCCTTGCTTTCTTAGACCAACCCTTAGAGGACGATGGTGCATCGGAACTGAAGATAGAAAAGGCTCAAGTCGTGTTTGACGATGTTCAATTTGGCTATGAAGAAGGCAAGCCAGTTCTGCGGGATATTACCTTTCAGGCTAGTCCAGGTCAAACCATCGCTCTTGTGGGCCATACTGGATCGGGTAAGTCTTCCATTATGAACCTGCTCTATCGTTTTTATGATCCTCAAGAAGGAGCGATTTTGATCGATGGTCAAGATATTCGCCAAGTTTCTCGGGAGAGCCTGCGAAGCCACATGGGGATTGTTCTGCAGGATCCTTATCTATTTACAGGGACTATTGCTAGTAATGTGGCCATGAGTCAGGATCACATTGATCGGGAGGCGGTCCAAGATGCGCTGAAAAAAGTCGGGGCTTGGCCCTTTGTAGAGCGCCTTGAAAAGGGAATCGACCATCCAGTTGTAGAAAAAGGATCCGCCTTTTCAAGTGGCGAACGCCAATTGATTTCCTTTGCGCGGACGCTCTATATGAATCCGCAAATTCTGATTTTGGATGAGGCAACTTCTCACATTGATACAGAAACATTAGAAATCATCCAGAAGGCTATGGCAGTCCTGCAAAAGGGCCGGACCACCTTTATCATTGCCCATCGCTTGTCCACTATCCAAGATGCGGATCAGATCTTAGTCTTATCCGAAGGACGCATTGTGGAACGTGGTAGACACGAGGAACTGGTTGCACAAGGCGGGATCTATGCCCAGATGAATGCCATTCAGCAAACAGTGGTGTAAGATTGTCCTGCAAAGAAAAAGATTGAAAACCAGCCTGTATCTAGTATATAGGCTGGTTTTTGTGATATAATAAAGTGATAATAGTGAGGTGATCCAGATGTATATTGAAATGGTAGATGAGACTGGTCAAGTCTCTGACGAAATCTTAAAACAAACGCAAGAAATTTTAGAATTTGCTGCTCAAAAAATTGGGAAAGAAGACAAGGAAATGGCTGTGACTTTTGTAACCAATGAACGCAGTCATGAACTAAATCTTGAATACCGTGATACGGATCGTCCGACGGATGTCATCAGTTTAGAATACAAGCCAGAGATGGAGATTTCTTTTGACGAGGAAGACCTTGCAGAAAATCCAGAATTGGCAGAGATGATGGCGGAATTCGATACCTATATTGGTGAGCTCTTTATTTCAATTGACAAGGCGCGGGAGCAAGCGGAAGAATATGGCCATAGCTTTGAGCGCGAAATGGGATTTTTGGCAGTACATGGTTTTCTTCACATCAATGGCTATGATCACTATACGCCAGAAGAAGAAAAGGAAATGTTTGGCTTACAGGAAGAGATTTTGACAGCCTATGGACTCACAAGACAATAAGCGAAAATGGAAAAATCGGGACTTCACTTCAAGCCTGGATTTTGCGATAACAGGAATTTTCACATCGATCAAAGAAGAGCGCAATATGCGCAAGCACGCCTTATCAGCCCTTGTAGCAATGCTTGCTGGTTTGGTATTTAGGATTTCTGCGACAGAATGGCTCTTTTTATTGCTCAGCATCACTTTGGTGATTGCTTTTGAAATTATGAATTCAGCCATTGAAAATGTGGTGGATCTAGCCAGTAACTACCATTTCTCCATGTTGGCAAAGAATGCCAAAGACATGGCAGCTGGAGCGGTCCTCGTTGTATCAGGTTTTGCCTTGGTGACAGGATTGATCATTTTTGTGCCCAAATTCTGGGCCTTGGTATTTGGATAAGAGGGAGCATGCCCTCGTGAAAGGATAATATGACATTTAAATCAGGCTTTGTAGCCATTTTAGGACGTCCCAATGTCGGGAAGTCAACGTTTTTGAACCACGTCATGGGGCAAAAGATTGCCATCATGAGTGACAAGGCGCAAACAACGCGCAATAAGATTATGGGGATTTATACGACGGATAAGGAACAGATTGTCTTTATCGATACGCCAGGGATTCACAAACCTAAGACCGCGCTTGGAGACTTCATGGTAGAGTCAGCCTACAGCACCCTTCGAGAAGTCGATACCGTACTCTTCATGGTACCGGCAGATGAAGCGCGTGGCAAGGGTGATGATATGATCATCGAACGCCTCAAGGCTGCTAAGGTGCCGGTTATTCTGGTGGTCAATAAGATCGACAAGGTCCACCCTGACCAGCTCTTGGCGCAAATCGATGACTTCCGTAGTCAGATGGACTTCAAGGAAATTGTGCCAATTTCAGCCCTTCAAGGAAACAATGTTTCGCGGTTGATTGACATTTTGAGCGAAAACTTAGAAGAAGGTTTCCAATATTTCCCTGCTGACCAAATCACTGACCACCCAGAGCGTTTCTTGGTTTCTGAAATGATCCGTGAAAAGGTCTTGCATTTGACGCGGGAAGAAATTCCCCATTCTGTGGCAGTAGTAGTGGATTCCATGAAGCGGGATGAAGAGACCGATAAGGTCCATATCCGAGCAACCATCATGGTCGAGCGTGATAGCCAAAAAGGCATTGTCATCGGAAAAGGCGGGGCCATGCTTAAGAAGATCGGAACCCTTGCGCGGAAGGATATCGAACTCATGCTAGGGGACAAGGTCTTCCTAGAAACCTGGGTGAAAGTCAAGAAAAATTGGCGGGATAAGAAATTGGATCTTGCCGATTTCGGATACAACGAAAAAGAATATTAAGAAGAGGTGGGCAGATGGCCTGCTTCTTGTTTTTGAAAGGAGTTCTATGCCGGAATTACCAGAAGTAGAGACCGTTCGACGAGGTCTTGAGAAATTAATTCTTGGAAAAACTATCCAGTCAGTGGAAGTAAAGTATCCAAAGATGATTCAGACGGATCTGGATGCTTTTCGTCAAGATCTCCCAGGTCAAGAAATTCGGGCCATGGGGCGCCGCGGGAAATACCTCTTGTTTTATCTGACGGATCTGGTCCTCATCTCGCATTTGCGGATGGAAGGCAAGTATTTCTTTTATCCAGATGAAGTCCCTCTTCGCAAGCATGCCCATGTCTTCTTTCATTTTACAGATGGCAGCACCCTGGTCTATGAAGATGTCCGTAAGTTTGGGACCATGGAAGTCCTCATACCTGAGCTTGTCGACAGCTATTTTTTGGCGAAAAAAATTGGTCCAGAGCCGACAGAAGCGGATTTTAAAGCACCAGCCTTCCAAGCAGCTCTTAAAAAATCAAAGAAACCCATTAAATCAGCTCTTTTAGACCAAAAATTAGTAGCTGGTTTGGGCAATATCTATGTGGATGAGGTCCTTTATCGAGCCAAGGTTCATCCAGCCCGTTTGGGTCAAAGCTTGACTGCTAGAGAAGCCAAAGTAATCCGCAAAGAAACGATTGCTGTGCTTGCTCAAGCTGTTGAAAAGGGTGGCTCCACCATTCGCTCCTACAGCAATGCTTTTGGAGAAGACGGCACCATGCAGGAAGAACACCAGGTCTATGGAAAAACAGGCCAGCCGTGTTTGCGCTGCGGGACGCCGATTGAGAAAATTCAGCTGGGGGGACGTGGAACCCATTTTTGCCCTCACTGCCAAAAGGAGAACTAGATGGCGAGAATCATTGGATTAACAGGAGGGATTGCTTCAGGAAAGTCCACTGTGACCTCCTATCTGAGAGAAAAAGGGTATCCTGTCATTGATGCGGATCAAGTGGTTCATGATTTGCAAGCACCAGGAGGAGCCCTCTACCGTGTCCTAGTAGATCATTTTGGTAGAGAGATCCTTACCAAAGAAGGAGAGTTGGATCGCGTCGCTTTGGGTCAGCGGATCTTTTCAGACCCTAGTGAACGAGACTGGTCCAATCGCGTCCAAGGCAGGCTTATTCGTGAGGCTCTAGCAGAGGTAAGAGATAGACAAGCTGCACAATCCGATCTCTTTTTTATGGATATTCCACTCTTAATTGAACAAGGCTATGAAGAGTGGTTTGAATCTGTCTGGTTGGTAGCTGTATCAAAAGAAACCCAGCTCAAACGCCTGATGGAACGCAACCACTTATCAGAACTGCAGGCCCAAGAACGCATCGCGTCTCAAATGCCGCTAGATGAAAAAAGCGCCCATGCAGATCTGGTCTTAGACAATAATGACGATCTTGCTGCCCTCTATGCCCAATTAGATGCAGCTCTACAACAATTAGAAAGAAGATGATTTTATCACAAGAGAAATCAATTGGCGTAAAAATCTATATATTGCCTGGATCGGGTGCTTTTTCATCGGAGCCAGCCTTTCTTTAGTCGTCCCTTTTATGGCCCTCTTTGTGGAAGAGTTGGGTGTTACGGGCAAGGCTGTTCCCTTTTATGCTGGCATTGCCGTCGCAAGTTCTTCTGTAACCTCTGCGATCATGTCTCCCATCTGGGGGAGTTTAGCCGACCGCTATGGTCGAAAACCCATGATGCTTAGAGCTTCCATTGCCATGACGCTGATCATGGGCGGCATTGCCTTTGTCCCATCTGTCTTTTGGCTCTTGGTCCTGCGCTTGCTCAATGGGGTCTTTTCAGGCTTTGTTCCTAATAGTACAGCCCTGATTGCCAGCCAAGTTCCCAAGGACCAATCGGGATATGCCCTAGGGACCTTGTCGACCGGTGTCGTGGCTGGAACCTTGATGGGGCCTTTGATTGGAGGACTCATTGCTGAAAATCTGGGAATGCGCAATGTCTTTCTCTTGGTCGGCTTCTTCTTATTTTTAGTTTCCGTCTTAACCTTCTGGGGCATTGAGGAAGACTATGAGCCCCTTCCAAAAGAAGAACAAAAATCCAGCTGGGAGTTGCTCATGTCCATTCAGCAAAAAGATATCCTCTTGGGACTCTTTTTGACCAGTATGACCATTCAAATGATCGCCCAATCTATTTCTCCGATCCTACCTCTTTATGTGCGGGCTTTGGGCCAAAGAGATAACCTGATCTTTGTATCGGGGATGATTGTTTCGGCTATGGGAGTCTCTAGTATGCTCTTTTCAGGTTGGATGGGAAAACTTGGAGACCGAATCGGGAATCACCGGCTCTTATTAATCGCCCTTCTTTATAGTGGCTGTCTCTATATCCTTTGTGCCCAAGCGCAATCACCCCTTCAATTAGGGATTTTACGCTTCCTCTTTGGGATCGGGACAGGAGCCCTACTACCAGGAGTTTCTGCATTATTGAATCGTTTAACCCCTCCTGAAGGGATTTCTCGGATCTTTAGCTACAACCAGCTCTTTTATTATTTAGGTGGTGTATTAGGGCCAATGATGGGATCGAGTATTTTCATGCATTTTGGCTATCATTGGGTATTTTACGGTACAGCCCTTTTGGCCTTTACCGATTTGATGTTCCTCTTATTCTTATTTAGAAAGTATTTGAAAGTGAGAGACGTACGTGCGAATTAAAGTTCAATTGACCTGCACCAGCTGTGGGAGTCAGAATTATTTGACCAGTAAAAATACCAAAACCCATCCTGAAAAGATCGAGGTCTTGAAGTATTGTCCCAAGGAAAGAAAAGTAACCTTACATATTGAATCAAAATGATTTTCATGGTATAATAGTGAAGATTTTAAGGAGTTTTGAATATGAGCGGAGCATTAACAACTATTTTACTAGTATTATCAGTATTGATTATTATCGCAATTTTTATGCAACCAACAAAAAACCAATCGAGCAACGTCTTTGACGCAAGCTCAAATGACTTGTTTGAACGTTCAAAAGCGCGCGGGTTTGAAGCCGTGATGCAGCGTTTAACAGCTATTATGATCTTCTTTTGGTTATTGATCGCGATGATCTTAATGGTACTTTCTAGTAGATAAGATAGGCTCAGACAATGTCTTTGCCTATTTTTATTTTGCAAAACAAAGACACAAGTAGATAGAAAAAAGGAGGCTGGATAACCAGCAAATAAATCAATGAAAACAAGTATTAAAGAATATTTACAAGAGCATGACAAAGTCCAGATCAATGATCTGGCAGCAGCTCTAGGAAAAGAAGGGTCTAAGGATTTCCGTGACTTGGTCAAAACCATCTCTCTGATGGAACGCCGTCATGAGTTGAAATTCGAGGATGATGGCTCTCTTCGTTTGGCTCAAAAGAAGGCCCCAGCCATTACGCTCAAGGGGATCTTTCATGCCCATAAGAATGGCTTTGGTTTTGTCAGTTTAGAAGGCGAAGAAGAGGACCTCTTTGTTGGCCGAAATGATGTCAACCACGCCATCGATGGTGATACCGTAGAGATCGTCATTACTAAGGTGGCAGACCGAAACAAGGGAACGGCAGCAGAAGCTAAGGTTATTGACGTCTTGGAACATAGCATCAAAACGGTAGTTGGACAAATTGTTCTGGATGAGGAAAAGCCTAAATATGCCGGCTACATTCGTTCGAAAAATCAAAAGATCAGCCAGCTGATCTATGTGAAGAAGCCAGCCATCCAATTGGAAGGGACCGAAATCCTCAAGGTCGAAATTGATCAATACCCGAGCCGCAAACACAATTATTTTGTGGCGACTGTGCGGGATGTGGTCGGTCATGTGACAGATCCAGGAATCGATGTTTTGGAAGTATTAGAATCCATGGATATTGTCTCAGAATTTCCAGAAGAAGTGCTGAAAGAGGCTGAGCAGATTCCGGATGCACCATCTAAAAAGGATTTAGAGGGACGCTTGGATCTGCGAGAGGAGATCACTTTTACGATTGATGGGGCAGATGCCAAAGACTTGGACGATGCGGTCCATATCAAACTACTCAAGAACGGCAACTTTGAGCTGGGTGTTCACATCGCAGATGTCTCTTATTACGTTAAGGAAGGTTCAGCACTCGATAAGGAAGCTCTAAATCGGGCGACTTCTGTCTATGTGACTGACCGAGTAGTACCCATGTTGCCAGAGCGTCTGTCCAATGGGATCTGTTCTTTAAATCCGAATGTGGACCGTCTGACCCAGTCTGCTATCATGGAGATTGATCCTCATGGCAAGGTTGTCAAGCATACCATTACCCAGACAGTGATCAATACAACCTTTCGGATGACTTATAGTGACGTCAATGATATCTTAGCGGGAGATGAAGAAAAGGCTCAAACCTTTAAGAAAATTGTCCCAAGTATTCATCAAATGGCTACCTTACATGGCATTCTAGAAAGCATGCGGATTCGCCGCGGAGCCCTTAATTTTGATACCAATGAGGCTAAAATCTTGGTCAATAAGGAAGGCAAACCGGTCGATATCGTTTTGCGTCAAAGAGGGATTGCCGAACGGATGATTGAGTCCTTTATGCTGATTGCCAATGAAACAGTGGCGGAGCACTTTACGCGACTGAAACTACCGTTCATCTACCGGATCCACGAAGATCCGAAAGCAGAAAAAGTACAGAAGTTTATCGATTATGCTTCTAGCTTTGGGATCCAGATCTACGGAACGGCTAGTGAGATGAGCCAAGAAGCCCTGCAAGAAATTATGCGCAAGGTTGAAGGAGAACCCTATGCAGATGTCCTTTCAATGATGTTGTTGCGCTCGATGCAACAGGCCCGTTACTCAGAGCACAACCATGGCCACTATGGGCTTGCTGCTGAGTATTATACCCACTTTACCAGTCCCATCCGTCGGTATCCGGACCTGATGGTTCATCGAATGGTGCGCGAGTACGGAAAATCTCAAGATGTGGCTGAGCACTTTGAACAAGTCCTTCCAGACATTGCCAGCCAATCCTCTAGTCGGGAGCGCCGGGCTATTGATGCAGAGCGCGAAGTAGAAGCCATGAAGAAGGCAGAATACATGGAAGACTATGTTGGGGAAGAGTACGATGCCGTGGTTTCCAGTGTGGTAAAATTTGGACTCTTTGTGGAGTTGCCAAATACGGTTGAAGGCTTGATCCATATTACCAATCTTCCTGAATTCTACCATTTTAATGAACGAGATCTAACCCTTCGCGGAGAGAAGTTTGGAGTGACCTTCCGTGTCGGTCAGCAGATCCGAATCAAGGTAGAAAGAGCCGACAAGATGACAGGAGAGATTGATTTCTCTTATATTCCAAGTGAATGGGATGTCGTTGAAAAAGGCCTCAAGTCTAAAGGACGTGACCGAGATGGCAACCGCCGGGATCGCAGACGCAAGGACAAAAAAGTTTCTAAGGGATCAACCACTAGAAAAGATGACAAGCGGAAAGATTCTTCCTCTAAAACCAAAAAGAAAAAAGGGAAGAAACCATTTTACAAGGAAGTAGCAAAGAAAGGAGCTAAACATGGCAAAGGGCGAAGGAAAGGTAGTCGCTCAAAATAAAAAGGCGAGACATGACTACACCATCGTGGATACGATTGAAGCAGGGATGGTGCTGACGGGGACAGAGATCAAAAGTGTCCGTGCAGCACGCATTAACTTGAAAGATGGCTTTGCGCAAGTTAAAAATGGCGAAGTTTGGCTTAGCAATGTCCACATTGCCCCTTACGAGGAAGGCAATATCTGGAACCAAGACCCAGACCGTCGTCGCAAGCTTCTTCTTCATAAAAAGCAAATCCAAAAGCTGGACCAAGACACCAAAGGGACCGGAATGACCTTGGTGCCTTTGAAGGTCTATCTCAAGGACGGCTATGCCAAATTGCTTTTGGGGCTCGCTAAAGGGAAACATGATTATGACAAGCGTGAATCCATCAAGCGTCGGGAACAAAACCGGGACATCGCACGGGTCATGAAACAATACAATACACGTTAAAGAAAAAGACAGTTTTGAAACTTGTTTCAGATCTGTCTTTTTTCTTGGAGATGGGCTCTCCTTTTTCCAACTTGTAAAAAGGGGCTTTTTTCTGTATGATAAGGGTAGTGAAAGAAAAAGGAGAAGCAGCATGACACAAAAATTGATCGCTTACAAGCGCATGCCTATCTGGACCAAGGATACCATGCCAGAAGCTC
>NZ_CAUFJQ010000025.1 GCF_959025735.1 uncultured Streptococcus sp.
ATAATTGGAATATGGTTATCGTTGTCGCATTTTTGGTTAACGTGATAATGTATATTGCTACTTGGTTAATTGCTAGTCGTTACCTTTATGGAAAAGAATAAAACCAAACAGAATGCATTCAATTAAAAGTTGATTATACAGATTGAAGAAAAAGTCCATTTTGACAATTTTCTTCAATCTTTTTTCATAATTATATAAAGAAAAAACTCTAAAGGAGAAGTTTTTCTAGTCCTAATAGAGTTTTTCTATATTCTGAAGAGAGATTTAACCCTCTCTTTTTTTGTTATACTCGAACAGTTTTACTTGCCCCATCTTTTGAGTAGAGATTGATTAAACCTTCCTGGCAAGAACGAATCATATCTCCTGGCTTGACTTCTTGTGGAACGGTGATCGTAAGAAGTTCCATCGGATTTGGTGCGCGATCAATCTTCACTCCATCCTTATCATGCAAGTCTTGGATCTGGCATTCAAAATGACGGAAGCCTGGTCCGTAGAATTCCACTTGGTCGCCTTCATTGATGACATTCCGTTGGCGAATCGTCGCAGTCATGGTAGATGGATCAAAGTCCACCACTTCTCCTACAAATTTGTATTGCGGAATCTTACGACGTGCCCCAAACAATTGTTCATTTTCAGTCGGTGTTTGGTAGTAGAATCCAGTTGCTAATTCACGTTGAGCGACTTTCCACAATTCATTGATCAAATCATCCTTAATGGCATAAAAGGCTTCTGGACTTTCCATATAGGCATCACAAGCTGCCTTGTAACAGTTGGCAACTGTTGATACGTAATGGACAGATTTCATCCGACCTTCGATCTTCAAGCTATCAACCCCATTGTCAATCATGTCTGGAATATTTTCGATCATACACATGTCCACGGCTGACATAGAATATTCTTCTGGGACTTGTCCTTTGATACTCTTGCGTTCTTGGCCAAATGGCATATCATAGAGATCGTATTTCCAACGACAAGATTGAGAACAACCACCACGGTTGGCATCCCGGTCAGACATGTGGTTAGAAAGGGTACAACGTCCGGAATAAGAAATACACATGGCTCCATGAACGAAGGCTTCGATCTCAAGATCGGTACGCTTACGGATCTCTGCCAACTCTTCCATGGATACCTCACGGGCCAAGACGACACGGGTCAAGCCATATTCTTTCCAGAAATGGAAGGTCTCCACGTTGGTTGCAGAAGCTTGCGTAGACAAGTGAATATTGAGTCCAGGTGCATAAGTTGCACAGATTTCAATCAAGGCCGGGTCTGAGACGATCACGGCGTCAAGGCCCATATCTCGTAATTCACGGAACCATTCACCAGCCCCTTGTTCATTTCCCTCATGGGTCACCATGTTCGAAGCCACGTGTACATCTACGCCACGTGCATGCGCATATTCGATACCTTCACGAAGCTCATCCATGGTAAAGTTTCCGGCACGGCTACGCAAACCATAGGCTTGTCCACCAACGAACACTGCGTCTGCCCCATAATTAACGGCAACTTTTAATTTTTCTAATGTTCCAGCAGGTACCAAAACCTCTGGACGTTTTTTTGTATTTGTCATGTTTTCTCCAATTTACAAGATTGTCGATATGATGAATAGCCTCTTCGTTCCCTGAAAAAGGAAAACTCACAAACGAAGAAGCCCTAGTTTTTTTATTATTTTACACGATCTGGTTCATAATCATAGAAACCAGTATCCAAACCACGATTAGCTGGATGCAATTTGCGGATTTCTTCATCAAACAGATAGGCTTGATCCTGTGTAAATGTTCCTTTTTGAATCAAATCACGGGCCTTGACAAAGTACTCTGTAATCTTGACAAAGTTTTCCCCCGGACAGTAGACACCATCGAGTTTCCAATGATCAAATCCGTGTTCTACCAACTCAGACAATTTGGTCATCATATTCAAGTCATTATTTGAGAAGATATGGGTTCCATGTTTGTCCTCGTAGACCGAATAATGAGAATTGGGATCTCCTGGCTCGGCCAAGAACAGATCCCGATCTTTGGTCACAGAGTCCTCTGTCTTGATGAAGTTGTAATAATTCTGAAGAAGAGGTCGTTTCGAATGGTGAATAATGCTAGCACCATAGACCAATACTTCTGCTGGAATCTGAAGATTCTCAGCCATTACGAATAATTCGGCAGATGGAATCTCACGAGCCAGAACAGCTTCAGAAGCTCCTGCTTGTTTTCCCCAGAAATTGATCTGGCGGCTAGAAGTGACCATGGTTGATGCATCGTAGATGGTTTTGAATGGATAGCCATCTCGTTTCAAGACATAAAAAACGCCCGCATCTCCGACAGTAATATAATCAGCCTGAATTTCCTTTAGAAAATCTAGGAAAGGCTTGATTGAATCCATCATCGATTGGTGCATGAGTGCATTTACAGCTACTGTCAATTCTTTGCCAGCAGCATGGACCAGTTGGGCAATTCGATTTATTTCGTCATAGCTTAAAGTTTGAGGCAATCGTAATCCGTAGTCTTTTTCACCGACATAGATTCGGTCAACCCCTGCATCAATCAGGGCTTGCGCTTGCTCAACACTCTCTGCTGTTGCTGTAATCATAATATTTTTCATAGAACCATTATAACAAAAATTCCGATATTCTAGAAAAATATATTCATTTTGTAAAATTTGTAACATTTTTGTAACATTTATATACCTGAATTCATGATAGAATAATAGAGTACTGTTAGGAGAGAGAAAATGCCCGTAAGAAATTTAAGACACCATGAAGAAGAATTCGATTATATCGAATTAACCAAACAAACCCAAGAAACCCCTATTCAGGACTATGCTCCTGAAGTTGAACCCGCACCTCAATTAAGTGAATTGCTATATTTTTTAAATATCGCTATTTTCTGTGTGTTGACGGTTGTATTTAGTTTTATCTTTTTAGCAACAAAAATGAATACCTTCTTTGCGTTTGCTTTAGCGATTGGTTCTAGCTTTGCTAGTATTCAAGGGTTCCGAATTTACTACAATAAACGAAAAAAATAAAAATCAGGTTCGCCTGATTTTTTTATTTACTCGAATTTTTTTAATTGGAATAACAGTTGGAAGACAAAACTTAACTGCCAATTGCCATCTTACCTTCCATAAAAAATGAGGCTCACTGAGCCTCATTTTTTTATACTTCTTTTGTTTCTTCTTCAGCTGCTTCTTTAGAATCTTTTTCATCCAACTCTAACACGATGTCTTCAGATTCTGTTTGTTTGCGAATGGATTGAACCAAGTCATTGCCACTTAGATTTTCTTTTTGAAGTTTATCCTTAAATGAGTAATAGACTTCTTGAGATTTTTCAACCACATCTTGCGTTTTTTCTTTGACAGATTCCAAAACAGTTCCTGTCGTAATTTCTCCAGAACCAACTTTTTCTTTGGTTTGTTGGATCACTTCTGCTGCTTGTTTTGAAACATCCTTAGCAGTTTGTTTTACCGATTCATGTACTTCTTGAGGATCTTCTTGATAATCTTTTACGAAGCGCACCACTTTTTTAGTGACTTTCTTTCCTTGCTCAGTTGATAAATAGTAGGCTGCTGAAGCACCTGAAATCACACCAATTAATAAACTAGATAAACGTCCCATATTCTTCCTCGATTCTATTTAAATAATTTTGAAGCCATCTTAATCGCTTTTAATCCGATAGAGGCTTTCACTGTTTTTCCACCAGCTGATACAGCTTTGACACTCAATTGACGGGCTTGATCATTCAAATCTGAAACAGACTCTGAAAGATCCGCCACGGCTGTAAAGAGTGGGTCAATCGTTGCAACTTTTTGATTCAAATCATCCGTTAAAACATTGACTTTTGCCAATAGATCATTGGTCTGATGCAAGGTGACATTGACATCTGATGTCAAAACTTGGATGGTTTTTTGCGTCTCATCTACAACTTTTCCAATCTTTGAGAGGAAAAAAATCATATAAATGACAAGCGCTACTAAGGCAAGGCCTAAGAGGCCGTAGGCAATTTCAATAAACATATATTACTCCTTTGCTTCTACATAATAAGGGGCTTTTTTGCGACGTTGGTAAAGGATAATGGCAAGTCCAACTAGAATCAGGATCATCGACAACCACTGGGAAACACGTAAGCCTGCAAACATCAAGCTATCCGTCCGCATTCCTTCGATGATCATCCGACCAAAACCATACCAGATAAGGTAAAAGGCTGTGACCTCACCTTGTCGCAAAAATTGTGGCTTCCTACGAAGAATCAAGATCAAGAGAAATCCTAACAGATTCCAACTGGATTCATACAAGAACGTTGGCTGACGGTAACTACCATCTATATACATTTGATCTCGAATAAAAGAGGGCAGGTAGTTGAGACTTTTGACAGCAGCTCCATAAGCTTCCTGGTTAAAGAAGTTTCCCCAGCGACCAATACTCTGTGCAATCATGACGCTTGGGGCCGCAATATCTAAAAAGTCGATCGGTTCAATCAAACGTCTACGAGAGAATAGATAGAGGACAAGGGCACCTGTCAAGAGGCCACCATAAATCGCGATTCCTCCGTTCCAGATCGCAAAAATCTCACTAAGATGCTGGCTATAGTAACCCCATTCGAAAATAACGTAATAGAGTCTGGCCCCCACAATCGCAAGAGGAAAGGCAATCAAAATGAAATCAATGATATCATCTGGATTTATTTTCTTTCGAGGTGCTTCTTTCATGGAAAGATAAACGGCTAGAATCAAGCCAGAGACAATACAAATTGCGTACCAACGAATACTGATCGGACCTAATTGAAGGGCTACTGGATTCATTCCTTCACCTCATTTTGACTAATCAACTGGGACAAACGTTCTTCAAAGGTTTTGGTGGCATCATAGCCCATTTCTTTAGCCCGAACATTCATAGCTGCTGCTTCGATCACGACCGAAATGTTCCGACCAGTCTTCACAGGGATGCGTATACGAGGAATAGTCACGCCTCCGATTTCTAACTCTTCTGCATTATTACCAAGACGATCATAAACCTGATCCTTAGCATAATTTTCCAAGTAAACGGCGATTTGGACTTGTGAAGAATCCTTCACAGCACTCGCACCGTAGAGACTCATGACATCGATAATCCCGACACCACGGATCTCTAGTAAGTGACGTAGGATTTCAGCTGGCTCTCCCCAAAGGGTCATCTCATCTCTCGCATAGATATCGACCCGGTCATCTGCTACAAGGCGGTGACCCCGCTTGACAAGTTCCAAACCTGTCTCGCTTTTTCCGATTCCGCTATCTCCTTGGATCAAGACACCCATCCCATAAATATCCATCAAGACACCGTGTACACTCGTACGTTCTGCTAGCCGACTATCCAAATAGCTAGAAAGCTCTCCAGATAAACGACTCGTTGCAACATTGCTCTTCAAAATGGCTAGTTGCTTCTCTTCCGCAGCACGCAACATTTCTTCTGGAATTTCTAAATTCCGCGCGACAATGATGACAGGTGTCTCTGGCTGGAACATCTTGCGCAAGACCTGATGACGGTTGTGAGAGCTCATCTTCACCAGGTAGGACCATTCTTTCATTCCTACAAGCTGAATCCGCTCAGGTGTGTAATAGTCGAAATAGCCCGTCATTTCAAGACCTGGACGTGAAATGTCCGCAGTCGTAATTTCCTTGCTTAAGAGGCTATCATCCCCATAAACAACCGATAGACGAAGCTTTTCCTGTATATCGCGAACAGTAACTGCCATATCATTCTCCCTTTTCAAATTCTCTCTCTATTATAGCAGATTTTCTCTTCAGACGAGAGACTGAAGTGTCATTTGAAAGATCCATTTTCAACTCCTTTTTAAGGCAAGCAAAAAGAGGTCAAGACAAAGGTCTTCAACCTCTAGGAAATGATGGGAACATCTGAAGAATGCTCTAGCCTTGGCCTTGCAAAAAATCTTTGATCATAGATTTGATTCCAGTAGATACTGCATAGACCACCGCATTTGAAGGAAATGCGATCAAGCCGAGCATAAAAGCAGTAGGTCCTCCCCCCAACAAGGAGAAAATCAGATACAAAACCGGCAGAAATAAAATCGAAAACCGATAAATTTGTGACTCTCTTGCCCTTTCTGTTGTCAGAAACAAGAGGTAGAAGAGACTATTCCAAATGCCCAGTGGAAAAAGGGCCATTCCGATAAAAACTGTTCCAACTCCTTCTCCAAAAACACGATTTAAAATGAAAAACTGTCCTATAAAACTGAAAAAGAGATATAGAATAAAAGCAAGGTAATAGAACTTCTGCTTCACCCGGATCTCCTTTTAGAAAAACGGACTATCATTCTGATCATGGATAGGTTCGGCCTCTTTTCTCCGACGAGGTCGAGGGCCATCGTCAAATATTTCCTGCTCCTCTTCGTCCTTATAAGGTAAGGTCGTATCTAACAGTAAATAGATAATCACACCGATAAAGGCATGAGAGACCGTAAAAAGAATAAACAAGAAGCGTAGCAGCGTTACACTCAGACCAAATTTATCAGCCAGCCCAGCTAGCACACCTGAAACCAGGCGATGTCGTTTTAATTTGTAAAATGATGATGTCATTTGATTTTCCTCTTTCTAGTTAGACCTATTTTAGCAGAGTCGAACTGGAAAGAGATCCGCCTAAAGACTGATTCTTACACTTGTCTCATTTCAAGAAATTGCAGGCAGCTGTGACAGCGACCGCAGGCATATTTCTTCAGATCGATTTTTCGCTTTCGTCTATACTCTTGGCCACAATGGGGACATTGATAGAGATAGATCCGCTTGACTCGCCCAGTTCTATCTGGTAGAGGAGGTGTGAAACGAAGACCGTCCACTTGCTGGAGAAGTTGCTTAAAGTCTAGATCTTTGTGGCGATAGCCTTTTCCTTGATCGTAAAGATGGTAATGGCAAAGCTCGTGACGGACGATTTTACGAAAGACCTCTAACCCGAAAGCTTGGTATATTTTCGGGTTGAAATCAAGGTGTCGATCTTTGGGAAAGAAACGACCCCCAGTAGTTTGAAGACGTGAATTCCACTCTGCTTGATGGCGGAATTCTCTCCCAAAATCTTCTAGGGATACTTGGCGTACATACTCAGTCAGATTCATTCGGAGCTACCAAACTGAGATTGACTTTTTCGCGTTCCACATCAATCTTCTTCACCCAGACGGTTACCAAATCACCTACTGATACGACCTGGCTTGGATGCTTGATAAACTGCTTGCTCATATGGGAGATATGAATCAAGCCATCTTCGTGAATGCCAATATCGACAAAGGCCCCAAAGTCAACCACATTGCGCACAACCCCTTCTAATTTTTGGCCAATATGCAGGTCTTTAATATCCAAGACATCCTGACGGAGCACGGGTGCATCAAAGGAATCCCGCAAATCGCGACCTGGTTTTAGGAGATCGGCAATAATATCTTTCAGGGTTTCTGGTCCCAGATCCAGCTGAGTAGACATCTCCTTTATGTTCACAGCATTTAATTTTTCCTGAGCGGATGCATCGAGGTCGGTAATTTCAAGAAGTTGAAAAAGTTTTTCAACTTCCTTGTAACTTTCAGGGTGAACGCCGGTATTGTCCAAGATATTTTTACTTTCAGGAATGCGTAAGAATCCAGCCGCTTGCTCGAAAGCCTTGGCGCCGAGACGAGGGACTTTTTTAATCTGTGCTCGTGAAAGAATCATTCCTTCTTCTTCCCGGTATTTCACAATATTTTCAGAGATGGTTTTATTGAGTCCTGCTACATGGGCTAAGAGAGAGGGACTAGCCGTATTGATATTGACCCCAACTTGGTTGACGACAGTATCTACCACGAAATCCAAGCTTTCTGTCAGTTTTTTCTGATTGACATCGTGTTGGTATTGACCGACACCGATGGATTTGGCATCGATTTTCACCAATTCTGCTAGCGGATCTTGCAAGCGACGGGCAATGGAGATGGCCGAGCGTTTTTCAACGGTTAGCTCTGGGAACTCATGACGGGCCAACTCACTAGCTGAGTAGACAGAGGCTCCGCTTTCATTGACAATAACATAGCGAACTCCTGGATGGTCATGAAGCACCTCTGCGACAAAGGCCTCACTTTCACGGCTGGCGGTTCCATTTCCAATCGCAATAATTTCTACTCCGAACTCCTTGATCAAGGAAGACAGTTCCTTTTTAGCCTGCTCGATCTGAGCTGGTTTTGCAGGAGCAACTGGATAGATGACCTGGGTGGCGAGCATCTTTCCTGTCTCATCGACAACGGCTAGTTTAGCACCGGTCCGAAAAGCTGGGTCAAATCCAAGGACCACGCGCCCTTTTAATGGAGGAATGAGCAATAGATTCCGTAGATTCTCAGAGAACAATTGAATGGCTCCGTCTTCTGCCACCTCCGTCAACTCTGTCCGAATCCGACGTTCAATCGCAGGAACGATTTTTTTCTTAACCGCTTGTTGAATAACCTCATCGACATAGGCATTTTTAGTTTTAAAACGAGCCTCAAAAATACGAATGATTCGATCCAGTTGGTGCTCGAATCCGACTTTGAGAACGCCCAATTTTTCCCCACGATTGAGAGCTAGAGTCCGGTAGCCTTGCATATTCTTGATCTTCTCAGAAAAATCATAATAGATTTCAAAGGTTCTCTTAGGATCTAAGCTTTCATCCTTCAAGGTTGACGTCATGAGGGAATGCCCATGAATTTCTTGATAGGTGAGGGCCCGTAATTGGGTATCCTCTGAAATAGCTTCTACCAGAATATCCACTGCACCAGCTAAAGCCGCTGTTTCAGTTGGGAAGGCCTCACAGGTAAATTTCTGAGCCTCTGCTTCCAAGTCTGGACTATTTTGCAAAATGAGACGTGCCAAAGGAAAAAGTCCTGCTTCTCGGGCAATCGTCGCCTTGGTCCGCCGTTTTTCCTTATATGGGAGATAAAGCTCTTCGACATCCGCTAATTTTTCAGCGGCCTCAATAGCCTGCTTGAGCGCCTCTGTCAATTTGCCTTGTTCCTCAATCTTAGCAAGGACAGTTTCCTTTCGTTCAGCTAGAGCCGTTAACGATTTGTCCCGGTCAATAATGGCCTTGATCGCTACTTCATCTAAATTTCCCGTCATATCTTTTCGATAGCGGGCAATGAAGGGAATGGTTGAGCCTTCTGCGGTCAGACTCAATACGGTATCGATTTGTTTTAAGCTAACACCCAATTCTTGGGCTATTTTTTCATATTTATCCATAACTTCTATTATAGCATATTTTGCTACCATCAAGGGGTGAGATCGCCTGTTCTAGTCTCTGTTTCAGGGATTTTTCATAGAATAATTTTGACCCCCTTGATCTTTCCTTTTATGCTCCATTTCCCCCTTGCTCTTTCCTTTTTGTTATAATGAAAGAAAATAAAAAGGAGGCCCAACAATGGCTATTAAATTCTCAAAAACAGATGATCTTGATAAAATGTTTGAAAACTTTGCAAGTTTTCCAGATGTAGAAAAAACAGTCGAATTTCCTGAAGAAAAAAAGAAGGCAGAAACTGCTACAACTAAAGAAGCAAAGAAGGCTAAGTAATGACATTCTTTCAACACCTTCCCTCTAGCGTCTTGCAGGCTGGGGCTATTTTTCTCTCGATTATTATCGAGGCCCTACCTTTTGTCCTAATCGGAAGTATCATTTCAGGGATTATTGAGGTCTATATCACCCCCGAGAGGGTCTATCGCCTTCTTCCCAAGAATAAATTTGGGCGGATCTTCTTTGGGACCTTTATCGGCTTTATCTTTCCTTCCTGTGAATGTGGAATTGTTCCCATTATCAATCGCTTTCTAGAAAAGAAAGTCCCAAGTTATACTGCTGTTCCCTTTCTGGTGACAGCACCTGTCATCAATCCCATCGTTCTCTTTGCGACCTACTCAGCCTTTGGGAATTCTGTCAAGATGGCTCTCTACCGCGCCCTTGGTTCCCTTTTGGTCGCAACGGTTCTAGGGATCTTTCTTGGTTTTATTCAGACAGATTCGATCCAAAAAGAACATCGTAAGGCTGTACATGAACATGATTTTAGGGACTTGAGCAAAGGTCAAAAGCTCTTTCAAGTCTTGGTGCAAGCCATTGATGAATTCTTTGATACAGGACGTTACCTGGTATTTGGTTGCCTCTTTGCCAGCCTCGTCCAAGTCTATGTCCCAACACGGATCCTCACTTCGATCAGTGCGACACCGGTTATTGCTATTCTCCTTCTCATGGTCTTGTCCTTTCTCCTCTCACTTTGTAGCGAGGCGGACGCCTTTGTTGGATCCTCTCTTCTGACGAGTTTTGGAGTAGCGCCGGTTCTTGCCTTTCTGGTGATTGGGCCTATGCTTGATGTCAAAAATCTCCTCATGATGAAAAATTATCTCAAGACCCGTTTTATCTGGCAATTTATCGGGATTGTGAGTGGAGTTGTGCTCCTTTATGCTTGGTTTGTGGGGGTAGTGCTATGATTCGTTTCTTGATATTAGCTGGCTATTTTGAGCTCACCATGTACCTGCAATTATCTGGTAAGCTCAATCAATACATCAACTTACACTATTCTTACTTGGCTTATATTTCCATGTTCCTGTCCTTTGTTTTAGCTCTTGTGCAGCTGATCATCTGGGTCAAGCAGATGAAGATCCACAGTCATCTCTCTGGCTTCTGGGCAAAAGTGGCGAGTATCTTCTTACTCTGTATTCCTTTGTTTGTCGGGCTATTTTTCCCTACAGTGACACTGGATTCCCAAACAGTCTCTGCCAAAGGCTACCACTTCCCAGTTGCAGCTGGTTCTTCCAAGGAAATCCAGCAGGACGAAGGAACAACTACCCAGTATCTCAAACCAGATACTAGTAGCTATTTTACCAAATCTGCCTATGAGTCAGAAATGAAGCAGGCGGCAAAGAAATATGTTGATAAAAAAGTGATCCAGGTGACCACTGAGAATTATATGGAAGTCATGGAAGTTATTTATGATTATCCTGACCAATTTGCAGGAAAGACGATCGAGCTGACCGGCTTTGTATACAATGACCCCAATAACAAGGATAGCCAATTCCTCTTTCGCTTTGGGATCATCCACTGTATCGCAGATTCCGGAGTCTACGGTCTCTTAACGACGGGTGCTCCGCAGCATTTCGAAAACAACACTTGGATCCATGCCAAAGGAACCTTGTCCATTGAATACCACAAGCAGCTCAAGCAAAGCTTGCCTGTCCTCCACATTAGTGATTGCCAGACTATTACAAAACCGGATAATCCTTATGTCTACCGCGTATTCTGATGAAGTTACCAAGTTTCTTTGGTGGTCGATCCAAACAGCCTATAGCAGTTGAAGCTAGAATCCACATTGGTTCTAGCTTTTTCTATGCTTTCCTCTCAAATCCTCTAATCCAAGCGGAAAATATTCGGAACAACGATTCAATCAAAGAAATCTTGTAGATTTTATGGTAAAATATGGTTAATAAGATAGGAAATAGGTACTTAAATGTCTTCAAAAGTTATTGTAACCATTTTCGGGGCCAGTGGAGATTTAGCTAAGCGCAAACTCTACCCATCCCTTTTTAGACTCTATAAATCAGGAAATCTATCTGAACACTTTGCGGTTATCGGAACAGCCCGCAGACCATGGAGCAAGGAATACTTTGAATCAGTCGTGGTAGAATCCATCACAGATCTGGCAGATAGCCCTCAACAAGCTCAAGAATTCGCTAGTCATTTCTACTACCAAAGCCACGATGTCAATGATACCGAACATTACATTGCCCTGCGTGAATTGCAAAATAGCTTGGATGAAAAATACCAAACAGAACACAACAAGGTCTTCTTCTTGTCCATGGCTCCTCAATTTTTTGGAACCATTGCCAAACACCTCAAATCAGAAGGCATTGTGGATGGGCAAGGCTTTGAGCGCTTGATCGTTGAAAAACCTTTCGGTACAGACCTGGAAACAGCTAGTCAGCTTAACAAGGAATTGGAAGAAACCTTTGATGAAGAACAAATCTTCCGAATCGACCATTACCTTGGAAAAGAAATGATCCAAAATATCTTTGCCATTCGTTTTGGAAATCTTATTTTTGATAACCTTTGGAACCGAGATTTTATTGACAATATCCAAATTACCTTTGCTGAACGCTTAGGAGTTGAAGAACGCGGTGGCTACTATGATCACTCGGGAGCCCTTCGAGATATGGTGCAAAACCATACCCTTCAGCTGTTGTCTTTGCTTGCTATGGATAAACCAGCCACCTTTACTAAGGATGCGATTCGGGCAGAAAAAGTTAAAGTTTTTGAGCAATTGCACAATCCAACAGATGACGAATTGAAGAAATTCTTTATCCGTGGTCAATACCATTCAGGTACGATCGAAGGGAAAAAAGATATCTCTTATCGCAGTGAACCCAATGTCGACCCTGAATCTACTACAGAAACCTATGCTTCTGGTGCATTCTTTGTTGATAGCGATCGCTTCCGAGGAGTGCCTTTCTTCTTCCGTACCGGAAAACGCCTGACGCAAAAAGGAACCATGGTCAATGTGGTCTTCAAGCAAACCGACTCCATCTTTGGACATAGCTTGCAACCAAATGTCTTGACCATTTATATCCAACCAAATGAAGGTTTCTCATTGAGCATCAACGGAAAAGAGGTCGGAGAAAAATTCAGTATCGCACCGATTTCCTTTGACTACGAAACAGATGCAACCGCAACTGGAGCTTCACCAGAGCCTTATGAAAAATTAATTTTCGACGTTTTGAACAATGACTCAACCAATTACAGCCACTGGCACGAAGTCCGTGCTTCATGGCAATTGATTGACCGGATTGAAAAACTATGGGCCGAAAATGGAGCACCGCTCTATGAGTACAAGTCAGGATCCATGGGACCAACTGCATCCGATGATCTCCTTGCAGAATACGGAGCAGAATGGGTTTGGAAACCTGAACCTAAGAATTAAGGAAAGCCACCTTCGGGTGGTTTTTTTGATAGCGTAAGGAAACAAAAAGACAAATTGTCCTTCCAACAATTTGTCTTTTTCTATTTGACTCTTAAATCAAGCCTTCCAAGAGGCCTCTCATGAAGTTTTCTGAGTGGAATGGTCCGATGTCATCAATCTTTTCTCCGAATCCAATCAACTTCACTGGGATGTCCAACTCTTCACGGATCGCAAGGACGACCCCACCTCGAGCCGTTCCATCGATCTTGGTCAATACAATTCCTGTCACAGGCGTAATTTTTGAAAATTCTTTAGCTTGCACCAAGGCATTTTGACCAGTTGATGCATCGAGGGCCAGCAAGGTTTCATGCGGTGCATCAGGTACCACACGCTTGATAATGCGACCGATTTTTTCAAGCTCCGCCATGAGGTTGTCCTTGTTTTGCAGACGACCAGCTGTATCAATCATCAGAACATCAATGTTTTCAGCGATCGCGCGTTCCATTCCATCAAAGACGACACTAGCAGGATCTGATTTTTCAGGACCTGTCACAACTGGAACATCTACGCGGCGTCCCCATTCTGCCAGTTGAGCTACTGCTCCTGCACGGAAAGTATCTGCTGCAACCAACATGACTTTCTTGCCTTCTTGTTTGTAGCGGTGGGCTAACTTCCCGATAGAGGTTGTTTTACCAACTCCATTGACCCCAACAAAGAGCATGACCGTAAGACCGTCTTGAAAACGAATAGCTTCATTAAATTGGCCATCCTTTTCATACAAGTCCACCAATTTTTCGATGATCACGCGCTTGAGAGCATCTGGTTTTTTGGCATTTTCCAAACGGGCTTCATAGCGCAACTCTTCGGTTAAATTAGAGGCCACTTGAACCCCAACGTCACTCATGATCAAGAGTTCTTCCAATTCTTCAAAGAATTCTTCATCGACTGAACGGAAATTGGCAAAGAAGGCATTGAGACGTGCTCCAAATCCAGTTCGTGTCTTTTTCAAGCTACGATCGTATTTTTCCTGAATGGTTTCTTGCTGAGGCTCAATCTCGTCTGGAATTGGCTCTTCTGCCTCTTCAACAGTTCTTTCCTCAACGGTTGATGCAGGTTCTCCTTGAGGAAGTCTAGACTCGGCTTCTGCTACTTCTGAAGTTTCCTCCACTTGAGCAATCGCTTCTGATACTTCAGGTTCTGAAACTTCATCCTGAGCTTCTACTAGTTCTGGAGCCTCCTCTTCTGTCGTGCTCCCTTCTACTAGCTCAGCTTCAGATGATGGAAAGGCAATTGGTGGCTCTTCTTTCATTTCTGAAGTATTAGCCCCATATGCTTCCTCACCATTTTCAGTAACTTCCGCTTCAATTTTCACTTCTTCAAGAGGCTCAGTCTCCGTTTCATCAGCTAGTGGTGAAACTTCTTCAGGACTTGCTTCTGTTTGAGCAGGTTCAAAGGCAACTGGAGACTCCTCTACTGGTACTTGGTCTTCATTAGTCTCTGATGTCACAATTTCTTCAACAAGAGGTTCCTCTGCTGGCTCTTCTTGAGCGACGGTTGAAACAGGTTGATGAGTGGCTGCAATTCGCGCTTTGAGCTCTTGGTAATAAGCCTCCATATCAGCGATTTTTTGCTCTTCCTTGTCATTTAAGGTAGCCGCCGGCTCCTCTTTGACAGTTTCTTCAACCTCAGTACTTTCCGTCACTTCTTCAGAAGACGGAAGCACTTTTTCAGTTTCTTCTTTTTTTCCAAATAAACGATCAAATAATCCCATTTATTCACTCTCCTTTAGCACATAATTTTCAATCGCCCATGCGACGGCATCTTGGTCATTGGTCACAGGGGCCACAAGCGTTGCAACTTCCTTCACTGCTGGAATCGCATTGCCCATGGCAACCCCCAGTCCAGCCCATTGTATCATAGACAGGTCATTGGCTTCATCTCCACAGGCCATGACTTGATCTGCCTCAAGACCCAAAATAGAAGCCAGAGCTGCTAAGCCCGTTGCCTTATGAACATTTTTAGGGCACCATTCCAGCAACATTTCCCGAGATTTAAAAATTTCATAGTCTTGAAATAAGTCCGGCTTGATCTGCTTGATCGCTGCATCTAAAAAGTCTTGATCGACGGCTGTCACACACTTGTTGTAGGAAATCGTGGATGGCAGGTCTTTAAAATCTGTCTCAATAAAGTTCAGGTAGGGATTGTAAAGGGAATAGAGAGACTTTCGATCTGCATGAATCTCATAAACCGTTCCCTCACTGATAGCATCCAGCGGAAGGCCTAGATGGGCTGTTTCATCATGAATGGTTGCGACATCTTCTGGTGCCAAGACAACTTTTGAGAGGATTTCTCCATTATTTCGCTGCACTAGACCACCGTTGAAGGTAATCGTATACTCTTCTTTGAGGCCTGCTGTTCCCAATTCTTCCAAAAGAAAATCCATGGCTTTCAAGGGACGACCAGTGGTTAGAACCACCTTGACACCTTGGGCCTGTGCAGCAGCGAGGGCTGCTCTATTACGAGGGGAGATCTTTTTTTCAGAATTGAGAAGGGTCCCATCTAAATCCAGCGCAATCAAGGAAATCTGACTCATACAATTTCCTCCATGTAGCGGAGGACAGAACCAGTCGCATGGTGGCCGATAACTTTTTCAGCAATCGCCAAGATTTCAGGACGTGCATTTTCTGGCGCTACAGGATGGCCCACGACTTGCATCATATGGAGGTCATTTAAGTTATCCCCGAAAGCCATCACCTGATCCATCGAGATCCCTAGTTTATCCGCTAAGGCGGTAATGGCCACTCCCTTATCGACATAATCGAGGACAATATCAATCGATTCAAAACCTGTCGTCATCGCTTTGACACCGGGGATATTCTCAGTGACCCATTGCTCACCTTCAAGCACAAGAGCTGCATCAAAGTTGGTGGTCAATTTGAAAATTTCATCCTGAATATCCGCTAGACTTTTCACTTTTTGAATATTTTCATTGTAGTGCTGACTCAAGGCCAGATAGTCGGGATCTACTGTTTCTAAGACATAGCTCCCTTTTTTCCCAGTCAAAAGAAGCTTATTCGGGTCTGCATAAGGAGAGGATTTCAAAGCCTCAAAAACACCCAAATAAAAGTCTTTGGACATGGTCGCTTCGTAGAGATCTTCTCCATGAAATTCTACCACACTACCATTTTCAGCAATGAAAATCATCTGGTCCTCAAATCCTTTAAAGAGGGATTTGAGAGAAAGGAGGGCACGGCCACTCGCAGCAGCAAAATAGATGCCTTTTTCTTTGCAGCTTGCTAATACCTTGCGTAAAAGGTCTTGATCGTACTGATGTTGGTCATTTAGAAAGGTTCCATCCATATCCGTAGCGATCAATTTAATATCATTATTCTTCATTTTCTAAGTCTTTCAATTTTACTGAGACGATTTTAGAAACCCCAGATTCCTGCATGGTCACACCATAGATGGAATCTGCAGCTGACATGGTTCCCTTCCGGTGCGTCACGACAATAAATTGGCTTTCCTTATCAAAGCGGTTCAGATAATCTCCAAAGCGCTTGACATTGGCCTCATCTAGGGCAGCCTCAACTTCATCCAGAATGACAAATGGAATGGTCTTGACACGAATAATCGAGAACAAGAGGGCCAAGGCTGATAAGGCTTTTTCTCCACCACTCATGAGGTTTAAGGATTGGATCTTTTTACCAGGTGGCTGCACAGAAATTTCAACCCCAGCTGTCAGAAGGTCTGGCTCTGTCAGAATCAAATCAGCAGAACCCCCACCAAACATTTGACGGAAAGTGACTTTAAAAGATTCACGAATGGCTTCAAAAGTTGATTTAAAGCGTTCCTTAACTTCGTCATTCATGTCGTTGATGGTGGACAGAAGCATGTTTTTCGCAGCCAAGACATCCTCACGCTGGCTGGAAAGGAAATCAAAGCGCCCCTTCACCTCATCGTACTGCTCGATCGCATCCACATTGACTGGACCAAGAGCCTTAATATCTTTTTCGATGCTCTTGAGCTGGTTTTCAGCTGCTGCAAGATTTTCAACAGGTTTGGCCTGCTCTTTGGCTTGGTCAAAGCTTTGCATGAATTCATCGGTAATTTGCGTTAAGAGCTTGTTCAAACGATCCGCATGCTTTTCACGTGTCGCTTCAGCCTTGGCTTGTTGACGAATCCACTCTTCGTTTTTCTTGCGAGCTTGTTCCATCTGTTCTGCCACATCTTCGGCCTGGCCTTCCAAATCATCTAGTTCAAAGCGTTTCCGAATGACCCCTTGTTCCAGTTCCGTTTTCTTGGCTTGGGCCTGCGTCAATTGGTTGGCTAGCTGCTCCACATCAACTGTCTGAACTTGAGCATCGCCTTGTTCAATCAGCAATTGTAACTGATGCTCTTCTACTTCCAACTGGGAGATCGTTTCTTCCAAGCGACGAGCATCTGTTTGCTCATAGCTTTGTTGGCTCTTATATTCGGTCTGTTGAAGTCGCAATTCTGCCAATTGCTCTTGCAAGTTTTGTACTTTTTGTTGCAGGACATCTTTGTCCGACTTCATGGTTTCAATATCGCGATTCAAGTTTTCTTTTTGAAGCTCAATTTCTGCCAATTGCTTAGTAAGGGACTCCTGCTCTTCTTGGAGAGACTGGGTCGTATCTGTTGCCAATTCTGACTTCAAAGCTTCTAAGAGTTCCTGAATTTCTTTCAGTTGCTCTTGGCTTTGTTGGTAGGCCAATTGGGCCCGCTGTTGCTCTAGACGCGCTTGCTCACCTTGGCTTTGAATAGAGGCCAGGTATTCTTGCGCCTGCTTGAGCAGATTGTCCTTGGTCTCGACCTCCTGCTCTGCTTCTCTCAAACAAGCATCCAGAGCTTGCATTTCCTGCTTCAAACTATCCAATTCTGGTTTGACAAAGACCGTATTTTGGGAACGATTGGCACCACCGGCATACGACCCTCCGGTCCGCAATTCGGTCCCATCCAAGGTCACCATCCGAACTTGATAGTTGACTTTACGAGCCGCCTCACGCGCATGCTCCGTCGTGTCAAAGATAGCCGTTACTCCAAGCAAGTTTTGGAAAATCTGTTCAAACCGATTCTCATAGGTTACCAAGTCACTCGCAATTCCTAGAAATCCTGCACTGGCCTGAATTAATTCCAGATTCCGAGGGGATAGTTGACGAGCTTTGATCGTCGTGAGCGGAAGGAAAGTTGCCCGTCCCAAGCGATTGCGTTTCAAGAAATCGATCGCTCGCGTTGCAGCCTTTTCATCCTCGACAATGATCTGTTGGCTGCTAGCTCCCAGAGCAATTTCAAGCGCCGTCTGGTAGTCTTTTGAGAAGCTCAAATTCTCACTAACAGCCCCACAGATGCCTCCTAACCGTTCTGCTTCTTGCAAAACGCTCTTGACGCCTGCATAGAAGTTACTATGGTTTTTCTGAATAGCTTCCAAGCTATTGATCCGCGCCCGCTTATTCTTGCTCTCATCCATCAAGTCAAACATGGCCGCTTGAGCCTCTTGGTAGGCAGCTTTGGCTTGCTCCACTTTTACCAATTGCTCTTGATATTCTACTAGTAAACCTTTGACCGTCGCTTGTGCCTGATCCAACTCTTCTAATTCTCGGACTTCTTTTTCCTTGGCAGTTTCAAAGTTTGTTTGTGCCTTGGTCAAATCCTCTTGACGATGGCTTGATTCTTGCAGGAGTGCTTGGATCCGGCTCTCAATGGCTGTCCGCTCATTCGATTTTTCAGCCTCCGTCTGCAAGAGCGCGACATACTGCTCACGTAGATGCTCAATAACTTGTTCCGGATCTTCTTCGTAGTTGGCTAATTCTTTTTCCAACTCTTCTTGTTGCTGACGGTTCTCTGTCAGTCTTTGTTGAAGCACAGCTAGCGTCTCTTGTTTTTGAGCCAGCTCTTGTTTCGCTTCTTCCAGACGGGCCAAAACAGCATCCAGCCGCTCAAGATTTTCCTTGCGACTATGGGCTGCTTGACTCGATTGCAACTTAGCGACTTCGATTTGCTTTTCCAAATCGCTGATCAAACGAGTGACCTCAAGCAAGCTGGCCTGGTCCTCAGCCAAGCTTTCATCCAACTGATGGCGGGCTTTCTTGATGCGTACATTGTCTTCTTCTAAGACCTGACGACGTTGGTAATAAGAAGCCAACTGTTCTTGAATGGCCTTTTCTTCTTGATCAGCCTTTTCGTAGAGCTCTTTTGTCAGATCGACTTGAGCGACCAAAACGTCTAGTAAGAGAACCTGCCGTTCTTGGTCTAATTCCAAGAAACGGCGAGCGACAGTCGCTTGCTTTTCAAGAGGTTGGATCTGTCCTTCTAATTCATAGAGGATATCCTCCAAACGATCCAAATTCTCCTGGGTTTGGTTGAGTTTAGTTTCGGTTTCCTTGCGCCGCGTCTTAAATTTCAAGACACCAGCAGCTTCTTCAAAGATTGCCCGGCGTTCTTCCGGTTTGGAGTTAAAGATCTCCTCTACCCGTCCTTGGGAGATAATGGAGAAGGAATCACGTCCCAATCCCGTATCCATGAACAAATCATGCACATCTCTGAGACGTACTTTCTTACCATCAATCTTGTACTCACTGTCTCCCGAGCGATAAATATGCCGTTCGACCCGAATTTCTTTCCCTGCCTGTTGGATAAAACCATCTTGGTTATCTAAGACAACTGTGACACAGGCATAATTCAGCGGTTTACGCGATTCTGTCCCTGCAAAGATAACATCGGGCATCTTGCCCCCACGTAGACTCTTGACACTGGATTCCCCCAGGGCCCAGCGCAAGCTCTCCGTGATATTTGATTTTCCAGATCCATTAGGCCCTACAACGGCAGTGACCCCTTTGTCAAATACGACTTTTGTCTTATCCGCAAAGGATTTAAAGCCTTGGATTTCAATCTCTTTTAGATACATGGCCCATCATTCCTCGTTTCAACTGCATTGCGGGCTGCTTCCTGCTCCGCTAATTTCTTGGAACGACCATGACCATGTCCCATCGTTTGACCGTTCACGAACACTTCTACTTCAAACTCTTTGGCATGAGCTGGACCGGACTCGCTTACCACTTGGTACTGGATCTCCACATCTCCGTGAACCTGTAACAGTTCTTGCAGACGGGTCTTGTAGTCAATGACTTGAGAAAATTGACCCGTTTCAACCTTTGGAATCATGACCTGGTAGATGAAGCGTTTGACTGCTTCCACTCCTTGATCCAGTAAAAGAGCACCTAAAAAAGCTTCAAATAAGTCGCCAAGAATCGTATCACGGTCCCGGCCACCAGATTTTTCTTCGCCCTTGCCTAGTTTGATGTAATGGTCAAATTGGCAATCTCGAGAAAAACCAGCCAGACTTTCTTCACGGACAATCATGGAACGGAATTTGGATAAATCTCCCTCCGGTCTGTTTGGGTGTTCCTTATACAAATATTCGGAAATAACTAATTGAAGAACAGCGTCTCCTAAAAATTCCAAACGTTCGTTATGTGAAATTTTTAAGAGGCGGTGCTCATTGGCATAAGAGGTGTGCGTAAAAGCGGTGTCTAATAAACTGGTATCTGAAAAAACGATCTGAAACCGTTCCGATAACAGGGCTTGTAATTTCTCCAT
>NZ_CAUFJQ010000026.1 GCF_959025735.1 uncultured Streptococcus sp.
GTGTCAACATCTGAATCAGTTTCAGCCTCTGAATCGGTGTCAACATCTGAATCAGCATCGACCTCTGAATCGGTATCAACGTCCGAGTCAGCGTCAACATCTGAATCGGTGTCAACATCTGAATCAGTTTCAGCCTCTGAATCGGTGTCAACATCTGAATCAGTTTCAGCCTCAGAGTCAGTTTCAACGTCTGAATCAGTTTCAAGTTCTGAATCGGTGTCGATGTCCGAGTCAGCCTCAACGTCAGAGTCAGTTTCAAGTTCTGAATCGGTATCTACGTCCGAGTCAGTTTCAACGTCTGAGTCAGTTCCAAGTTCTGAATCGGTGTCGATGTCCGAGTCAGCCTCAACGTCAGAGTCAGTTTCAAGTTCTGAATCGGTATCTACGTCCGAGTCAGTTTCAACGTCTGAGTCAGTTTCAACATCTGAATCAGTGTCTACGTCTGAGTTAGTCTCGACTTCCGAGTCATTGTCAGCCTCAGAATCAGTATCAGTATCAGGATCCGAGTCTGTATCAACGTCTGAATCTGCATCGACATCCGAATCAGTTTCAACGTCTGAATCAGTGTCGACATCCGAGTCGGTTTCAATTTCTGAATCGGTCTCAACGTCCGAATCCGTATCAACATCTGAGTCAGTATCTACTTCAGAGTCATTGTCAGCATCCGAGTCGGTTTCTGTATCCGAATCAGTTTCAGTCTCTGAGTCTGTGTCAACGTCTGAATCATTATCAACCTCCGAATCGGTATCAACGTCTGAATCGGTCTCAACCTCAGAATCAGTTTCAACGTCTGAATCAGTTTCTACTTCTGAATCAGCATCGACGTCCGAATCAGTTTCTACTTCAGAATCTGCATCAACCTCTGAATCGGTTTCAGCATCCGAGTCTGTATCAACGTCTGAGTTGGTGTCAACGTCTGAATCAGTGTCGATATCCGAGTCGGTTTCTACCTCAGAATCCGTCTCAACGTCCGAATCCGTATCAACATCTGAGTCAGTCTCTACTTCAGAATCGGTTTCAACGTCTGAGTCCGTGTCGACATCAGAATCGGTTTCAATGTCAGAATCAGTCGCAACGTCCGAATCCGTATCAACATCTGAGTCAGTCTCTACTTCAGAATCGGTTTCAACGTCTGAATCAGTATCGAAATCTGAGTCAGTCTCAACATCCGAGTCGGTTTCAGTGAGTCAATCTCAATCAGTATCAATATCTGGTAGTGGTTCACAATCAACTTCTGGTTCAGAATTATTGTCTTCATCAGAATCAGCAAGTGGTTCACAAAAACACAGCCAATCTGTGGCGCTTCCGAATACTGGCGAAACAGGATCTGTGACATCAGCTCTTCTTGGGGTTGTTACAGGGTTAGCTGGAATTGCTGGACTGACCCGACGTAAAAAGAAGGGGAACTGATCTAGTAGGAACTATCATTTTTTCGAGAGGCTGGGACAAAAGTCCCAGTCTCTCAATTGTCTTTGCATTGTCGAGCAGGACGCAGTGGTTGAGTGGGCTCTACTACGCTGATTTCATCAGCTTTTATAGCCCTACTCAACTGTGCGGAGGTGGGACGACGAAATCGAATTCTAACGAATTACCGATTTCTGTCCCACTCTCTTTTTTACTAGTAGAATGAAGTGTTTTTAATTTCTTGCAAAAAATTCGAAAACAAAAACAAAAATAAATAAGTTTTTTATAGCAAATTACTTGAATCTACGTAGTATTCCTGTATAATGAATAATGACTACAATGTAAGGGGAATATCATGCAATTTAAGCGTTCAAAAGGAAACTTTCGTGAGACAGATCGTGTCGTACGCTTCAAATTAATTAAATCAGGAAAAAATTGGCTTCGAGCATCAACTGCTGCTCTAGGACTCTTTCGTGTGGTTCGAGGGCAAGTAGAGGAGATGGTCATTGCCGAAGTTCCAGAAGATGGCGGTCGTCTTCATAAGAAGGGTCAACAGTTATTAAAAGGCTTGGTTGCTGTAGGGACTGTATTTGGAGGAGCTGTTGTGGCTACGACGGCTCAAGCAGAAGAAGTGGCATCTCTCGCCCCAACTGTGTCTGAAACGAAACAAGAGACATTGGCAGAAGCAGATAGCGTCATTCTTTCAAAGACATCCTCGCTAGATTCTGCCTCTGCTTCTCTATCAACCTCTACAAGTCTTTCTGAAACGACTAGCCATTCGCTCTCTATGAGTGAATCGACTTCTATTTCCATCAGTGGGCAAGAATCTACCAGTTTGGCAAGCGTTTCTAGTGAATCCACACAAGTTCTAGCTTCAGAATCAGCGGTAGATGAACCAGCAGCTACAGATGAAGCTTCCCTATTGGAACAAAATGCTTCTGAAGCAGAGCTGCTCCAACAAATCGCAGGGAAATACGCTACTCAGATACCTGTGCCTGAGCGTAAGGCAGCTTTGGAAGCAGTTATCAATAAGCTACAATCGGAAGTAACTACTAGCTATCGTTTGGTCCATACAAATGCTGGTGCGCAAGCTTATGCCGAGCAACGCGATCGCTTGGGCAAAGCAGTTGATGAGATGATGACCACCTTAACGGCTGCAGGCTTTGTGGGAAATTCCAATATAAATGGGAAACCAGCTATCTCAGCTCAATTGGCTCCAATTAGTGAAGAGGCTAGAAGTAGTGATGAAGATCTATCCATCTCACCCGAGATGGATGATCGCCATGGCGCCAATGTGGTAGATGCGCCACTACCAACCTCGAATGTTGCCAAAGACCCGAACCTAGATAAAAATGCTTTGTTAACTCCAGAAGAGCTTGCAAAGTATTCAAAAGATCACGATTTGAATCGTTATACTTTTGCAATTTGGGAATTTGTTGACCGAAATGAGGAATCCTTGGGCTACTATGCGACACTATCTGTTGATCGTAGCGAAACGAATCCAGATATTCGTGATCCGAAGAATGTTTATTTCCGAATTGTGAAGGAATCAGATGGATCAGAAGTCTTTTCTCAAACATTCCACCCCAATGAGAGATTGAATAGCCCTATACGACTTCCTAAAGAAGTCTTGATTGCCGATTCTCCAGCAGGCAACAACTTTATCTATTCTTTCGGAGACGCAAGTAAACCTCCTTATGTGACCCTACAATCTTTTCCTAGTATTATGGTTCCAGCCAGAAGTGTTATGCTCCGAGATGTCTATGATGTCATGGAACCTTCACGTCAAGGTCAAATATTAAACGAGTTCTTCCAGGTTAAAGTACCAACCATGTGGTCTCAACAGTCTACCTTGTATCGTTTGGTGGATCCAAAGGGTAAATGGCAAAATGGACTGTATCAACCAACTGGTGAAGAAGAGATCCTTGCTGAATACAGGCAATCAGGGATTGAGGGACAACAGTATACGGCTTCAAATGCGCGTGATATTGCAGGTTACGTTCAGGTACCAGTAGTAAGTACTTCTCAAAATGTAACAACAGGAACTTTTGATAATAGTACAGTTGGAGATCGACGTGTAGAATTGTATGGAAATGCGCGTGAGCATTTTATCAAAAGTGAAGTTGTCCCAACGAATCAAAATGGGGACTACATTCTTCGCTATTACGTCTTGGATCCTTCTAAAATATATACATTGACCTCTCGGGATACAGGAAATGAACCAGTATTTGATAAGTATACTCTTGTTTATGAAAAAACTTTTAAACACGACGTTCCAGGCCAATTGTCTGACTTAGGTGGAACGCGTAAAATTGAAAGTAAAAATAAGGATTATTTCCTAAACGTTACTCCAAGACGTGTGGATGAACATAACTTTGAACTGGACGTAACAGGTTGGTTTTCCGCCAATGAAACAGTGACCTATACTGATGAAAAGACGGGAATAGCGTACACGGTTCCAAAACCATTCACAGCTGTTCCAAAATCACCTTCCCTTTCAAAAAATACAACAATGGTTGTAGGGGAAGATGCGACTCCTCAAGGAGCCGATGGCTTCTCTCGTTTCAAGCATACGATTAAAGATAACTATTATGCTAATCCAATGACGAGTGTGAACTACTATTATCGGAAGATGACGGCATCTGAGTCTGCCTCACAGTCTCAAAGTTTTTCAACTTCATCTTCCATCTCTGAGAGTGAGTCACCAACCTTTGAGTCTATTTCAAGATCTCAGTCAGAATCCTTGGCCCCAGCATCACTATCTGCGAGTCAGTCAGAATCCTTGGTTCAAGCCTCGGTTTTTGCGAGCCAGTCTGATTCTTTAATTCAAGCTATGTCTTCTGCGAGTCAATCGAAGTCCTTGGCTCAAGAATCACTTTCCGCGAGCCAGTCTGATTTCTTAGTTCAAACATCAATTTTCCTTAGTCAATCTGAATCGTTGGCTCAAGAATCGCTTTCTACGAGCCAATCGACATCCTTGGTTCAAGAATCGCTTTCAGTGAGCCAATCTGAGTCACAGGTTCAAGAATCGATTTCTGTGAGTCAGTCAGAATCGTTAGTACAAGAATCCGTTTCGGCAAGTCAATCAGAGTCACAAGTTCAAGCTTCGGTTTCGGCCAGTCAGTCAGAATCGTTAATTCAAGAATCGACTTCCGTAAGCCAATCTGAATCGTTGGTACAAGAGTCGGTTTCAGCGAGTCAATCTGAATCACAGGTTCAAGAATCGATTTCTGTGAGTCAGTCAGAATCGTTAATTCAAGAATCGACTTCCGCAAGCCAATCTGAATCGTTGGTTCAAGAATCGACTTCCGCAAGTCAATCAGAGTCACAGGTTCAAGAATCAGTTTCGGCAAGTCAATCAGAGTCCTTGGTACAAGAGTCAGTTTCAGCGAGTCAATCCGATTCGTTGGTACAAGAGTCGGTTTCAGCAAGTCAGTCAGAGTCACAGGTTCAAGAATCGGTTTCAGCAAGTCAGTCAGAGTCACAGGTTCAAGCATCAATCTCTGCAAGCCAATCTGAATCGCAGGTTCAAGCTTCGACTTCAGCGAGTCAATCTGAGTCACAAGTTCAAACTTCAACATCAGTAAGCCAGTCAGAATCACAGGATAAAGAATCGCTTTCTGCGAGCCAATCCGAATCACAAGTTCAAGCCTCGACTTCAGCGAGTCAATCTGAGTCACAGGATAAAGAATCGGTTTCAGCAAGTCAGTCAGAGTCACAGGTTCAAGCATCAATCTCAGCAAGCCAATCAGAATCACAGGTTCATGCTTCAATATCTGCGAGTCAATCTGAATCACTGGTTAAAGAATCAATTTCCGCGAGTCAGTCCGAGTCACAGGTTCGAGAATCGATTTCAGCAAGCCAGTCCGAGTCACAGGTTCGAGAATCGATTTCAGCAAGCCAATCTGAGTCACAGGTTAAAGAATCAGTTTCGGCAAGCCAGTCAGAGTCGTTGGTCCAAGCTTCAATCTCAGCAAGCCAATCAGAATCACAGGTTCAAGCTTCAATATCTGCGAGTCAATCTGAATCACTGGTTAAAGAATCAATTTCCGCGAGTCAATCAGACTCACAAGTCCGAGAATCGATTTCTGTGAGTCAATCCGAATCGTTAATTAAAGCTTCAACTTCAGCAAGTCAATCTGAATCGCAAGTCCGCGAATCAATTTCAGTAAGTCAGTCTGAGTTGCAAGCACAAGAATCACTTTCGGTAAGTCAATCTGACTCACAAGTCCGAGCTTCGGTTTCGGCAAGCCAATCTGACTCACAAGTTCAAGCTTCAACATCAGTAAGCCAGTCCGAGTCACAGGTTCGAGAATCGATTTCAGCAAGCCAATCAGAATCACAGGTTCAAGCTTCAGTTTCGGCAAGTCAGTCTGAGTCCTTGGTACAAAAGTCCGTTTCCGCTAGTCAATCTGAGTCCTTGGTTCAGGCATCTGTATCTGCAAGTCAATCAGAATCGCAGGTTCAGGCATCTGTATCGGCAAGCCAATCAGAGTCTTTGGTTCAAGAATCTGTTTCAGCAAGTCAATCTGAGTCTTTGTTCCAAGCTTCAGTATCAGCGAGCCAATCAGAGTCCTTGGTACAAGAGTCGGTTTCAATTAGTCAGTCCGATTCCTTGATACAAGCATCTGTTTCTGTCAGTCAATCAGACTCGCAATCAAAAGCGGCATCAGCATCTAAGAGTGAGTCTGAAAAAGCCTCGAAATCTGTTTCGTTGAGTCAGTCGGTATCCTTATCTAATTTGGTATCCAAATCAATTTCTGTGTCTCAATCGCAGTCAACATCGGCGGTTGGATCGGAAGAAGTGGTTTCTCAACTGATTTCCTTGTCGCAATCTATTTCGATGAGTCAATCTGAATCACTGGTTCGGGCATCTGTATCTGCAAGTCAATCAGAGTCGTTGGTCCAAGAATCAGTTTCTGCGAGCCAGTCTGATTCGCAGGTACAAGAGTCAGTCTCAGCGAGTCAGTCCGATTCCTTGATACAAGAATCCGTTTCCGCGAGTCAGTCTGATTCCTTGGTTCAGGAATCTGTATCTGCCAGTCAATCAGACTCGTTGGTACAAGCATCCGTTTCTGCCAGTCAATCAGACTCGTTGGTACAAGCATCAGTCTCAGCCAGTCAATCAGACTCGTTGGTTCAGGCATCTGTATCGTCTAGCAAATCCGAGTCTTTGGTTCAGACATCGGTTTCAGCTAGCCAATCCGAGTCTTTGGTACAAGCCTCAGTTTCAGCAAGTCAGTCTGAGTCCTTGGTACAAGAGTCCGTTTCCGCCAGTCGATCAGACTCCTTGGTTCAGTCATCTGTATCGGCTAGCCAATCAGAGTCGTTGGTACAAGCATCCGTTTCTGCGAGCCAATCAGAATCGTTAGTACAAGCCTCAGTTTCAGTGAGTCAGTCACAATCTACTTCTGATGACGAATCTAAGTCTCAAAATACAGAATCTATGTCCTTTTCTCGTTCTGATTCAATGAGTCAGTCGGAATCGCAAGTATCGACTGATTTGCAATCAACATCATTGAGTCAATCAGACTCATTAGTGCGAGAGTCTGTTTCAGCCAGTGAATCCGACTCGTTGGTACAATCGTCCGTTTCTGCGAGCCAATCAGACTCGCAGGTTCAAGCCTCGGTTTCGGCAAGTGAATCAAATTCATTGATTCAAGAATCGATCTCAGCTAGTCAATCAGACTCGCAATCAAAAGTAGCTTCTGAATCAGCATCTAAGAGTGAGTCTGAAAAAGCCTCGAAATCTGTTTTGTTGAGTCAGTCGGTATCCTTATCTAATTTAGCGTCTAGATCCATTTCTATGTCTCAATCGCAGTCAACATCGGCGGTTGGATCGGAGAAAGTAGTTTCTCAACTGATTTCCTTGTCGCAATCTATTTCGATGAGCGAAAAGCTGTCTGAATCTGTTTCAATGAGTCAATCCGAATCCTTGGTTCAAGCTTCGATTTTGGCAAGTCAATCCGAATCCTTAGTACAAGCTTCGATTTCTACAACTCAATCTGAGTCACAAGTCCAAACTTCAGTTTCAGCAAGTCGGTCTGAATCACAGGTTCAAGCTTCTGCCTCAACAAGCAAATCAGCTTCAACTTCTGATGTCGTAGCTGCATCGCAGGTTTCAGAGTCTGTATCGTTCTCGCGATCAGTTTCAGAGAGTCTATCTGCTTCACAATGGGCATCTCATTCAGAATCTCTAGCGTCAGCCTCGCTATCGAAGTCTGACTCCTATAGCCAATCAACTTCGCTCCTTTCAACAAGCGAATCAGCTTCAACGTCGATGCCAGTGTCTGAATTCCCTTTGACGAGTGTCTCAGACTCTATGAGCGCATCATCGACAGAGAGTCAATCCCTATCGCATGAAGCTTCTGAATGGATCAGTGTGTCTTATGCATCAAGTTTCTCTGCTATGACCAGTCCTACTGAGTCTGTCGTGTCTTCATCAAGCACCTCTTACTCAGAATCTCCATCAGATGCAAGCTCGCTAAGTGCGACGCATTCTTCAGGACCTGCTCTTCCAGAGACAGGAGCCCATCCTTCAAGTAATATCCTTGCTACGGTAGTTTCCATTCTTCTGTCTGGATTAGCCCTTTTAGGAATTCGGAAAAAAGATAGCAAATAAGGTATTAAATATCATGAATAAAGACCGGGATATTACCGGTCTTTTATTGATCTAGAATGTCTAAGAAGTTGTGAAATATGTTATAATGAATGAGGAAGTTTACGCTGAAGAGTATGAAAAAGGTTGCTTTGTGAAAAGCTCAGTTTGCCTTCATATCTTCAGGAAATATGGGATAAAAAAGAAGAGTCAGAGGAAAGAGATGAAAATCCATTTTACAAATTTATTCGGGCAGTCTTCTCAGAGCGTGGCCCTGATGGCCCAAAACGATATCATGAATGTCGTTCGCGAGCTTGGGGTCAATGAACTTGGAATCTATTTTTATGATCAAACCAATGAACCGGCTGGTGAGTTGAATTCACGGATGGATGGTATTTTAGCAGGTGTAGCTTTTGGAGATATCGTCTTCGTTCAATCACCTTCTTGGAACGGAATTGAGTGGGACCGCCGTTTGGTTGATAAGTTAAAACTCCTTCAAACCAAGTTGGTCATGTTTATCCACGATGTCCCACCGCTTATGTTTGAGAGTAATTATTACCTGATGCCCAACTATATTGACATGTACAATCAGAGTGATCTGGTCGTTGTTCCATCAGAGCAAATGTACCATCGTCTAGTATCAGAAGGGCTTACAGTTAAAAAATATGTGGTACAAAAGTTGTGGGATTTGACCCACAGTTTGGATCTCTATACCCCGCAATTTGAGAAAAAACTGATCTTCTCAGGAAATCCTTCGCGTTTCCCTCATATCATCGACTGGAAATATGATACACCCCTTCATGTATATACTGAACCAGTTGAAGGAGTTGATTATTCCAAGGTCCATATTGAAGGCTGGCGAACTAAGCAAGAGTTGCTTTTGGAGCTTTCTAAGGGTGGTTTTGGGCTGGTCTGGGGAAATTCAGAGAACCCCGAGGATGAGCGAGATTACTACAAAGAAAATATTTCCTACAAATTATCGACTTACTTATCCGCAGGTCTTCCGGTAGTCGTGCCAGACTATTTGTCAAATGCAGACTATATTCGAGAAAAAGGGCTTGGCTTTGTAGCATCTAGTCTTGAAGAAGCTAATCGTCTGGTTCAAGACTGCACAGAAGAAGCGTATGCCCAAATGGTCCAAAAGGCTCACTATACTTCTTATTTGATCCGCAATGGCTATTTTACAAAGAAATTATTCGTCGATACCATCATGGCCTTGGGTGAATAACATTCAATGAACAATCCTTTAGATAAACATCTGAAGGATTTTTTGTTGAATACAGTACCAAATGGGGAATTTGAAATATTATCAAATATTAGTGACAAATGAGTTTGGAAAAGTCGCAAATTATGGTAAAATAAGTTGAGATAAAATGCTCTAAAGGCACATATTAAAAGGCTATTCCCCAGGTGGAAGAGTCAAAATGAGTAAGAGAAAGTTTAAAAGAAATGTTAAAACGATCTGAAGTAGGAAAGAGATTTTGTTGGACGATATTTTTCGTCTTTATTTATGTTTTGGGAAGTAAAATTTCCCTGCCTTTTGTTGACTTATCAAAGGCCTTGAGACTCAATGAGGGAACGACAACGGGCTTGCAGCTCTCAAGCGCTGTGATGGGGGGAAACCTTCGCGGAATGTCGATTTTTTCGATCGGTCTATCCCCATGGATGTCTTCCATGATTTTGTGGCGGATGTTTACCGTTTCAAAACGCTTTAACCTCGAAAAAACTAGCACGGAGATAGTGGAGCGACGAAAGATGTACGTGACCTTGGCGCTCGCCATCGTCCAGTCTTTGGCAGTGGCCATGTATCTCCCTTTGAAGACAGGGTTGAACCCCGGGCTTGTCATTGCGGTCAATACCATGATTATGGTAGCTGGAGCCTTCTTTCTAGTTTGGCTCTCGGATCTAAATGCCGCTTTGGGGCTTGGAAGTTCTGTTGTCATCATGATGGCTGGGATGGTTATGTACCTGCCAGAAGACGTGATGCAGACCCTTTCAAATGTCAATAATATCCCAGAAATCGCTTATGTTCTGGGCGTGATTTTCATCTTGCTTTTTGTCTATGTGGCAGTCTTAGTGGAATATTCCAAGTACCAGATTCCTGTCAATAAATTAGGGATCCACAACAACTTGAAAAGTTATACTTTTTTGGATATCAAGCTTAACCCGGCAGGAGGGATGCCCTTCATGTACGCCATGACCTTGGTGTCCATTCCTCAGTATGCTATGCTCTTGATCTTGTCAATGGATTCCAATGCCAAGTGGGCTGCTCGTTTAGCCAAACACTTGGTGATGGGAGATCCGATTTGGATTCTTCTTTACATTCTGATGATCGCCCTTCTCTCTTTTGCTTTTGCCTTTGTCAATGTGAATGGAGAAGAAATTGCAGATAAGATGATGAAGGCTTCCGAGTATATCGATCATGTCTATCCTGGAGCAGATACACGTCGCTATATCAATAAAATTGTGCTACGCTTGACGGTTTTTGGGACCTTGTATCTGATCCTCTTCACGGCGCTTCCTTTTTCTCTCCTGTTATGGGATAAGGATCTCTTGCGCTTGACCATGATTCCAGGAACCTTCCTCATGTTTGTCGGGATGATTTACAATATCCGAGAAGAAATTCGTGCCCTTCGTGTGAATCAACGTTATACAAGAATATTCTAGGAGTAACCATGTATTATTTTGTACCAGCCTGGTATGGAACGGACCGCATCTGGCAGCAAACAGCTACCCCTTGGTACTGGATGCGAGAGTCCATTGAATTTGACGATACCATTAATCAAGTTCGTATTTTTCAAGAAGCAGAAATGGATCGGATCTTATTGTTGCCTCAGTATAGTCCGCAACTGCGCTATTTTTTGCACCGCCAAGATTTGTTAGAGACAGATGTGCTCTCGATTTTTGATAAGATCCAACAGGTTCCGTCTGATTTGGCTATGCGCCCAGTTCAGCTTCAGGACATTGAATGGCCGAGTGAGACCACTTTTTCCTATACGCCCTTTTTGGTGATGGCATTTCGTAAGGGCCACCACCTAGCAAAAATTGATATGGGAGTGGATGGAAACCTTCTCTCTTTGACCCGTTATAAGAATGACGAGATCAGCTACATTGAGTACATTGATGATCGTGGCTTTATTTCTAGTAGGATCTACTACAATGAGGGGAAACCTTATTTCCAAGAGTATCTGAGTTTTGATGGGCAATGGGTTTTGAGAGAGATGTTGATCGAAGAGAACCATTCCGTCATGGTCAATGAAGCTTTCTCTCATGCCTTCAAAAAAGAAAGCTATGCCAATATGGGAGACGTTGTCGCTGAAAAAATGAAGGAACAGCTAGCAACCTTGGTTCCAGGACGAGATCAGTTGGTTTTGGCAGCTCATCCAGCAAATTTGGCCTTTTTACAAGATACAGCAAGTAGTGTCAAGAAAGTCTTGTCTTTCTACGGGGATCGCCAGCCCTTGTCTGCCGAAAACTTTGCCCTCTATTTTGATATGATTGATGCCCAACTCTTGATTACAGATAGTGAAAAAACCAAAGAAGCGATTGGGGTCTTTTCCCCTAGCTTGGCTCAAAAGACACACCGGATTACCTCTTTTGACTCCCGCCTTCGTTTGGGATCTAGTCAGGAGCGCAAGGAATCGAAGATTTACTTTTATGTCAATGAAGCCGAGCTTCCAAGTAAGAGCCAGCTCAAGAAGGTTCTGGAGGTCTTGGCGCAACATCCTTTATTTGAAGTTGTTTTTGCATTTTACAATGGATCACCGGAGCGTGTTAAGGAATTAGAAGGGCAACTCGAGGAATTGATCGCTAGCGAGCAGGACTTGCATCTGGTTCAATCACCAGCCCAAATGGAAGGGCTTGGGGAAAACCAGATCATCGATGAAGAGTCCGTACAAGATGCACCGGACTACCGCTTTGTAGTTAAGAATTTTTCAAATGAAAATGACATTATTCAAGAGTTGGAAAAAACACGCTTGATCGTAGATTTGAGCGAGGAACCCAACCTCTATACACAGATTGCAGGGATCTCTGCTGGGATTCCACAGGTCAACCGCGTCCAGACAGAATATGTCGATCATTTGAAAAATGGCTATGTCTTATCAAAGGGAGACAAGGAATTAGAAAAGGCGATTACTCACTTTTTATTGGAATTGAAGCCTTGGAACGAAGCCTTGGTCTACTCGATCGAAAAAATTCAAGAATACACCGGTCAACGCTTGATCGAGAAATGGGAAGGATGGATGAAAGAACGTCATGGATAAAAAACTACAAATACCCCATATTCTCCAAATCGGCTCAAGCAGTTGGCAGGATCAAGTGGAGCTTCCTGCTGGTCTAGGCTGGCACTTTTTTCAAGCTACCGCTCTTCCATCGCTCAAAGAGTATATGGAAGAAGAGGAAATCTCCAAATTCAAAGCCTTGATTCTGGAAAAGCCAGAAGATTTATTAGCTTTAGGAGAAGACCTAGCTTATTTTCAGCCGTATACCGTTTTTTATGATGAAAGCCATGAACTAGAGGCGCCTTCTGAAGAATTGGCCCACCTCTTAAGGCTTAAACAAGCAAGAGCCTGGGATTTCTCAAGCAAGCATCAATTTCTCTATGTCTTAGAGCGCTTTTTATACGACAATCAATATGGAGATGCCTTTACGGTTCGTGACCTGCGAGTGAGACCGGATTTTGCTGGCCAGCAAACGGTGCTGGGGCAACATTTTCTACAGCTGGATGGATCATACGGTGAAGAGTTTACACCGATTGCTCAGTGGGTCTACAACTACGTGTACGATGCTAGTCGTCCCATCAATTTTTGGTTGGAATATGAAAAAGATCCAAGCTGTCAGCTGCAATTGCGGATTCAATTTTACCGCTTTGGTGCACTGGGAGAGTGGGTCAAAGATGCAGTCTTTTCAGAAGAAGAAATGGCACAACCACTAGAATTGGACGGAGCAGAGCCTTATTACCTAGCCTTTTCGCTGGAAGCAAAAGGAGAAGGGACGCTTACGATCGGAGCCCTACATAAGCGCTTGTCACATGGTCCTTTAGGAGAGATGACCGTAGGAGCTAAGACGCTACGGGACCACAAACGCCAAGAAATTTTTGCTTATTTCCATCCTGGCGATATGAAGCCGCCTTTAAACATTTACTTTTCTGGCTATCGTCCGGCTGAAGGTTTTGAAGGGTTTGGGATGATGCGTGCGATGGGGAGTCCCTTTATTCTCTTTTCTGACCCAAGACTGGAAGGTGGATCCTTCTATATGGGCTCAGAAGAATTGGAAAATCAAGTCACTGCCTTTATTGATCAGCACTTGGACTTGCTCGGCTTTGAGCCAAAAGATATGAATTTCTCAGGCTTGTCCATGGGGACCTTTGGTGCCCTTTACTATGGTGCCCTTTATTCTCCTCATGCGATCTTGGTCGGAAAACCTATTGTCAACCTGGGGGATGTCGCTGCCAACCTGAAATTTAAACGTCCAGATGAGTTTGGAACATCCCTAGACATGATGCAGTTGATCATTGGTCAAGTATCGCAAGAAGGGATCGGTCAGCTGAATCAACGCTTCTGGGACCGGTTTGATCAAGCGGATTTCAAGGATACGATTTTAGCCCTTGCCTATATGAGGGATGATGACTACGACCAGCAAGCTTATCCAGATATTTTAGAGGCCTTGTATGAATTGCCGGTTCGTATTATCAGTACTAGTCGCGCCGGTCGACACAATGATGCGAGTGGTCCGATCATTGAGTGGTTTGTGACCCAGTACAAAGAAATCATGGAAAGAGACTTTGGAAGAAACCAATGATAAAAATAAAAGAAAATGAAAGCAGACGAATCTACTGGGGCGATACCGTTCTAGCAGATTATCTTTGGGGATCGACCATTCAGGCGACTGCCCAAGGAAGCGTTCAGTTTCAGAACCCCCTCATGCCATCTGGTCAAGTGCTGAAAACTTGGCATTCGCAGACAAATTTTGGCGCAACTCGTCAAATTCCTAGTCTGCCCCTGCTCAAAAGAGAGCAAGATTATGAATTGGTTATCACGATGGAAGCGATTCCTGCTCATACCGTTATGGTAGAAATCGTCTTCAAAGATCGCTTTGGAGAAGTCGTTGGCCGTCGAGTAACCGCAGAAGGTCGCTTGCCGTTTACCTATCCAGATCAAGCATACGCTTACGAAGTACGTTTGCTCAGTGCAGGTTTGCAAGAGTTTACCTTCCACTATTTCACGATTCAACCAATATCGTCTGAGGGAGCAGAAGTTCTCGAATAGACGAACATCACTGCAAAAAAAGAGGATTACATTGGATTACGTTAAATTAAGAAACATCAAAAAAATCTTAAAAGAAGTCAATAGCTGGAAGGATGACATGGCCCGCTTGACGGATCGACAACTACAGGAGAAGACTGTGGAATTTCGGGAACGTCTAGCAGAGGGCGAGACCTTAGATGATCTCTTACCGGAAGCATTTGCGGTTGCGCGGGAGGCCGATAAACGGGTCTTGGGCATGTTTCCTTATGACGTGCAAGTCATGGGAGGGATTGTCCTCCACCAAGGCAATGTCGCTGAAATGAATACTGGTGAAGGAAAGACCTTGACGGCAACTATGCCGGTTTATCTCAATGCCTTAGAGGGCAAAGGGGTCATGGTTATTACGACCAATACCTATCTGGCAACTCGGGATGCAGAAGAGATGGGACAGGTCTACCGCTTTTTGGGCTTGACTGTTGGAGTTCCCTTGAAACAATCTGAAGACGAAGAATTAGATCCAGAAGTCAAACGGGAGATTTACCGGTCAGATGTTATTTATACGACCAATACTAGTCTGGGATTTGACTATTTAACAGAGAACTTGACGGCTTCGGCAGATGGCCAATTTTTGGCAGACTTCAATTATGCCATTGTCGATGAGATTGATTCGGTGCTTCTAGATAGTGCTCAGACTCCCTTGATTATTTCTGGTTCTCCTCGGGTTCAATCAAACCTATATGGGATTATTGATACCCTGATCCAAACCTTCAAAGAGGGGGAAGACTTCAAGTTTGATGAAGAAAAGAAACGGGTTTGGTTGACTCGAAAAGGAGCTCATGCAGCAGAAGCCTTTCTAGCCATTCCCAACCTCTATGATCCCCAATACCGTGACTTGGTCCGCCATATCAGCCTAGCCCTGCAGGCCAATAAAAACTTTATTAAGGATAAGGATTATGTCATCCATCCCAATGTCGAAGGGCAACCGGAGATTGTCTTACTAGACCAGGCGACGGGGCGCTTGATGGAAATGACCCGTTTGCAAGGAGGACTCCACCAGGCGATTGAAGCCAAAGAGGGTCTCAAGCTCACCCAAGAAACACGGGCCATGGCTTCTATTACTTACCAAAACCTCTTTAAGATGTTTCTGAAGTTGGGTGGCATGACTGGGACTGGGAAGGTCGCTGAGGCAGAGTTTCTTGATACCTATGCCATGTCAGTGATCAAGATCCCAACCAATCGCAAGAAGATCCGCAAGGATTTGCCAGATGAAATCTATCAGACCTTGCCAGAGAAAATCGTGGCTTCTCTGGATTATGTGAAGAAGGTCCATGAAAAGGGTAATCCGATTCTGGTCTTTGCCGGATCCGTTGAGATGTCGATTCTTTACTCGAATCTTCTTTTGCGCGAAGGGATTCCTCACAATCTTCTTAATGCCAACAATGCTCCTCGAGAGGCCCAGATCATTAAGGAGTCTGGTCGAAAAGGAGCCGTGACGGTTGCGACCTCAATGGCCGGTCGGGGAACCGATATCAAGTTGGGACCAGGAGTCGCTGAGTTAGGTGGCTTGGTGGTTGTTGGGACTGAGCGGATGATGAACCAGCGGATTGACCTTCAAATTCGGGGACGTTCAGGTCGTCAAGGAGATCCCGGTTTGACCAAGTTCTTTGTCTCTTTAGAAGACGATTTGATGAAAAACTGGGGACCAGACTGGATCCAGGATACCTATCAAGACTATGATGTGGATGAGCGGATTGGTTCAGCCAAAGCTCTGACCAAGCGCAAGTATAGAAACTTGGTGGAACGGGCCCAAAATGCTAGTGAAAGTTCTGGTCAGGCCAGTCGTCGGATGACACTAGAATTTGCGGAAAGCATGAATATTCAGCGTGCCATCGTCTACGAAGAGCGCGACCGCTTGATTAAACAAGAAGGACGCTTGGATGATATCGTTGAAAAAGTGCTTCGTTCCGTCTTTTCAAGTGTAGCCCATAAAAAAGAATACAAGGAACCGGTAGCTTTTTATCGCTATATGTTAGACAATGTGAGCTACCAAGTAGATCCGGAAAAGGCCCACCAAACCTTCCGTAGCAAGAAAACCAAAGAGAATTTCTTATGGGAGATTGCTAAAAGCGAGTTGGAAGCTAAGTATGAGATCTTAGGCACCGATGAGGTGATCGCCCAATTCCAGCGCATGGCCATCCTAAAAGCTATCGATGAAAACTGGGTCGAGCAGGTAGACTATCTGCAACAATTGCGCATGGCGCTCTCTGGTCAGTACACCAGTCAGAAAAACCCTTTGGTAGAATTTTTCCAAGAAGCCTACCAATCCTTTGAACGAATGAAAGAGGCGGCCAAAGAACAAATGGTCCGCAATCTCTTACTAAGTCGAGTAGAAATCAATAAAAAAGGGGAAATTGTCTTGCATTTCCCATAAAAGAGGACATTATGACAGTATACAATATCAACCTTGGAATCGGTTGGGCCAGCAGTGGTGTTGAGTATGCCCAGGCCTACCGTGCCCAGTTGTTACGCAATATCCATCAACCAGCCAAGTTTGTTTTTATGGATATGATCTTAGCCGATAATATCCAGCATTTAACAGAAAATATCGGTTTTAAAAATGATGAAATCATCTGGCTCTATAGCCATTTTACAGATATAAAAATTGCGCCAACGACCTATACCATTGATCAGGTCTTATCAGGTTTTGCCGGAAAACCGACTCGGGAAGAAGTCGACGGCAAGATCAAGCGCTTCTTTTATGAGGACCAGGACAATTTTTTGACCTGCTACCTGCGCGAAGAAAACAGTCCTTATGTCGAACGCTGCGAGTACGTGTCTAGAGGGATTTTGGTGAGAAAGGATTATTTCTCCTATACCCGCTATTGTACCGAGTACTTTATTCCTAAGAACAATCAAGCCAACTTGATTGAGCGCCGCTTTTACAATGAAGACGGGACGGTTGCCTACAGCATGCAGATGGCAGATGGCCGCGAAATTTATCGTTTTCCAGATCGCTACCTAGTTGGTCGCCAAGAATTGATCCGCTACTTCATGCAAACCCTTCAATTGGCCAAACAAGATCTGGTGATTTTGGATCGGGAAACCAATATTGGTCAGCCTATCTTTGAAGAAGCGCAAAAAGCCCGCCTGGGTGTGGTCGTCCACGCCGAGCACTTCAGTGCCAATAATGTCGATGATCAGTATATCCTGTGGAATAACTACTACGAGTACCAATTTACCAATGCAGACAAGGTAGACTTCTTTATTGTCGCGACTGACCGCCAAAAAGAAATCTTGGCCGAGCAGTTTGCCAAATACACCAACCATCAGCCGGGTATCTATACCATTCCAGTTGGAAGCCTTGCAAGCTTGTCACAAAACGAAAATCGCACCCCATTTTCTATGATTACTGCCTCTCGTTTGGCGACAGAAAAGCATATTGACTGGTTGGTGCGAGCAGTGGTGCGCGCCAAAAAAGAATTGCCAGAACTGTCTTTTGACATCTATGGAAAAGGTGGAGAAGAAGGCAAGTTGCGTTCTCTAATTGATGAATTGGGGGCAGCAGACTATATCCATCTCAAAGGGCATGCCAATCTAGAGGAAATTTACAAGAATTATGAGGTTTACCTGTCCGCGTCGACCAGTGAAGGCTTTGGGTTGACCTTGATGGAAGCGATTGGTTCTGGACTTCCAATTATCGGTTTTGACGTTCCTTATGGCAACCAGACCTTTGTCACAGAAGGTAAAAATGGCTATCTCATTCCACCATCAGCAGATCAAGTGGTCGACCAGATCGCTGCTGCCTTTGCGGAAAAAATGATCCAGCTATACAAAAAAAATGATCTAGCCAGCATGCGTCAAGCATCTTATGCGCGTGCAGAAGACTTTTTGACCAGCCGAGTAGAAGAAGCTTGGGCACAATTGATAGAAGAGGTGACACATGCTGAACGTATTTGATAGTTATTCTCGTGAAAGCCAAGACTTGCTCCACTCTATGAAAGAGTCTGGCTTTGACCACCCGACCGTTGTTTTGGAGCCAAATGGTTTCTTACCAGACGGTGTCGAATCTCCCTTTATCTATTTCTTAGGACAAGCAAAAGGAGAGAAGCGCGGACGCTACTTTAATGAAGTTCCAGTGCCTGATTTCTGGGAAGTTTCTGGGGATAATAGTTCGGGAAAAGTGACCTACTATGGTCAGGAAAAGGCTCGAATTGTGTACCATGCTGCTTCCTATAAACGCATCGTCGAGCGCTTAGAGTGGTTAGATGATAAGGGGCAAGTGGTCATGATTGAGCACTATGACCAATACGGTCGTAAGATTGCTGTAACGACTTGTGGTGATCAGGGACAGTATTTGGTGACCACTTATTTTGAAGGGGATATCGAGCGCTTGACAGAGAATCACCAAACAGGGGATTTGATCTTGACCTTGGACCATCAACCCATGCGGATTTTCAAGAATCGCTTAGATTACTTTGTCTTTTATCTAGAGTATCGTGGTTTTGATCTAGATGGTTTGGTCTACAATACGCTGGCTACCTCCTTTAGCATTAGTCTCCAGCTAGGCAATAAAGGCATCAAAGGACGCGACGTCTTGGTGTGGCAAGAGCCTCTTCACGACAGCCTTCCGGGCAACATGCAGTTGATTCTAAAGAGCCCAGAAATCCGGACCAAGAAGATCTTGATTCCGCAAAACGCGACCTATCATCGCGCTTTGCAGTTGACCTCGCAAGATCAGCATAGCTATTTTGGACCCCTTGGCTACCTGTATGATTTCAAGGTGAAAGACGATATCCGTAAAGACGCCTTTGTTTTGACTAATTCGGATCAGATCGAAGCCTTGACCTACCTAGTAGAGAATTTGCCGAATGTGACCTTCCGTGTAGCAGCTTTGACGGAGATGTCTGCGAGCCTCTTGTCTATGGTCCGCTATCCAAATGTGGTCTTGTACCAAAATATCAGTCAAGAGCGGATCAAAGAGTTGCTTAAGGTCTCTAGTATTTATCTGGATATCAACCACTATGCAGAGGTGCAAGGTATTGTTCGCAAGGCCTTCGAACACCAGCAAGTCATCCTTACCTTTAGCCATACCCTGCATGACCGCCACTTCCTCGCACAAGCCAATATCTTTGATCAAGGAAAAGAAGCAGATATGGTGGCCCGTATCCAGGAAATCTACCAATCTGTGGATAACTACAGAGAAGCCGTCGCACAACAAATTGCCCAATCAAGTAGCGTTGAGCCAGCTGTTTTCAAAGCTCGCTTGCAAGAAGGGATAGGTGGACACAGTGAGTGATCGTAAGAAAGATTTATTTTACAAAGAAGTAGAAGGACGGATGGAGTCTCTCAAACGCCGTCCTGCCGAAAAAGAAAAGACGACACGTTCTGAAAAGATCAATGTTACTTTTAATGTGATCATTGGTTTGGTGATTCTGCTGGGAGTTATTTTTACCCTCTTCAGAGTGTTAGGAGGATCCTAAGATGGAAATGGTATTTGCAATCGGGATCTCGATCTTATCCCTCGCTCTTGTGGTTCTGATCACCCTGCAGCCTCGCCAACAACAATCGCTTTCAACAGATGCGACCAGTAACCTAGGAAAACCAAGTTACTGGCGGTCCCACCGTGGACTCAAGCTAGCGACCCTCGTTGTTAGTATCGTCTTTCTCGTATCCTTATTTCTTTATATGATGGTCGTACAGGCCTAGTCTTTAATAGAATGGATAAAAAGAAGTTAGAATGTAGACAAACTATTTTAAATTAAAATAAGTTAAGCGATTCTGCAAAAAAACAAAAATGAGTTCCATTTTTAAAATCGATTCAAGAAAATACCGAAACTTTCCGCTGTGAGAAAAGTGCCTGAAACAATAACGTTTCAGGCACTCGGAATTATTGAGACCTTAGGCTCAATAATTAGTCATGGAACTTCGAAGAAGTTCGCTGACGTCCGTACTCACCTAAGGAAAGTTTTTATATGACTTTATCTTCAATCTGAACGAAGTTGGTATTCTCCAACTTCGTTTTTTGATGATGTTGCCTTTGTTTTTATGGTATACTGAAAGCGATAAAATGATTGGAGCTTCCGATGAAAAAGATCCCCTTAGTATTTTCAGGCTGTCTGTTAGGACTGGTTGGCG
>NZ_CAUFJQ010000027.1 GCF_959025735.1 uncultured Streptococcus sp.
AAGCTGGTACGTTCACCTACACAATTGTTGAACAAAAACCAGCTACACCGGAATCAGCAATTACTTATGATGAATCTGTTCATTTTGTAACAGTGACTGTTACAAAAGACGAAAATGGACAATTGAATGCGGATGTGCAATACGACGGTAAAAAGGATACTCCTACTTTTACTAACACGTATACACCTCCGACACCTCCAACTCCAAGTGAAAAACAAATTACCACAAGCAAGATTTTAGAAGGTCGTGACCTTCAAGGTGGTGAATTTAGCTTTAACCTCTTGGATGAAAATGGAACTGTTCTTCAAACAAAACAAAATGCTGCAGATGGTACAGTGACATTTGATGCGATCGCCTACACGGAAGCGATGATTGGTACTCATAAATATACCATTAAAGAAGTCGTTCCAGCTGATAAGGCAAACATCCAATATGACGAAGGTCAAGTAGATGTCACAGTTACCGTCACAAAAGATGAAGCATCAAACGCTATCCAAGCAGTTGTTTCATACGGTGAAAAGAAAACCTTTATCAACAAGGTGATCCCACCAACCCCACCAACAATTGATATTCCTGAATTGAAACTTTACACCCTTAAGGTTCGTAAAGTAGATGAAAAGGGTGATTTCCTTGCTGGTGCAGTATTTGGACTCTTTGAAGCAGATGGTGTGACACCTGTTGCCAACCCATATGGACAAGGCCAAGCGCAAGCAATTTCTGGTCAAGATGGGCTTGCAAGCTTTGTTGGATTTGAAGCGAAAGATTACGTGATTAAAGAGCTCTCTGCTCCAAGTGGTTACCAACTTTCAAATGAAGTTATCAAAGTTTCTGTAAGCGACTATGTTGCTGCTACAAACCTTGTTGTTGATAAAGGAAACGTGGTGAATAAACTTCTTCCACCTCCACCATCAACAGATATTCCAAATATACCAACACCAAGTAATAGCAAACCTAAAACTCCATCACCAAATGGAGATAAACCTAAGTCTAACGACAAACCTAAATCTAGTGACAAACCTAAAGAAAATAAAAAATCTCTTCCTTCAACAGGAACTGAAGATCATTTAGGACTTCTTGTAACTGGTTTGACATTCGTCGCTACAGCTATTGCTTCTATGACACTTAAGAAGAAAGAAGACTTCTAAGAAACATGAAAGATCTAGTCAAACGTGACTAGATCTTTTTTTGTATCTGCTTCTCTTATTCTGGTTTGTTTTGATCTTCATAAAAAACAACTTTCCCTTCTTTAACTTTGAAGGAGTAGCTGAGCGTGTCATCCGAATCATCTTTATGATTGGAATAGTAGAAATTATAGGAACCATCTGGTAATTTACTCGCATCTAGCTTTTTAGCTGCCGCTTTTAGGTCTTGCTCCTTAACGGATACGGCATCATCTATATAAATGGTCATATAAACTAACCCTTGGTCAATTAGAGTCTGAAAAGGAATCTGATAGTAGCCAGCAAAGTCCTTCTTTCCTTCTTTAAGATTTTGAGTGGCAATGGCATCCAATCTTGCCTCTTTCTCTTCTTTAAAAAAGTCCCCAAAGAAACTAATGAAATGAATAGGGAGACCGATCTTTTGCTTCTTTAATTGTTTCTCAATTTTATCTTCCAGTTCTTTAATCGATTTCTGCTCCAAAAAAGCTTTCTTATATTCTGGAAGATGGTCATTATATGAATCTGACCAGTCACCCGCAAAAGTTGTTTTCTGTTCTAATGACACCGTTCGATCATCATAGGTTTGCTCAGAGTAGGTGTAGCTTACATGATACTGTGGGAATTCCAAAGCAGTCCAATCCAGTTTGTTTATGGTCACATCCCCATGCAGACCAACCTTAGCAAGCTCACTGCTGACTACTTCCTTCGCCTTTTTATAATCACTCGGTTTCATGATCTTGCAACTGGAAAGAAGAAAGAAACAAAGAATAAGTGGAATTCCTGCGAATAGTTTGAAATAGTTGGGCTTCATAGCCTGACCTCCTTGCTAAATCCGACCTAATCGATTAATTTTTTACAGCAGTCATATCTGAACAACATATGAACCGATTGAAAATTCTAATGATAATTGAGAAGTTCCTATTATATGACATGACTATTTTTGAACGACCCATTTTGCATCACCATAAACAACCGTAAATGGTCCATCCCCATCTGTTAAATAGTTAATTTTATATATACCAGATTCTCCTGCTTCAAGGACTGTTGGCTGTTTGTAATTTAAAGTATTATTCAACATATAAGCAGATTTGCCATGGCCATCATAGAGATCTACATTTGTATAATCTGGAGTATTTTCAATACTGAGAGGTGTTGTATTCGATATGGTGAATTCGACGATCAATCGATGTTGTTTTTTCCTTGTATCGATACGGTCTTGATCATCCTGAACATCCAAATTTGGATCGTCTGTTACACTATTCAGAGTAACTTCTAAGCCATTAGCAAATAGAACTGGCTCTCCAATCGCATAGCTTTTAACAGGATTTTTTGGGTTAAAATTCTTTAATTTTTCTTTTACCTTTTGTCCATCACTATTATTTCCAGATGGGATGGTCCAAAAGATATTATTCTCATCTTGCTTACCATACTGATTATCCCTCTTCATTTGTTGAGGGATTTGTAAGAGAATAGCCAAGTTTTTTAAATCAATTAGAACATCACCTTGATTTGTCACTTCCATTTCAACCGTGAATTCCGTAGGCGAAGTTTTACTATAAGCATAACCGGATAATGAGGTTGCCTCGAAATTTTTGTTAACTAACTGTTGTAAAACTGTTGAAAGCATGATATAGGAAATATGATCATCTCGATTTGTTTCTTTTTCAGCATACCTTTGATGGAATTCATCGAGCCAATCATAGAAGGCTTGATTGAAATCTGACTCATTAGGCTTTTTATAATATTTATTCCCTCTCGATAAAAGCTCTGGGAAGTACGTTGGTACCTGAATGCGAATAAATACTTTGTTTCCCTTAACTGCATAGCCCTTTAATTCATATTTTTTTCCAAAGCTCAATGCATTCGTCATGAGCTTCAAATACATGGGACCATATATTTTGAGGGGGTACTTCTCACCAAGATATTCCACATAAGTATTTGGATCAAAAGTACTACTGTTTTTTTCAATTTTAGGGATAATATAATCGTTCCAGAGTCGAGTATACATATCCTCTTGATTTTTTGCCCCATTGGCCTTGATTACTGTGTCTATTCCCCTTGGATCTACATAGACTCCTTCAACGACCTGCAAAGCTTTTTGAACCCTTCCTTCCTCAGATAGAGAGGCTTCATTCGGTTGCTGTCCATATATTGAAATACCATCGCTATCATCTGACCTCATATATTGTGGAAGTTTTTCAAACGTTATGTATCTGATACTGTTCTTTGCATCCCAATCAAATGATGCAGCTGGTCCTGTCTTGTCAAAATGAATGTTTTTTCGATCGATTTTCTTCTGTACTTCTTTATTCGAAGAACCTTGTTTTTCCACAGTTCCTTGTTTGCAGGCACTCAAACATACTGGCATAAGTACCGAACATAAGACAAGGCCCCATTTTATTTTCTTCTTCATTCCATCTCCTCCTAATCTCATCCTCATTTTACCATCAATCCCCCCTTTTGTCAGTCAAATAGATAAGGCTGGAACAAAAGTCCTAGCCTCTCAATTATTTTTGGATTGTCGAGCAAGACGCAGTGGTTGAGTGGGCTCTACTACGCTGATTTCATCAGCTTTTACAGCCCTACTCAACTGTGCGGAGGTGGGACGACGAAATCGAATTCTAACGAATTACCGATTTCTGTCCCACTCTCTTTATTTCATATAGATCATCCCTGTACAGGCTTGCTCGGAAAGTTCGACAAAGCCGAGGGACTGGTAAAAGGCTAAATTTTTCTCGCTACGTTCAGTGGCAAGAAGCCGTTGGTAGACATTTGGGAAAGTCCCTAAAGCCTCTTCTAAGAGTTTCTTTCCAATGCCTTGGCGCTGGTGATCTGGCCGTACCAAAAGGTCCTGCACAAAAATAACAGAGTGGCCATCTCCTACCAAGCGAATGTAGGCGACGAGCTCTTTCTCATCATAGACTGCCAACTGCCAGAGACTGGCTTTGACAGCTTCTGCTAGCATAGCTGGGTTGTTGGTATAATTAGTCCAGCCGACTGAGCTGTACAATGCGAGTAAGTCTGCCATCGCTGGATTCTCTTGTTTGTAATCTAACATCTTAACTCCTTTTTAAGGTATAGTGCTGGAAGAAGGCGATATCCCTGTAAGGGGACTCTGGACAGACCGCCAACTCCATCTTGAGCATAGACTCTCGCCAGCCTTCTTGGCCCTTGAAGCGATTGTCCTGTAAGGCATAAAAGACACGGATCCCTTGGTAGTCCTGAACTTCGAGGGCTAGATCTTCAATAGCTAGATAGAGATCATAGGCCTGAGCCAAGCCCATGGAGTGGGTTTCCAGATCGTGGCCTGCTAGCAAATCGAGAGCCTTCTGAGTATCATTTTCAAAAACTACGGTCTGCAGGACGCGGCCAACCTCATTGTGCTTGACGATAGAGAGCAGGCCACCTGGTTTCAAGAGACGAGTGAATTCCTTGAGAACCACCTTGCGATCCTCTACATACTCCAAGACATTGTGGCAGAGGATGACATCAAAGCTGGCATCTTCAAAGCTCTCTATCTGGTCCAGACTTCCGACGAGTTGCTGGTAAGGATGATCCTGGACCCGCAAGGCTACCATTTCCTCATTAGGCTCCACAGCTAGGACCTCATTGTCTTGTGCCAGGTGGTTGGCTACAAGGCCAAAACCACTGCCGAAATCAAGCACCCGCTTCCCCTTGATGTCCTGTAATTGAGCAAAAAGGATATCATAATAGATCTGTCCCCAGGGTTGCCGGAGGTTTTCTAAATAAGCTTGAATATTCGCGGCCATCGATCTCCTCCTATTTGAAATTGAACATCTTGCTGGCTAGCTTGTCTGAGATGCGTGGGAAAAGGGTATAGAGCTTGTGAGTTAGGTTCAAGAGCCAAGGCAAATTGAGCTCGCGCTTTGCTTTTCCAAAGTTCTTCACAATCTTCTTAGCCACAAAGTCTGGTTCCAAAATGTAGCGGTCCACAGCTTTGACATAGCTTCCGTCAGGGTCTGCCTGATCAAAGAAAGTGGTCCGAATGGGGCCTGGATTGACCGTCGTCACATGGACACCAAAGGACATCAGTTCCAAACGCAGGGCATTGGAGAAGCCAATGGCCGCAAATTTAGTAGCAGAATAAAGGCTGGATTTAGCGGTTGCAACGAGACCCGCCATGCTGACGATATTGACAATGTGTCCCTTGCCTGCTTCCTTCATGTGCGCACCCATCAAGCGTGAAAGCTGCATGAGGGCAAAGGTATTGACTTCAAACATGGCATGAATTTGCTCATTGGTAATCTGGTCAAACTCTTCAAAGATCCCATAGCCTGCATTGTTGACCAAGATATCGATCTGTCCATAGCGCTGATAGAGATCTTCTACCAAATCTTGGACGGCTGAGGAATCAGTGATATCAATCCCGATGCATTCGGCATGAAGATGACTGGCATAGAGTTTTTCCAGTTTTTCTTGATTTCTCCCTAAGAGAATTAGTCGGTCTTCAGGGAGGAGCTTGACCATTTCCTGTGCCAAACCTCCACTTGCTCCTGTTATGAGAATGGTTCGCATCTTAGATCTCCACTTCTTCCAAATCTTTGACCACATAGACATTTTCAAAAATGCTGGACGCATCCTTGCGCAATTGGCTGATGTCCTTAGAGAGGAAGCGAGCACTGATATGGTTGAGTAGAAGTCGCTTGGCCCCTGCTTCACGCGCCACTTCTGCTGCCTGCATATTGGTCGAATGCCCATGCTTACGAGCAATCTTCTCATCACCCTTGCCATAGGTAGACTCATGGACGAGGACATCCGCATTGACTCCAAGGCGGACGCTGGCATCGGTCTTTCTGGTATCTCCTAGGATCGTGATAATCTTACCAGGCCGAGGGGCTGAAATATAATCCGCAGCAATGATCTTAGTGCCATCTTCCAGGGTGACATCTTGTCCATTTTTAACCTGGCCAAAGAGCGGTCCAAAGGGAACACCCGCCGCCTTCAACTTGTCTGCATCGAGTGTTCCTTCAAGGTCCTTTTGCATGATCCGATAACCCACGCAGAAAATGGTATGGTCCAAAGCTTCCGCGTAAACCGTGAATTTATCAGTTTCTAAAATCTTACCCAGAGAATGTTCATCGAATTCATGAAAATGGATGCGGTAAGGTAGCCGAGAGCCTGATACGCGAAGACTAGTCATCACAAAGGATTTGATTCCTACTGGTCCATAGATATCTAGATCCGTCTGCTCTTCATTGGCCTGAAAGGCCCGACTAGAGAGGAAACCTGGCAAACCAAAAATATGGTCTCCGTGTAGGTGAGTAATAAAGATCTTGCTAACCTTTCGCGGACGAATGGTCGTTTCTAAAATTTGATTCTGTGTCGCTTCACCACAATCAAAGAGCCAGACTTCATTGATCTCATCTAGCAATTTGAGCGCCAAGCTCGATACATTACGGGCTTTTGAGGGTTGCCCAGCTCCCGTTCCTAAAAATTGAATGTCCATTGTCTACTTTCTATCTATATAAATCATGGCCGTCCGGTTCTCTGAACGGAAAGAAAGGTCGCCAGGGTAGGCTTGCGCTAGCTCGAGGAGCTCTTCTTGGTTATATCCTGACAGTTTCAAGCGTCCATCTTCCAAGGTCATCAAGTCAGTTAGGGCTGAGAGGGCTTCTGTTTTAGTGACCCCTTCTGGTTCAGCCTCTTGCAAGCAGATCTTGCCATCTTTTTCGAAGACCAAACAATGTGGAAAGATCTCTGCGACTTCAAATAAAATGGCAGGAGTGATAGCCTCTGCTGGATGTTCAGCAAAGACACAGGCTAGCTCTTCATTTACGTAAGCCAAGCCATAAGACTTCCCATATAAATTGAGGCGAATAAAGGGCTTTCGTTCATCAAAGCTTTGCTGAACTGTGAATAAGTCAAATGCCCGGCTCAAGTCCAAGAAATAATCCATGGCCTCCTTGGGGCTCTTCTTTTGATAGAGCTCAGCGAAATAAGCGTTGATCACACTTGGGGGAGGCGTAATCACACGGAGACGCAATTCCTCAGGGATCGTGCTTAAAAGATTGGTCAGGTAGACCCGATCGAGGCTGGTATAGCCTCCATATTTTATTGCTAAATCAACGTAATCCGTCATAAAATTCTTCCAACTTCCACTTATTTTTCTCTGCAATATAGCCTTGAATGACCTCGACGTCTTCTTCAAATTCGCGCTGGTCAATGATCGCTACTGTTTCTAGATCATGTGTCCGATAAGATTTTGAAAAGGGAACGCGAATGGTAAAGGGAACAAAGAGCTCTCTCAGTTTTTCTAGAAGCAAAGCCTGGAGATCTTCACGGGCTGTCTCAGAGCGCGCTGAAATCAAGCTAAAAGGTGTCTGGGTTGGGGTAAAGTCTGCTACTTTGTCTGCTTTGTTGTAAAGGGTCAAGCGAGGAATCTCCAGCATATCCAGGTCCTTCATGATCGAAAGCACGGTCTTTTCATGCTCTTCATGATTGGGGTCAGAAGCATCTATGACATGGACCAGGAGGTCTACATTCTTACTTTCTTCCAGGGTCGACTTAAAGCTCGAAACCAACTCTGTCGGCAAGTCCTGAATAAAGCCAACCGTATCGGTCAGGGTCACTTGCAGATTGCCTGTTAGGTGGATGCTCTTGGTTGTGGCATCCAAAGTCGCAAAGAGTTCATCGGCTTCATACTGGCTCTTACTAGTCATTTGATTCATAATGGTCGACTTTCCTGCATTGGTATAGCCGATCAAACCAATCTTGAAGACAGGTGATTCCAAGCGTTTTTCACGAAGGGTTTCCCGGTTCTTTTCAACAGCCTTGAGCTGGCGCTCGATATCGGTAATTTGATTGCGAACACTCCGGCGGTTCAACTCCAACTGACTTTCCCCTGGACCACGAGAACCAATTCCCCCAGCCTGACGGCTGAGCATGATCCCTTGACCGACAAGGCGTGGCAAGAGGTATTTGAGCTGGGCCAAGTGCACCTGCAACTTCCCTTCATGACTCCTAGCCCTCATGGCAAAGATATCTAGAATCAGCTGCATCCGGTCAATGACTTTAACCCCTAGGATTTCTTCTAAATTGACATTTTGCCGGGGGGTCAGGCGGTTATTGACCACTACCGTTGTAATCTCATCTGCTTCGACCATTTGTGCGATTTCTTCTAGTTTTCCTGAGCCGACAAAGGTCTTAGTATCGTATTTCTCCCGCTTTTGTGTATAGGAGCCCCGGACATCTCCACCAGCTGTTTTAGCCAGGCTCGCCAACTCCTCCATAGACATGTCAAAATTGTCCATGCCTTGAAGTTCCACACCGACCAAAAGGATGCGTTCTTGTTTTTTTTCTGTTTCAATCATGCTGTAAAAACTCCTTTACATCTGCAAGAACCTGCTCCTTGAAGTGGGGGGCAGAAATGGCGTAAAAGGTCACTTCCATTCGATTTCGAAACCAAGTCAGCTGGCGTTTGGCAAAACGACGCGTATTGCGCTTGAGGATCTCACTAGCTTCCTCTAAGCTCTGCACTCCCTTAAAGTAAGGAAAGAGTTCCTTGTAACCAATGCCTTTAGCTGCCTGAACCTCCGGATGGTCATCATAGAGCCACCGGGCTTCATCCAGCAAGCCTTCCTCTAGCATGCGATCTACTCGGCGATTGATGCGCTCATAGATCAAGGACCGTTCATCATCTAGACAGATGAGATAGGGTTCATAATCGGTCTCTTCGTTTGCGAGGTCCTGCCCAAAATGCGCAATTTCAAGAGCCCGCATGGCCCGACGGCGATTAAGCTGAGGAATCACAAGTCCTTGCTCCGCTACCCTTTGGTACAAGTCTTCGTCCGACAACAAGTCCAATTGGGCGCGATAGGACAGAATCTCTTCATGAGGAACTTCACCACCTAGATGATAACCTTCAAGCAGACTTTGGATGTAAAGACCCGTCCCACCTGCAATGATAGGAAGCTTGCCTCGAGCTGTGATATCCTCAATCGCAGTCTTAGCTTCTCTTACAAAATCAAAAGCCGAGTAAGACTCGGTCACCTCCCGCACATCGATCAAATGATGGGGAGCTGCAGCTTGCTCTTCTAGTGTCGCCTTGGCTGTTCCAATATCCAGCTTGCGATAGACTTGTTGACTATCGCCACTGATAATTTCACCATTGAGGGCTTGCGCTAAATCGATCGCAAGAGCTGTTTTCCCAACAGCAGTCGGTCCCACAATCACAATTATCTTGGTTTTCATCGTTTTTCCTTGCAAAATTCACGTTTTTTCGTTACCATATATTATAACATAAATATTTAAAGTTCAGAAAAGGAGAAATTCTCATGGCTAAAGGATTTGGTAAAGGTTTTGTTACTGGTGTTGCTGGTACAGTTGCTGCTGTCGCAGGTGCAGTTTACACATTCAAGAAGAAAGTAATTGAACCAGAAGAACAAAAAGCAGCTTTCATCGAAGAAAACCGCAAAAAAGCAGCACGTCGCCGTGTCTCACACTAATCATTCAAAAAGCTCCGGGAAACCGGAGCTTTTTTTGTGTGATTGTTAGTTGCTTCTTTTCAGTCTAAAAATGACTGATCCAACTATAAATGAAACAAGACCTGAAATCATAGCAAACAAATGATTTACTGTACCAGTATTTGGTAATGACTTATTTTGCTTACCTTGGACTTTCTGAACAGAAGAAGTTAAGCCTGATTTCGTATTATTAGAATATCCAGTTTTAGATTTCTCACCTACTACTGTACCATTGTTCTCTTTACGATCACTATTAGAAGTAATTTGCTTATCTTTTGAAACATTAGAGTTTGAATTTAAAATTTTATCACCTGATGTTTTATTCAAATCAGTCTCTTTACTTGTTCCTATTTGACTAGTTTGAGAACTTGATGTTACTTTTTCTTCAGTAGGTTTAACTTCCGTTTTTCCTTTTTCTTTACTTTCACTTTTCTTCTCAGTTTCGTTATTTGTACCTTGTTCGTTATTTACCTTTTGTTCTTCTTTATTATTTTCTGGTTTCACCACTGATGGAGTCTCTCCAACTTTAATAATATAGGGCTCTGATATATTACCGACAATATCTTCTGTAGATACTTTAAGTACATCTCCTTTTTTTAATACAGGAGTTGATAAAATCCAATTTCCTTTACTATCAGGTCTAACTAAACGTTCTTTGCCATTTGGAAGAGTAACATGAATTAGAGAAATTTTTGATTTATCCTCATCAGAATTTTCTTCTTTTATATGCTGATTGACTACTCCCCCAATAGTATTACTTCCTTCAATTGGACTATTAATTTCACCTAATTCAGGTGACACAATATAAGCGGTAAATTCACCATTTATAATTCCCCCTGGGGATTTTAACGTAACAAGGCCTTTTTCACCATTTTTTAACGCATGTTTAGCAGGAATATTAAATGTTGCCCTGCCTCCATCTTCAGTTCTAGTCTCAATAACAAAACCATCTGGAAGAACTAATTTAGCCTGTATTCCGGAATAAAAACCACTGATATATCCTACATAGGACTGACTACCATCTCGTTTTATGTGAAAATCATTATTATTTGCACTTGTACCATAATTATATAGGCTAGACTTATCATCAGAAAAGCCTTCAACTTCTACTTTATTTGATTCAAATTTGTTATTTTTAGAAACCCAAACTTCTGCTTTTCCTTCACCTTTATAAAAATAGTGTTCCTCAGGAATATTAATTGTATAATAATTATTATCTCCTGTTTCAGCAGATAATTTAGTACCATCTGGTAACAATACATATACTGTAGAATTTGGATAGGTATATCCCGATAAAGTTTGATAATTAGGACTATACTGAATGGATTTATTCACTTCTGGAGATTCAACTTCAGAAACTGCAATTTCTTTTTCTAAAATATTACCAGCTTTGTCACTTGAAATGATTTTAATTTTTTTACCTGGAGCGACATCAGGTAATTCAAATTCCCATCTTCCTTCAGAATCAGTAGAAGTCTCTTTGGTATCTCCATTTGGTAAAATTATTTTAAATGTTGCATTTCCATCTCTATCATTGTAATTTGCTTGTCCTTTAATCACTTTATCTCCTGCTATGAGATAAAAATCTGGAATACTTGGAGCTTCAGTATCTGCAACACCATCCGTATCATAATGTGAGTTTCCATCAGAATTAATTTTATAAATTGTAAACCTTTCATAATTCTTAAAAGCATTCTCACTTGGGATCTTCAATTCATAATTTCCTTCTCCATCGGATACAGTCTCTACCGTACCATCATAACCAATTCTTAATCTAGTATTTGGCGTTGTCTTACCTATAACTGACTGGCTACCATCTTTATGATTTTTAAATTGGACTGTGGTTTGGATAGATCCAGATTCTTCCGCACCAACCTTACTAACTAACGCTGGACCACATAGCATTAAGCTCACTAGTCCATACCCTAATAACTTTTTAACTTTTTTGTTCATAAGAACCTCCCAAATAATACTACAAGTAGTGTTTTTAATAACTATATTCTACACTATATAGTTATAATTGTAAACGCTTAACATATAAAGATGGCTCTTCAAAACTATATTTCTATTTTCTATACTATTATTTAACTATATTTTTCTTTCCGCAGTGACAAAAGTACCTGAAACAGCATCTGTTTCAGGTACTCGGAATTATTGAGAGTAAAACAGTTTGGGGAACTGTTTTAGCCTGAGCAAAGAATTTCAAAAGCGAAGGGGCTCAATAATTAGCTATGGAACTTCATGGATTGCTGAAATCATCCACTGGATAATTTCACCTAGCGTCCGCCGTCACCTAAGGAAAGATAAAATATAAAAAATGATTTCACCGTTCTTTGATCATCTTCGTTGCGATCTCCAAGAGTTCCACTCCCATCTGAAAATGCTCGTCTAACAAATCATAGACGGCATCTTCGGACAAGACACCACAAGGTAGATCTGCAGGAAAGTCAGCTTGATTAGACAAGTCCAAATCATCAAAATAGGCCTGACTACTATAATAATCGCGCAGTTGGATATAGCTTTCTTGATGCTCTCTTAGCTGATCCACTGCTTTTTTGGTTTCTTCCAAAGTCTTGGCATAGTCATTCAAATAACCTTCCATTCTTTGGATCCGTTCGATGTTTTTCTGTGCAATTGCCATGGTTTACTCCACTTTCACCACTTCTAGATGGGGGCCACCTAGAAGCACGAGGTATTTTTCTACTTGCTCTTTGCCATAAGAACGACGAAGAGCTTCTGCATAGAGATCGAGCTGATCCCGATAGCGTTCGACCAATTGACTAGGAACCTTGTAGTGATCCGTCTTATAATCAAAGAGCAGGATCCGGTCTTCTAGCACCACGTAACCATCCAAGATCCCCCGCACGACAAAGTCCTCACCACTAGCTGGATCTTTCTTCAGCATGGCAAAGGGAGCTTCGCGCCGGACTCGAGAGGCCTCTTTTTGAAGCAAGGTCCCCAAAGGCGTCTCATAGAAAGCAAGGATGGCCTCTAGCTTGATGCGGGCCTTGACCGCTGGCTCTGCTTGAACTTGCTCCAAGGCTTGATGCAGCGTATCCAGCGTGATTTCTTCTCCAAGAGGCACGCGCTGCATGAGTTCATGGACTGCACTACCGACCTGGGCTCCTGTAACGGCTTTTTCTTGACCAAAAGTTGGCAGCTCAAAGTCAGGCGTCATAGTCTTCGCATCCATAATTTGGACGCCATTGGCATCCATGACCGGTTCGTAGAATTTCTTGATCTGACTTGGTGTACGGACGCTTGGTAAATGAATGGCCGGAGCATAGAGCTGATTGAGGCGATCAACATTTTCCAAGATATCCAAGGCCCGACGAATATCCTCCGACTGACGGACATCCTTGAGCTGATCCAGGCGAGAATCCTTCTCTAGCGGTTCCAGCTGGTCTGGTGTCAGGTCTTCATCTGTCACAAAACGCGTGTCATAGGCCAGGGTATTTTTAGTAAACACATCTTGAATGGCAAAGAGCCAGTCCTGATAAGAGGTCCATTCTTTTCGCTTCTCTGGATCCAATTTGCCATTGCGACTGGTCCCCCAATCGGTATCACGCAGTTTGTCCTCCCGGCCTTTTCCGACCAGATAGAGCTTGAGCTCGGCCCGTGTCATAGCGACATAAAGAAGACGCATCTGCTCAGAAATTGTGGCCAATTTTGTTTCATCCACGTTCCGTTGGTAGCAAGGTGTTTCGATCTGCAGGCGAATGGTTTCTGGAGCAGCTGGATTCTCTGTCTCAACCGGCAGGTTCGCAACATATTTGAAGCCGATCCCTTTTTGGCGACTGAGGATAATCGGTCCCGATTGATCCTTGCGGTTAAAGGCCTTGTCCATATTGAGAATAAAGACATACTTGAATTCCAGCCCTTTACTCTTATGGACGGTCATGAGCTGGACGGCATCTTTTGGTGCTGCAAGAGGGACGCTGGCCAAATCGTGTTCATTTTCGATTACCTTGTCGATCATGGCAATGAAGCGCGACAAACCCTTAAAGCTGGCTTTTTCATAATCATTGGCCCGAAGCGTCAAGGCATAGAGGTTGGCCTGGCGCTGGGCCCCATTTGGAAGGGCGCCGACATAGTCATAGTAATAGCGATCCTCATAAATTTTCCACAGCAAATCATAGAGCGAAGAGGTCTTAGCAGCAATCCGCCAAGTAGATAAAACCTGGAGGAAGTTCTCGATTTTAGCTGAGAGCTTGGCATCAATCAGATTTGCATGCTCTGCAGTCTTTTCAAGGGCTAACTGGACCTTGTGGTAGAAGGCCATTTGCTTTTGCTCTGGAAGGGTCTGCAAGGAAATCCGTGCCAACTCATCTTCATCAAAGTCAAACATGGGGGATTTCATGAGGGCTACTAAGGGATAATCATGCAAGGGATTGTTAATGGTCCGCAAGGTATCCAACATGACCATCACTTCCAGTGACTCAAGATAATGCGCCTGTCCACTATCTGCCACAATCGGGATACGATACTGGTCAAAGGCTTCCAGAATCGCGTCATTTCGAGTTCGAGTCGCGGTCAAGAGAGTGATCTCTTTAAAGGGCACTTTTTCTACCCGATGAAGGCGTAAAATTTCTTTGATAACAAGGAGAATTTCTCCCTTGGAAACCGTCTCGAGTCCAGAAGCAGCTTCCTCGTCTTCGTTCTTTTCTTCCTGGTCTTGGGTGCCATCATAAAGCAAAAATTCTGCTTGATGTTGTGGCAAGGCCATCCGCTGCTTGTCGCTTCCTGCAACCAGATAGTGGGTTTGATTGTAGTCAATCTCGCCCACCTCTTCGTCCATCAAATGGCGAAAGACATCATTGGTCGCGTCCAATACCTCCACATGACTCCGGAAATTTTCCTTGAGGAGGATCAACCGCCCTTTCGCCCCTTCTTCTTGGAAGGCTTTAAATTTATCATTGAAAATCTGTGGATCTGCCTGACGGAAGCGGTAAATGGATTGCTTGATATCCCCCACCATGAAGCGATTGTGGCCATTTGACAGCAAATCCAACATCCGCTCTTGGGTATGGTTGGTATCCTGGTACTCATCGACCATGACCTCATGATAACGCTCTTGAAAGGCTTGTCTCACCTCTGGGAATTGCTCTAAAATTTGAATCGCAAAATGACTAATATCCCCAAATTCATAAGCTTTTTCTTGGATTTTTCGCTCCAGATAAGCGCGAGCAAAGTCTCTGATAAAGTCCCGTAGCAAGGAGAGCATGGGGCCTTCTTCTTGGTGGTAGGCTTGTTGAAATTCCAGCTGATAGAGCTGATTTTCCAAGTCTCTGAGGCGGTTGATATGTATGGTTTTATCCTGGTTATAAGCCGTGACTAACTCTTTCAACTCTTCCTTTCGGGCTCTATTGGTCAAAGCTCCCCCATTTGAAGCCCGACTAATCGCCACGACCGCCTTTAGGACAGAGGTCAGTTGTTCTTTATTGGTGCGACCTGTCAGGATTCCAATCTGATCGAGCACCTCTTCTACAGCTTCCAAATATTTGGCCTTACCAAATGCTTGGCCCTCATTGGACAAATGAAAGGCAAAAAAGCTTTCTGCCTCATAAAGGGCCTGCTGGATGTTCTCCATCAGATCGCCTTCAACCTTTTCAAAATCAGTCTCCTCATAGCCTTTTAGGAAATGCTCTTCCAGCCATTTCTCCGGATCACTGGTCGACTGAAGAAAATCATAGATCTGGTAGACCTGCTCTTTAAACAAGGATAAATTTTTGCGCTGGCCGGTGAAATTCTTGACCATCTGCACAAAGGCTTCTTGGTTTTCCCCTTGGTAATAGCGGTCAAAAACAGCTTGAAAGACTTCATTTTGTAAGAGGCGTTGCTCACTGGCATTTTGTAAAATGCGAAACTGAGGCGCCAACCCAAGCAAATAGCCATAGCGCGTTAGGACCTTTTGGGTAAAAGAGTCCATGGTTCCGATATCGCTGGTGGCGACATCTGCGATTTGACGGGCCAGGTGTTGCTTGAGCTCTGGGTCATCGCTCGCTTGCAGGGCTTTTCCAAGTTCACTTTCCAAACGCTCCTTGAGCTCTCCTGCTGCCTTGACCGTAAAGGTCGAGATAAAGAGCTCCTTAATCGAAATGCCTCGCTGGATCTGATCCAGTATCCTTTGCACCATGACAAAGGTCTTTCCTGAACCAGCCGAGGCCGACACCAGGATATTGGTCCCCGAACTATAGATGGCATCGATCTGTTCTGGTGTCCGCTTTTGCTCTTTGGTAGAAGCTGCCTCTTGGGCCTGGAGGGCCTTGATTTCTTCTCTTGTCAAAAATGCTTGTTTGATCATTTGTTCAAGACCTCCTTCATCTTCTCGATCCAAGCGGCTTTCACCTTTTCACCGCGTATTCCTTTTTGGTCTAGTTTGGTCAAGAATCGTGCCTGGCCGAGGTGACGATCGGCTTCAAAGCCTGTGATGGATTTAAACTGCTCCACATATGGTGCGATATTGCGCCCATTTTCACTATAAGGATTGATGGCAAATTGTCCTTTGAGAATCCCTTCTGCTGCTGTTTTATAGAGATAAGCGTTGTACAAGAGGAGCAGGTCCAGCTCTTCCTTACTCAGCATCATGGCCTTGTTCTTATCATAGGCCTCGCCCAGATAAGGCGCCTGATCTGCCATAAAGAGCCCCTTGTACTGTTGACTTTTCATAATTTGATTGATGGCGTCTTCTACTGTCTTGGTCTTTTTCAGATCCACTAGGGGATCTCCCATTTCCAAATACATGGCTCCGAAAATCCCTTGCTCCGCTTGGTATTCCTTCAGATCCTGAATGGCAGAAAGATAGGTTGGCAATTGAGAATTCAGGCCATTAAAGAACTTGTCATAGTGGAATTGCGTCAGACTAGACTTGTAGTCCACGACTCCGAGGGCGCCCCGATCACTTAACTGATCAATGCGGTCCACCTTGCCTCGTAGCTGCAGGAGACGGCCATCAGACAAAGGATAAGAGGTGTGGGCGCTCCCACCAAAGAGGGTCTCCTCACCAATGGTCTCGATGCCATTTTGCTGAGCGAGGACACGCCCCGTTGTTTTAGCTGTATCAAGAAGCAAGTTGCGAATAAACTCGGTCTCTCCAGTTTCTCCATACAATTGCTGGAACTCTGCTTCTTGGCTGGTTTCTCGAATCGCCTCACTTAAGCGTCGATCAAAAGCTTGATCGGAGCTGTCTTTTAAGACTTTTTCAAAGATTCGGTGCAAGAAATTCCCATGACTGCGAGCGTCTGGTCGGATGGTCTCATCCTCTTGTAGCCCTAAGACATAGCGCAGATAAAAGGCGTACTGGTGCTTGTAGTATTCATTCAAGGCAGAAGCGGATAAGGTCAAGGCTTTGCCTTCTGGGTAGAGCGCTTGAAGTGTATCCGACTGGAGTTGGCGACTCTTTAATTCCGTTGAAATCTGAGGAATCTGAATGCCTTCCGCTTGCAATCTCTTGCGCAAGACCCGCACCGCCACACCCCAAAAGCTGGCTTCTTCAGCAGACAGCTCACTAGTGATCTCTTCTTGATGGAGTTCGATCACGCGCGCTAAGAGGGCTCGGTAGGTCCCGATGTCATCACTCGAAGCTTGGGCTTGTTTGGTCGTCCACTCGATGGCAATAGGCTCCTTGGTCAATTCTAGAAGGTAAGGAGAGACACTATCTTCCGTTTCATTGACCAAGCTAGGGGCCGATAGGACCAGTTGTTCGGTCGCTGCATTGAGGAGCGAAACCGCCACAAAGCGATTCTTCTTGAGATTTTCGCTGGTCACCACCTGGAGCTCTGCTCCTTCTTGGGTGGCCTCATTGAGCTGTTGTCGTTCTTCTTCACTGAGAAGCGAGGTATTCTGCGCGATTTTTGGAAAACGTTCCTGGGTCAGACCGATCGCGTAGACATAAGGGGCTGTCAAGGGCTCAATCAAGTCATAGGACTGAACCGTCACTACATCGACTGTAACAGGAACTGTCCGGTATTGTGACAATTGCATGCCGGATAAGACAAGAGCTAAAAAGTCATCCACTGTCAGTTCTTGGTCCTCAAAAACCAGATTCAATTCTTCTAAGACGTGGAGGAAGGTCTTCCAAACTTGATCATAGCGCTCCTGCTCTTCCAAAGCTAGATCCTTGATCAAAACTTGTAGATTCTGAGAAAGCTGAGCCTCTTGCAGAAACTCTGTAAATGCCATTAAGAGATGGTTCACCTTTTGTTTGCGCTGTGAAAAGAAAGGAGCTAAAGATTCTGCGACGCGTTCCCGGAGAGTATTGAGCCCTTCCAAATTAAACTTACCCTGACGATTGCTGGTAAAAGGCTTGTGAAATTTTGCAGCCCCCTTTACTTCCGCAAAGCGAAGGTACTGCTCAAAAGAATCGACTTCTTCTTGGGTCAAGTCACTATACAGACTCGTTTTCAACAGATTGATGACGTCTTCGGTCTGGTAATTGAACTGCTTGATCCGCCACAAGGATTCAATGACCTGAATCAAGGGATGATGGACCATGGCTTCACTTCGTCCCAAGTAAAAGGGAATCTGATACTGATCAAAAATGGTCTTGAGTTGCAGTTGATAAGCTTCCACATCGCCTAACAAGACCCGAATATCCCGATAGCGAGCCCCATCATGAAGACGCTGACGGATGGATTTAGCGACATATTCCAACTCTTCTTTTTGTGTGTTGGTTTGCCAGAGTTGAATCGCTGTTCGATCTTGGTCCCCTAACTCATCTTCCACTTGTGAAAAATCGTAGCGCGCTTCTAACATGCGGGTCATGCGACTAAAGGAATCTTCGATGGCTTGCCCACAATATTGAGGTTGAACCTGAAAAGTCTTAGCTAGCTGGAGCAGAAAGTCAACACTAGCCTGATAGAGATTGCCCTCTCTAAAGGTTGCTCGATAGGCTTTTTCACTGGCATAGACCCCGATAATAATCTCCACTCCTTTTCTGTGAAGAAGACCAATCAAGGCCTCTTCTTCCGCAGAAAAACGCGTGAAGCCATCGACGACGATCGCCACATCCTTCAATTGCTCTTCCAAGTGCCCCTCTTCAACCTGGTTGAGGAAAACGGCAATCTTGGACTGGGATTCATAACGGTGCTGGACCAGCATCTCAGAGACAGCTTCAAAAATCGCTATGAGATCCTCTCTTTTTTCAGGTTCCCCGAGCAACTTTAAATCTGTAAAATCCATCTGGGCTGTCTGTAATTCATGGTAGAGCTGAACCAGTTGCTGGATAAACTGAGGATCCTTGCGCAGGGCTCCGTAAACTTTAAGATCCTGCTCCTTCATTTGGGAAAGAGCTTTAAAAAATAACATGCCTAGTCCGATGTCATCTAAGGGTTGCTCCTCAAAAACCTGATTCAGGATGAAATAACGGGCCATTTGAGCAAAGCGCGTAACAGTTATGGCAAAAGAAGCCTGACCTTCTAAATAGGACAAGACCTTGGCTTCTTTTTCAAAGGAAAGAGAGTTAGGTGCAATGTAAAACACACGCTTGCCATCTTCTACTAACCTTACGGCTTCTTGCGTCAGGACCTGGGTCAAGGGGGTCCGAACATCCGTATAGAGTAATTTCATCCGATCCGTTCTCCTTTGGGCACTTTCTTGAGAGCTTATTATCTTCTTATTATATCATTTTCACAGGAGGGACTAAAGCAAGAAGTCATGCTCCTCTTGGCCCAATTTTAGGACATTTGTGCTACAATAAAAGCTAAAGAAACAGAAAGGATGATCCCAATGACCAGCATTTATGATTTTTCTTTAGAAAACCAGAAAGGCGAAGAAATTTCTCTTTCCCACTACCAAGGTAAGGTCCTCATCGTGGTCAATACAGCAACAGGTTGTGGCCTAACCCCGCAATACCAAGGACTACAAGATCTTTACCAGCGCTACCAAGATAAGGGGCTTGAAATCCTAGACATCCCCTGTAACCAATTCATGGGGCAAGCCCCAGGAACTGCAGAAGAAATCAATAGCTTCTGTAGCCTCAACTACCAGACCACCTTTCCACGATTCGCTAAAGCCAAGGTCAATGGTAAAGAATCCCTTCCTCTTTATGACTGGCTCAAAAGCCAAGCAGCTGGACCACTGGGCAAACGCATCGAATGGAACTTCGCTAAATTTGTCATAGACCGACAAGGCCAAGTCGTCCAACGCTTCTCCTCCAAAACAGAACCAGCTGCTATGGAAGACTTGATCCAAGAATT
>NZ_CAUFJQ010000028.1 GCF_959025735.1 uncultured Streptococcus sp.
ACTACGCTGATTTCATCAGCTTTTACAGCCCTACTCAACTGTGCGGAGGTGGGACAACGAAATCGAATTCTAACGAATTACCGATTTCTGTCCCACTCTCATTTCTGTTTATTTGTGATCGTCCTACTTTGATTCTTCATTTCGTCTCAGACTAAAGTGGTCTGGCAGAGGGTCTGGTCCCGCTTGGGTACCAGGATGGCATCGCAAGATTCTCGCAACCCCCATCAAGACACCTTTCACACCAAAGCGTTCAATCGCTTGGATCATATAATTGGAACAGGTCGGTTGAAAGCGACAAGAAGGCGGAAATATGGGAGAGATCCATTTTTGATAGCCTCTGACCATAGCAATCAGGATTTTTTTCATGATTTTTTAGATTTAGTCACTGCTAGATTGTGCAACTGGCTAATTTCTTTTTTGTTCAAGCGACGGTATTCACCCGGACGAAGTCCTGAGACATCTAGGTTTCCAAACTGGGTTCGGGAGAGTTTGTCCACTAAAAGTCCTACAGCTTCAAACATCTTTTTAACCTGGTGGTTGCGCCCTTCATGAATGGTCAACTGAACCACTGAACGGTTCTTTTCAACATCCACTTTTAAGATCTCGTAAGTCGCTGGCTTGGTTTTCTTGCCATCAATGGTCACCCCTCGTGTTAAGGGACGCAAGTTTTCCTTATTGGCAATCCCTTTGACACGCGCCACATAGACCTTATCAATCTCATTACGTGGGTGAATCATCTCATCTGTAAAATCACCATCATTGGTCAAAATCAAGACACCAGATGTATCCCAGTCCAAACGTCCTACTGGATAGATGCGCTCTGGCACTTGAGATAAAAGGTCAACGACTGTTGTCCGCCCTTTATCATCCGATACACTAGAGATGACGCCACGTGGCTTATTTAAAAGATAGTAGACCTTTTCTTCGTTATAGATTGGAGTGCCTTCTACTTCAACCTGATCACCGGTCTTAATAATGGTCGCTAATTCACGCACAACTTGGCCATTTACTGTCACCAAGCCTTGCTTGATCAATTCTTCGGCCTTGCGACGACTAGCCACGCCTGCATGGGCAATGTATTTGTTAATTCTCATCTAGTTCCTCTGTTCTCTCTGAAAATAATTGACCTTCTTCTGGATCGATGTCCACTTCCTCAACCTTTGGCAATTCCTCCAAATGATTGATCCCCATATAATCCAAAAAATACTCCGTTGTGACATACAAATTGGGACGCCCGAGGACTTCTTTTTTCCCATCCTCTCGGATCAGATCAAATGACAGTAGTTTGGTAATGGCACCGCTGGAATTGACACCCCGAATATCATCGACCTCCACACGGGTGATCGGTTGCTTATAAGCAATGATTGATAAGGTTTCGAGGGCAGCCCGAGACAAACTTTGGTTCATGGGCGTTCTAGAATAGTCTCGTAAAACCGAAGCGTAGTCTGCCTTTGTCACCAATTTATAACGGGAAGCTGTCTCCATCAAACACAGACTGGTATCTGTGTCCTCTTGGTATTTTTGGCTTAATTTTTCTAAACTTTGCACCACACCTGTCGGAGGTAAAGAGAGAAGGTCTGCGATTTGTCTGGCAGTAATTCCTTCTTCACCCGCTACAAATAAGAGTGCTTCAATTTCAGCTAATTTGCTCATGTTCAATCCTATTTAAGTAAATTTCTCCAAAAGCCCTATCCTGGATCACCGTTACTTCTTGAATCTTGATCAATTCAAGGGTTGCAAGAAATAGAGTAATGACCTCTTGGAGATCCGTTGCTTCTAGAAACAAGTCCTGCAAGAGAACTTTTGAGCGATCGTGGAATCGGTGACGCAGCTGGTCCATCAGATCCTCAATCTTGTATTCATCCTTTACAATGGTTGTATGGTTCTGGCGGAATTCTTCTTTTTTCTTGGTCAATAGTTTTGAGAAAGCCAAGAAGAGATCCACCGTGGTGCGATCATGGAGTAATTCGGTATCGTCATAAATCAATTCCATCTTTGGTTTTGAATAATAGAGGGCGCGCTCCTCGTGCTGTGAGGCCATCAACTCTCCTAATTGCTTGTAAGTACGGTACTCTTCCAATTGAGAAAGGAGGTCCTGCTCGAGATCCTCTGCTTCATCCATCTCCTCTGCAACCTTAGGAAGAAGTCTTCGACTCTTGATCAAGGTTAGTTGACTAGCCATCAGCATGTATTCTCCTGCTACCTCTAGTTTCATAGCCTGAAGGGTCGCCAGATAAGCCAGATACTGTTCGATCACCTCAATCAAGGGGACCTCATAAATATCCATCTGGTATTTAGAGACCAAGTGGAGCAAGAGGTCCAAAGGCCCTTCAAAATCTTTAATTTTAATATCCATTATTTATATTTTTCTAATGTCACCATGGTTTTTAGGCCCAATTCACGCGCAATACTAAAAAGATCCACACCGAGTTCTCGTTGTTTCAAAATATATTGCTCACGAATCGATTGTGCCGAAAGGTCTTGGTTGCCTTTTTCGATCAAGAAGGCTTCTAATTGTCGAAATCCCCACTGACGGGAGTATGATTTTCCTTTATTATCAAAGAGATAAATACCATCTAGGAAGAGTTGCAACTCATCCAGTAACGGCTCTGGAACTTTTAAAACCCGTTTTTGGCCATCTTTGCCCACTCGAATGACATGAAAGTCCAGCTGAATATCTTCGACCTTGACTTGGAGGATCTCACTTGGCAACAAGCCCATCTCCAGAATCAACAAGGCCATCAAGCGTCCCTGAGGGTTGGTTGATTCTTCCCAAAAATGGGTCAGATCCAACAATTCCCGATCATGGGTCTTGGCCGGTTGAATTTTAGGCAATACCAAACGATGGTATTCAGAAATAAAGCGTTCTTGATACAAATAATATAAAAATTGATTAACAGCGGATAATTTTCGTTTTTGAACCGCCGGTTTAAAATCTTTAATCGAAGCTTGGTAAATTCTCAAATTCGTCGGCGTCACTTTTCCATGAATTGATTCAATAAATTGGTCCAAATCATAGAAATAGGCTGACTGAGAATTTTCACTTAGTTCTTTTTGATCAATAAAACTTGCAATAAATTCTTTCATTTTGGAATCATCTCGTATTCATTTGAAAAATTATGCATTAGCGAATTGATGGCTTTGAGGATCGATTTCCGCGTAATAATCCCTTGGAAATAACCTTCTTCATCCACCACTGATAAGAAGGAGTCATCCACCAACTTGTGAAGGACTTCTGTCAAATTGAAGTCTAAGCCGATGACCCCGACCTCCTTCTTTGCAACGTCTACGATATCCATCGAAGCAAAAGTCTCCTCAGGAATCTCGTGTTTCAATTGATAAGATAGAATATCCGTTAGGGAGATCGTCCCCACAAACTTGCGTTCATCCGTCACTACCGGGATGCGACTATAGCTAATCTGGCTCAACAGCAAGACCGCATGGTCTACATTGTGGGTATCAATCAAGACCGCTAAATTTTTGGCAGGAGTTAAGAACGTCTCTTCCTGCGCCAGCAAGAAACGTTCAAATTCCTTTGCTATCATCTGCTAAACTCCTTTGTCAATTCAGGGTACAATTCATGATCTCGCGTATAATACTCTACCTTGAAGTTCGAATCGGTAATCTCTATCTTGGCATACAAACACTCGCGAATCAGACCACGAGGTTGGCTAACGGATCCAGGATTCACAAAGAGGGTTCTTCCTTCCTTCCAAGCATCTGGGATATGAAGGTGACCGTAAAGACAGATATCTGCTTCTTCCTCTTGGGCCCATAGATCCAATTTTTGAAAACTAAAATTGATCTGGAAGAGATGTCCGTGGGTCTGGATGATCCGAGTTGGCCCTAGTTGGGTCACCAAGCGTTCCGGATAGCCATCATAAAAATCCATGTTCCCTTGGACAACGTGGATCCCTTCCCAGACAGGATCGTCACTTTTTAGCTCAGAATCCCCATTGTGAAAGATCCCATCGACCTGACCTAGGTATTTTTCTTTAATAGCTTCAACAATGGAGCGGTCTCCATGCGAGTCACTCATAACGATGATTGTTTGCTTTGCCATGATGGAAATACCTCCAATAACTTTTTAACAGCTAAAGCACGATGCGATTGTGTATTTTTTTCTTCAAGTGTTAATTCAGCGGCAGCACGGCCCGTTTCCCCAACTAAGAAGAGTGGATCATAGCCAAATCCGTTTTCACCCTTAGGTTCAAAATTAATATACCCTGGCCAATCAGCTTCAACCACCAAGCTTTCCTTGCCTGGCCTTGCAACCACCAAGGTCGTATGGAACTTGGCTGAACGATCTTTCAAGTCAAAAACCATGGCCAATTCGTGCAACAATTTCGCATTGTTTTCCGTATCTGTCGCACCAACTCCCGCAAAACGAGCTGACCAAACTCCTGGTAAGCCTCCCAAGATATCTACCTTCAAACCTGAATCATCCGCTAAGACTGTTTTCCCAGTTAGCTCTGCGATGGTTTCAGCTTTTAGGCGGGCATTCTCCTCAAAGGTCATCCCTGTTTCTTCGACTTCTGGAAGCTCTGGATACTGATTGAGGTTTTCCACTTCAAAGCCCAGCTTTTCAAACATATTACGGAATTCTTTGGTTTTTCCTTCATTTCGAGTTGCAATAAGAATCGTATCTTTGACCTTGTCTTGACCCAAGAAGGCTTCCAAATCCACCCCATCACTTGGCAAATGCAAATAGAGCAATTTCCCTTTTTCAACCAAGAGTAAGGCTCCTTGACGCTGTACGATCTCAAAAGCTCTTCCCTTGACTTCATTCAAGATTTCGGTCAAAAAGGTCAGAAAACGAAAGGCTGAACCATAGCGCATCACCGATAGATTGAGAGGGAATCCTTCAGGATCCTTGGCAAAGAGAAGTTCCAGCTGATCTAACAGAGTGGAAGCTTCCGCAGGCACTTGACTAAATTGGTTGTAGTCTGCATCTTCTCCCCATTGGGCAATATACCAATCTTGGGGATCTTTGTATTCAAATAGTTTGTCACTCATAAATTTACATGCTCCACATTCACTGAACGTTCTAGCCATTTTTCGGCAATCGCTGCAAAGCTATTGGCATTTGCAGTGGTATAAAAGCGGTGGGTCTGCTCTAAGAGTTCGCGACTCTTATTGAGCTCAAAATAGTTTAATAAGACGGAAATATCCCGAACACACTCTGCCCCACTATCAATCAATTTGACATCCGGTCCCATAACATTTTGAATGATCGGTTTTAAAAGGGGATAATGGGTGCATCCCAAGACCAAGGTATCAACCTTTCCAACTAGTGGTTTTAGGGTTTCGTAAACCACCTTTTTGGTCACACTGGATGCCAACTCGTTTGATTCCACTAAAGGAACAAACTTGGGACAAGCTAAACTGCTGACTTCCATGTCTAGTGCCAGACTTTGAATCTTCTCTTTATAAATTCCAGAAGAAACCGTCATCGGTGTCCCAATGACCCCAATTTTTTGATGGGTCGTCGATTTAATGGCTGCAGAAGCTCCGGGTAAAATCACTCCTAAAACGGGAATATCAAGTTTCTCCTTGACTTCTTCCCAAACAACTGCCGTCGCTGTATTACAGGCTAAGACAATCATCTTGACATTTTTGGTCAGAAGGAAGTTCACCATCTGCCAAGTATACTCGCGAATTTGGTCTGCTGGTCTAGGACCATAAGGTGCACGCGCTGAATCTCCAATATAGACGACATCTTCGTGAGGAAGCTGACGGAGCAATTCGCGAACAACAGTCAGGCCCCCTACGCCAGAATCTAAAAAACCAATCGGTCGGTTATCCATATCTCTTCCTTCCAAAAGGAGGGACTAAGAAATTCCTCCAAGCCCCTCTCATTTATTATCGTGAGATTGCCCCACTCTTATTTTTTCTTGCTTTTCGCCATCGCTGATTTTTGTTGGTTCACAATTTGGCGATAGACTTGTTGAACTTTTGCTTCGCTTGGACGTTGGCCGCTGGCACCTAAAAGCGTACGGACTGCTTCAACATTCAAACGTGGGTTTGATGCAAATTCTTTTTCAAATTGACGACGAAGCAAGAACATTCCTGCAACCATCCCACCAAAGAAAGCTAAAATAATCAACAAAATTCCTAAAAAGAGATTCATACAATTTTCTCCGATCCATTATTTTTACATAACTATCATTATATCAGACAATCGCTTATTTTTCAATGTCAAAGCCGTAGAGTGTCGCAAGATAATCTTCTGGTTTTTCTGCTCGACGAATCAAACGGGCATGCCCATCTTCTTGAAGCAAAACTTCTGCCGAACGCAACTTGGCATTGTACTGGTACCCCATTGAAAAGCCATGGGCTCCAGTGTCATGGATCACGAGCAAATCTCCAATCTCCGTCACGGGTAGTTCTCGTTGTTTGGCAAATTTATCGTTATTTTCACAGAGACTTCCCACGACATCAACCACTTCAGTTGGTCCATCTGGACGATCCATATTGGTAATATGGTGATAAGCACCGTACATAGCCGGTCTAAGAAGGTTCACAGCTGAAGCATCAACCCCGACATAAGTCCGGTAAGTTTTCTTTTTATGCGTCACTCTGGTTACCAAGAGACCGTGTGAAGCCAGCATAAAGCGACCAAGCTCCGTATAGATTTTCACATGACCAAGTCCTGCCGGTTTGAGAATCGCATCAAAGACGCGATGTACGCCCTCCCCAATAATGGCAATATCATTTGGCTCTTGCTCTGGTTTGTAATTGACCCCAACCCCACCAGAAAGATTGATGAAGCCCAAGTGAACACCAGTTTTCTCGACGACTTCCACTGCCAATTCAAAAAGTTGACGCGCTAGCTCTGGATAGTAATCGTTGGATACAGTATTAGAAGCTAATAAAGCGTGAATGCCAAACTCTTCCACACCTAGTTCTTTCAACTCGATAAAGGCTTGGATCAATTGCTCCTTGGTCATTCCAAACTTGGCTTCTTCCGGATTGTCCATAATATCGGTTCCCAGTTCAAAAACTCCACCAGGATTATAGCGGCAAGAAATGACCTTGGGAATGCTAGTCACAGACTTCAAGAAAGCAATGTCTTCATAGGCATCCAGATTGATCGTTGCCCCTAATTCTCTAGCATAGACAAATTCATCAGCTGGCGTGTTGTTAGAAGAAAACATGATCTCTTTTCCACTAAAGCCCAGTTTATCTGCCATTAATAATTCCACGTAGCTGGCAGTGTCAACCCCACAGCCCTCTTCTTGCAAAATTTTTAGGATCGATGGGTTAGGAGTCGCCTTGATGGCAAAGTATTCTTTAAATCCTTCATTCCAAGCAAAAGCCTGATGGAGGGCACGAGCCGTTTCACGAATTCCTGCTTCATCATAGAGATGGAAAGGGGTAGGAAATTCTTGGGTCAGGCTTTCTAATTGTTCACGGGTTACAAAAGGTGTTTTCATAAGCGCTCATTTCTTTTCTTTAGTCACTATTAGTATAGCACAAGTCGGAAGACAAAAAAAGCCGAGGCAACTGCCCCAGCTCAATCTCTCTTTGATTAGTCGTTTCTTCCGAAGATACGAAGAAGGCTGATAAAGAGGTTGATAAAGTCAAGATAAAGTTCCAAAGCCATCGCTACTGCCCAACCCGTAGCAGGTTGACCATTTGTTTGATCATAGACATAGCGAATCTTTTGGTTATCCCAAGCTGTCAATCCTGCAAAGAGGAAGACAGAGATAATACTCAAGATATAGTCCATTCCAGAACTTCTCAAGAACATATTCACAACAGAAGCGATGATCACACCGATCAAGACTCCCATCAAGGCACGTCCCATACCAGACAGGTCTTTTTTCACGACGCGTCCGATAGCTCCCATGACAATAAACATCAAGGCACTGACCAAGAAAGCCTTATAGACCGTCGCTTGCATGTAGCGAGCAACGATAAAGCTCAAGGTAAAGCCATTCAAAGATGAGTAGATCAAGAAGATCGGAAGAGCAGAAGGGCTATTTTTAACAGCCTTCCCACTGGCAACAAAGACCAAGATCAATTCTACAACGACTGCTGCGTAGTAAACCATTGGTGCTGTTGTATAGATTTGATAGAAAAAGTCTTTAAAAACCGTCATCATCAGGCCAGAGACAAGGGCTGAAATCCCTACACCGATCCCAACTAATGAGTAGATTTTGTTATAAAAAGCATTCAATCCACTTTGTTCTTGGATTACTGAATCATTATACATATAAACAAGTTCCTTTCAAATTTGTTTACTATGATTTTAACATTTTTCGATGAAAAAATCTCCTTTTGGCCATCTTTTTACGCCAAGGTTCTGAAGCTTCCTTAACAGCCCAGTATTTATCCACCATGGTCACCACGAAGGATTCTTTGTAGCGAGGCGGAGCAAGGGTAGCTCCCCACATGTGTTTAATGATGATATCTTCTTCCTTAGCATTAAGATCTGTAATCTTTCGCGCATTTCTCACGGCAATGCGTGGATGGATCCAGGCGTGACTCTTGGTAAACTTGGTCTCGCGCCAATCATAGTAAAAGAGGTCATGCAAGAGGCCACCCCGAGCCGTACTTTTAGCATCCCAGCCAAATTTTTTAGCCAGTTTATAACTAGTATAGCTAACATGAATGGAATGCTCCAAACGATTGGAATGAATATGATGAGGGATGTCGGCTAATTTTTGAACCTTAGGGTGCTGGATCAGATGGCCCACATAGGTCATGTATTCTTTGTCACGATGATATTGCATAAGATAACCACCTTTCGTTGATAAGCTCTCCCAATAAGATCTCCATCAACTTCTTCTTACAGGTTAAGTATACTTCTTTTTCTCAAAATTTCCTTAAAGAAAACATCAAAATTCCTGCTGCCACTGCAACATTTAAACTCTCTGCCCGACCTGGCATGGGAATATGAACCAGCTGGTCTGCTTGTGCCGCCATTTCCTGGCTGATGCCATTTCCTTCATTCCCCATAACCAGGATAAACTGATCGGTCTGAGAAAGCTGACGGTAGTCAATGGAAGCTTCTGAAAGCGTCGTTGCGAGAACTGCTAGATGAGAGTGCGCAGCTCGCTCCAATAGTTCTTCTCGATCCAGTTTCCAGATAGGAATATGGAAATGACTGCCCTGCATGGATCGAAGGGTCTTGAGACTGTATAGATCAGCGGAGGCTTTCGAAAGCATGACGCCATCAAAACCTGCTGCATCTGCTGTTCGAATCATCGTCCCTACATTGCCAGGATCCTGTACATCCTCCAAATAGAGGAATCGCCCTTGTAGCTGATCCGGAAGCTCTGGCTGCTCTAGAAGAATCTCTGCGACAATCCCTTGAGGAGTCTTCGAATCTGCCAAGAGGCTTAAGATCTCCGGAGTCACGATAGTGACTTTTTGGATGTCCTCTACCCGGTCTAAATAGGCTTCTAAAACAAAGACCTGCCGAATCTTCGCATGATTTTCTACTGCCTCTTCAAACAGATGCCAGCCTTCAATGAGATAAGAATCTGTCCGGTATTTTTTTTGATGTAATTTTTTTGCATTTTTGATTACATTATTGGATTTAGACGTTATAATATTCATAGAACTATTATAGCACAAAGAAAAAGAAGAAATCATACCTCAGATAGATTTCTTCGAGTCAAGGAGGTCGCACATGCAAAAGGTAAAAATGATTGCCCAAGGACGGGTTCAAGGGGTTGGCTTTCGCTGGGGAGTCTACAGTCTTGCTTTAGAGATCGGTGGGATCACTGGCCGTGTCTGGAATAATGACGACGGAACAGTTGGCATTCTGGCACAGGCAGAGTCTAGTAGCCAAATGGCCAAATTCATCCAAGAAATTCGCAAAGGTCCTACGCCTTTTGCGCATGTGACTTATTTAGATGTTACGCTCGCAAACTTTGAAAACTATACAGACTTCAAAATTGCAAATTAAGACTAGAGAACTATTGTGTATTTTCAAAAAAAACAGTAGAATAGAAAGGTAACATTAAAAAAAAGAAGGAACTATTTGTGAAAAAAAATAAACTTGCATTACTTGCATCGATGGGACTAGCTTCGCTTGTCTTCTTATCAGGATGCGTGAGTGTCGATCGGAAAACTGGAAATCCGACTGGATTGATCTGGAATCTTCTTGGCCGTCCAATGGGCGAAGCCATCAAATTCTTTGCCAACAACCTTGGCTTAGGCTTTGGGATCGGGATTATTATCGTCACCTTGATCGTACGGTTAATCATCTTGCCACTTGGTTTGTACCAATCATGGAAGGCAACCTACCAATCTGAAAAGATGAACTACTTAAAACCTATCCTTGGGCCAATCCAAGAGCGCATGAAGAACGCTAGCACACAAGAAGAAAAGCTATTGGCGCAACAGGAATTAATGGCTGCTCAACGTGAAAATGGAGTTAGCATGTTTGGTGGAGTTGGGTGTTTGCCACTCTTGATCCAAATGCCATTCTTCTCAGCTCTCTTCTTTGCAGCTCAGCACACCAAAGGGGTAGCAGATAGTAGCTTCCTTGGCATTGCTCTCGGCAAACCAAGCTTGCTCTTGACAGCGATCGTAGCAGTTCTTTACTATATCCAAAGTATGCTTTCTCTTCATGGAATTGAAGATGAAACCCAAAAGGAAAGCATGCGCAAAGCATCACTGATGAGTCCGATTATGATCGGTGTCTTCTCATTGATCTCCTCAGCCGGAGTGACTCTTTACTGGGTAGTCGGTGGGGTGATCCAAATTATCCAACAATTTGTCATCAACTACTTGATTCGTCCAAATCTTCGCAAACGAGTCGCTGAGGAATACAAAAACAATCCTCCTAAAGCGACTAGTCACCGCGTGAAAAAAGATGTCACACCTACTGCAACGACACAAATCCAACACAAACCAAAAAACAACCGCAATGCAGGAAAACAACGCAATAGAAAGTAGTACAAACTACTAATTCTAGCGGTATACAGTAGCACTTGAACCCAAGGTTCAAGTGCTTTTTTTGATATCGTTCAGTCAGCAAAGAATTTTCACTCTCACAAAAAGATTAAGAGCACAAAAAAACAAGCCCTCTTGGAGGGCTTGCGTTTTATAGTTACGCTGTTTTTTCTACGTTCAAAATTTTCACTTGGTAGCTTCCAGCTGGTGTCTCAACAGTGACAACATCACCTGTCTTCTTACCAATCAAAGCGTGACCGATTGGGCTTTCGTTAGAAATCTTTCCTGCAAAGGCATCTGCCCCTGCTGAACCAACGATGCTGTATACTTCTTCATCTGTTTCGCCAACTTCTTGAACTGTAACGGTTTTTCCGATCGCTACTTCGTCTACTGCAACAGCGTCACTATCGACGATTTCTGCATAACGGATTTTTGTTTCCAAGCTAGAGATTTGACCTTCAACAAAAGCTTGTTCATCTTTTGCCGCTTCATACTCAGAGTTTTCTGAGAGGTCACCGTATGAACGAGCGATCTTGATCCGTTCTACGACTTCAGGTCGACGGACCAATTTCAATTCTTCTAATTCTAGTTCTAATTTTTCTTTTTCTGCTAGGGTCATTGGGTATGTTTTTTCTGCCATTATACTTCTCTTTCTATTATTTGAATGAAAAAGCTGTGGACGCGCCACATGCTTTTTCTAGTTTGAACTTGCTTGTGTCAATTTACTATTGACGTGTTCTTCTACATTTTTATTGTGTTCTTCGTATGTCTTAGCGAAGAAGACTTCACCATTTTCGACATTTGCGACAAAATACAAGTAGTCTGTCTTACTTGGGTTCACCGCCGCTTCGATCGCTGATACTCCAGGGTTATCCACTGGGCCAGGCATCAAGCCGGTATTCTTATAAATATTATAAGGTGAATCCAGCTCTGTATTGATCGTTGCATCTTCTTTTAAGGTCGTCTTTTGACCAAGTTTCCCTTCGGCATAAAGAATTGCAATATTACTTTGCAAAGGCATGTCTTGGTTCAAGCGGTTATAGAAGACACTCGCGATATCTTTGCGGTCCTGATCCGTCGCCCCTTCTTTTTCAACCAAGGAAGCAAGAGTCAATACTTCATTTACATTGATGTTCTTGCTCTCAAGTGTTTCATAGTATGGGCTTAAGTTTTGATCCATTGCCGCAAGCATCTGATCGATCATCTCTTTCACTGTGGTATCTTTCCCATAGTTATAAGTTGCTGGGAAGAGATAACCTTCTAAACGGTAGCGAACACCAGAATCCTTACTTGGCAGATTCGCCAAGAGCTTAGGATATTTGGCCACCATCTTCTCAATAAAGGCATCGTCTTGGACAGCCTTCAAGAAATCTTCTTTCTTAAATGGAGTCTTGCCTGCCTTCTTAGTGGAGACATTGGTGGTGATAGCCGTCGCAATCTGATCGATCGTATAACCTTCTGGAATCGTGACCTTTCCAAGAACTGGAGCCTGAGGAGTTTTGGTTCCCTCTTCTTGCAGTTTTTGGATGATGGTTTCTAGATCCATGCTCTTTTGCAAATTGAAATAACCAGATTTGAAATTGCTATAGTTCTTGAACTTGGTATAGTAGTTAAAGAACTGACCATTTTTCACGAGTCCTTTTTTCTCAAGGATCGCGCCAATCTCACGATTACTTGAACCTGCTGGAATCTCAACCGTTACGAATTCTGTTGCATTTTTATCCATCGGCTTGACAGCTGAATGGATATAGGTCACAGCAAAGATCCCTGTAGCTACGATCACAATCAGCAAAAGGCTGACTACTGTCCGCACAATTCGTTTAGCGATTTTATTTTGTTTCTTTTGTTTTTGTTGGCGCTGGTTACGAGAAGAGCGCGATAAGCTTTCCTCTACCGGTTCCTGACTTGGTTCTTTTTTAGCAGGCTTTGTAAGCTCACTCTTTTCTTCCACAGCAGGAGTCGCCTTTACCGGCTCCACTGGTTCTTCTTTGGGAGCCAACGCAGATTCTTCTACTTTTGGAGGTAGTGTTGCTTCTTCCTCCTCTTTCAGTGAAGAAGGGGTTTCAATACTTCGATCAGGTAGATCATACTCTTTTTCGATTTTTAGAAGTTGCTCATTGGCCTCTTCTAAGTCTCTGAGGATCTGCTCTTTGAAGCTTAATAACTTCTCACTGTCTTGTGATTTATCAGTCAAATAATTGACCTCCCTCATCATAATCCTTAATATTATATCTTAAAAGATTTAGAAAAGCAATACAAATCGCCTTTCTTCTTTAAAATACCTATTTAATCAAGTTTTTCATTTTCCCAGACCAGATTGTACCAAACTTCACCCGCATATTGGGATTCTGACCGGCCTTCATTGGTAAATCCTTGCTTTTCATAATAAGGAATCAAATAATCATGACAGGTCAAATTGATCCCTTGGCGATTATCTTTCAACACAATCTCTTTGAGCGCATCAAGCAAGAGGGTTCCAACCCCTAGTCCTTGGGCTTCTTTGGCAATGGATAGACTCGTGATAGAAATAAAACCCTGTTCTAGATGGCTTAGATCTTCAACCTTTGAAAAAGAGGAATCGATCAAATAGCGCTCCGGTCTAACAGGTCCTTCTAAATAGCCTAAAATCTGACCCTGGCACTCTGCTACAAGAAATGTCGTTTGAATCTTTTCGATGTGATCTTTTAAAATCTCACGCGCAATCGCTTCTTCTTCTGAGAAATTCTCAAGCTCAATGCGCTCGATGGCATCCAAATCCTGCAGCTCTGCCTGTCTAATGTGAATCTTTTCTTTCATCATTTACTCCTTCTATCGTTCCCAAACCATATGGACACCTCGATCAGACTCAGCTTCATCTCGAAATCCTTGCTGGGAAAAATAAGATAGTAAGTCTTCTGGGCAATCGATCCAAATGGCTTCCTTTTCCTTTTGAACAGCTAGATCCTTTAAAGCAGCGATCAAAATAGAACCATAGCCTTGACCTTGAAAGGCTGGTCTCACTGCTAGTCGCAATACAATTAGGTCTCCTTTTAAAGGCTGGTCTTCTGTCGCAAACAAGTAAGCCACAGCATCCCCCGCCTGCTCTGCAAGCAAAGAAATGGCTTCCTTCGAACCTAGCGCTTCCTCAAGAGTGGCCTTGTGCTTCTTTTCTTCATTGTCATGAAGTTCTTCTTCTAGCAACAGCAACTGTTCTTGATCAGCTGGGGTGATTGATCGAATCATCATCCTGCTTTCCTCATCTCATACTCCTTCAGTGGACAGATAAATTTAAGTCTGGAACCAATCGATTCCAGACTCAATCATCTCTTATTGTACACTATGTGTCAAACTAGATAATAAACGCTCAAATGAGTATTCATAGGTTTGAATATCTCCTGCCCCCATAAAGACATAGACTGCATTGTCATGGTCAAGAAGAGGAGAAACATTCTCAGCTGTAATAATCGCTGAACGTTTGACAATTTTTGCTTCCAAATCTTCAACTTTCACATCGCCGTGATCAACTTCACGCGCAGAGCCATAGATCTGTGCCAAGTAAACAGCATCTGCTTGATTCAACGCTTCAGCAAATTCATCTAACAAAGCAATGGTCCGTGTAAAGGTATGTGGTTGGAAAATGGCTACGATTTCTTTACTTGGATATTTTTGACGGGCCGCATCCAAGGTAGCAATAATTTCTGTTGGATGATGCGCAAAGTCATCGATGATCACTGTTCCGTTGACCACTTTTTCAGTAAAACGGCGTTTCACTCCAGCAAAAGTCTTCAAATGCTCGCGGACCAAATTTAAGTCAAATCCTGCAATATGAAGCAAGCCAATGACTGCTGTAGCATTCATGATGTTGTGGCGACCAAAAGTTGGGATATGGAATTGCCCCAAGTCTTCTCCACGGAAATGAACGTTGAAGGTTGAACCAGTCGTTGAACGAAGCAGGTTGCTTGCCACAAAATCGTTCGTCTCCTTATCAAAACCATAGTAATAAATTTGTGCTGATGAGGTAATCCGACGCAATTCTTTGTCTTCTCCGTAGATGAAGAGGCCTTTACTAATTTGTTTGGCATAATCGTTAAAAGCATTAAAGACATCTTCTAAACTTGTGAAATAATCTGGATGGTCGAAGTCAATATTGGTGATGATGCTGTATTCAGGATGGTAAGGCATAAAGTGGCGTTCATACTCATCTGATTCAAATACGAAGTATTTGGCTGCTGCAGAACCACGACCTGTCCCGTCACCAATCAAATAACTGGTATCAGTGATATTTGATAAGACGTGAGAAAGCATCCCTGTTGTTGAGGTTTTTCCGTGTGCTCCGGCAACTCCCATGCTGACGAAGTCTCGCATAAATTCACCAAGGAATTCATGGTAGCGTTTATAGGTTAGGCCATGCTCATCTGCATAAGCGATTTCCACATTGTTATCTGGACGGAAAGCATTCCCGGCAATGAGGATCTTGTCGCCTTCCAAATTTTTCACATCAAATGGATAAATTTGAATTCCTGCTTGTTCCAAGCCACGTTGCGTAAAGTAATACTTCTCAACATCTGACCCTTGAACCGTATGTCCCATTTGGTGAAGCATGAGGGCTAAAGCACTCATCCCTGCTCCTTTAATTCCAATAAAATGGTATGTATTAGACATGTTTTCTCCTTATTCTTGATCTAGATGGGTTAAATCCAATTCTTGTTTGATTGGCTGTGGTTTCAACTTGTGCTGATCTTTATTGTATATTTGGCTAGTCTTTAAGAAATCATAATTGTTTTTCTTTTCAGTCGGTTCTGCCACTTCTGGTTCCCCTGCAGATTCGAACTCTGCAAGGATCAACTGATCTTGTCGCAATCGTTTGCTATATTTTAACAGTTCACCTGGATTTTCCTTTTGGAAGGGAGCCGTTGGCTGACCAGGTTTTCGTTCAGAAATAAATGGTTTTTTCCGTTTACTTGTAGTAGCTGCTGGATCCGTTGTCAGATAGGGGGCTGTGCGTTTCTTTTTCAGATCTTCACGAGCGCGCTCTCTCGCTTCCTCTGCATAACGATTGGCTGGGCTTTTTTTATCAATCGGCTCTTTAAAATCAGGTTTTCTTACTGGCCGTCTTTTCGGTAGGGGCTCTTCTAGTGGTTGGTGGTAAGGATGCTTAGGTTTGGTATTTTCAGCAATTGGTTGCCATTCCAAATAATTTTTATCTACATAATCGCCTGTAATGTTACTAATCAAGTCTGTATCATCATACAGGTTCATGTGGGGCATCTCTGTTAACATCAACTCATTATCCCCTACTTGAGGAAAATATTTTTCTGTCATGCTTTCTTCCTTTCGACACTCCTTTAATTATAAACTATTCACAGAATTTTTCAAGCTATTCTGATTGAATTCCAAGAATCTCACGAATTTCCTCAACAGATAAACTAGATCGTGTTTCCGTTCCATCTAAAATCGTTGAGACCAAGTGTCTTTTAGATGCTTGGAGTTCTTGGATTTTTTCTTCAATCGTTCCACGGGTGATCATGCGGTAAACTTCAACATTTTGTTCCTGACCCATTCGATGGGCACGGCCAATAGCCTGGTCTTCCACTGCAGGATTCCACCACAAATCGACTAAGATGACGGTATCGGCTCCAGTGAGGTTCAATCCGACTCCTCCTGCCTTCAAAGAAATGAGAAAAGCATGGCGCTCACCTGCATTAAAAGCATTGGTCATTTCTTGTCGATCTTTAGCGGGAGTAGAACCTGTGATTTTAAAGGAGGTCATGCCAAGCTGGGCAATCTCCTGCTCTAGGATATCCAGCATGCCTCTAAATTGAGAGAAGATCAAAACCCGGTGTTCGCCATCTTTGATTTGACCCAAAAGATCTCGAAGACTCTCCAATTTCCCACTATCTCCCTGATAGTCTTCCATAAAGAGGGCGGGGGTATCACAGATTTGGCGAAGACGCATGAGACCCGAGAGAATTTCCACCTTGCTCCGATTTAGTTCTTCCTCACTAGAGGTTCGAACCCGATCTTGAATTTGTTTTAATTGAGCCAAATAGATCGTTTTTTGACTTTCATCCAACTCATTGTGGTAGGTTGTTTCAATTAAGTCCGGTAATTCTTGGAGCACTTCATCTTTTTTCCGTCTCATGACGAAAGGTTTGACAAAACGCGCAATGGTCTCAGGACTCAATTTTTGAAATTCTCTTTTAGCTGGGAAGAGCCCTGGAAGGACAATTTGGAAAATAGACCAGAGTTCACCCACATGATTTTCAATCGGTGTCCCAGATAAGGCAAACACATGCGGAACCTCAAAGCCACGTAAGTGTTGGGCAATCTTGGTTTGGGCATTTTTCATGACCTGGGCTTCATCTAGAATCAAGTACTCATACTGATTCTTCTGGTATTCCTCCACATCTTGACGGAAAGACGCGTAACTAGTGATAACTACCTGTGGATTGGTTGCGATGAGTTCATCTCGGTGCTGCTTGAGACCATAGACAACTGCCACTTCCATCTGAGGAGCGAATTTTGAAAATTCTTGTTTCCAATTGTAGATGAGACTAGATGGAGCTAGAATCAAGATTTTAGTTTCTTTTTTTGCGACACTGGTCAAGAAGGAAATAGTCTGCAGGGTTTTCCCAAGCCCCATATCATCCGCTAAAATACCACCAAAACCATAATGATTTAACATGGAGAACCATTTAACCCCTGTTTCTTGGTAATCCCTCAGGGTCGCTTGGATTGTCATCTGAGGGAGTTGGAAGTCTTCTGGATGAGTCAAATCATGAGCTAAATTTCGAAAGTCTTCTGAAAAATGAACATTGTCTTGATCTGCCAACAAATCAGATAGCTGATAAGCGGCAATCCGGCGGGCTTGTAGTTTCCCACCCTTGCTCATTTTCGCCCGCAGATCTGCTAAGGCTCGACTGATCTTCTTGGTTTCTTCATCAAAGACAAGAACTTTCCCTGTATGGCTGACAAAATAGTCTTTTTGCCCTACTAGAGCTTTGAGGACCTGGTCCACTTCGGCTGGATCCACACTTTCAAAGTCAAAACCGATCTCCAGTAGACTGCCATTAGTTTTAACATCAATTTTTGGACGCTCCACTTGATAAAGATCTAAAAGGCTATCAGAGAGGGTAACCTCTCCTAAGGCTTCAAAAGTCGGGATCTGTTGGTGAAAGAATGGATAGATTTGCTCACTTGATAAAGGACTTCTTTGGGAAGAAAAATCATCCGTAAAACCTGCTGCTAGCATGGTTGAAAAGACTTCTTGCTCCTTATCGAAATCACTAGAATAAGGAAGATTGAGGAGTTCCTCACGCGTGGTCACCACACGATCCTGGTATTGAAAGACAACATCCAGTAATACAGTCTGATCCTGTGCTAGATCAAAATGAAATTCCGGAGTGAAATCGTGGATTAAAAAGCTGGTCGGTGCGGTAATTTGTCCCAGTTTTTTGAACTCTTTTAAACTATAGGAAAGTTTGGTCTGATCCGTTGGATCAAAATGCAGGCGTTTTTTGCGATCCTGATCCATTGGTAAGTCTTGAATCGCCTTCCATAGGGTCCGCTGTTGGGGCGTCAGGTGATAGAAGACACCATTTCGAAACAGGTAAACAGCAGACTCGACAACCTTCACTTGTGGCTCAGTAATGATCAATTCGTAAAAATCACCATGGTCTTCCACCTGAAAATGAAAGAGATCTTCCTCCCCATGGACATCCTGAAAATAGACTTCAGAAAAATCATACAAGCTATATTGCAAGAGGAAGGAATCCAAATTCATCAGTAATTCTACAGCTTCTTCAAAGAGAGTCGGTGGAAAATAAAGATGGCGCCCAGCATTGGGAAAGAAATCTTGCTCTTTTGATCCACTATCTGTGACCAAGCCTTGTAGGAAATTGATCACATCCTGACTAGGTCCATCAAATTCTAAGTAAGAAATAGGTTCATAGTAACTTTTGCCAATTGCAAAATGGCCTTCTTTCTGAAGGGTCTGCAAAAAAGCTAGCACATCTCTGATCACATAAGAACGCTCGTCTGGCAAGCGACGAATGCGAAG
>NZ_CAUFJQ010000029.1 GCF_959025735.1 uncultured Streptococcus sp.
ATCCCCATTCTCACCATTTGTCTTAGTATCAACGAGCGTACCATTTTGATCCTTGAGAAGGAAAGTAAACTCATTTGCTTTCAATGTACGATCGCTCGAACCATTGATCGCCAATACTTTTTTAGCCTTGAATTTAGCTGTCGTTGGTTTCACTGTTGGAGGAACAGGTGTCGGAGGTGTTTTCGTATTTGTAAACGTATCTCCTTTTTCAGCATCCCCACCTGAGTAAGTCACAGTAGCGACGAGTTTGTCGTTTACTTTCTTCACTTCAACGGTAGCAGTGATCATTTGTTTGCTGTAGTTGATTGAAGTATCCGTACCTTGGTTTTCGGTAATGGTATAAGTATGTGTTCCTTCTTCAGTATAAGTAAGTTCTTTAAAGGTTACAGTACCATTTGCTTTGTTTTTAGCAGTTTCAAGGGTATTGTCACCTTCTTTCAAGACAAATTCAAATTGATCGTCAGTCAACGGTATGGTTGTTTCACCTTCTTTAAGAAGCTTTTTAACTTGAAGGCTAGCTTTTGTAGTTTCTGTTTTAGGAGCTTCTTTTTTGTTCGTGAACGTATCCGTGGCATTTTCACCATCAGAGTAAGTGACTTGTTCTACAACCAAAGCGTTGTCTTTTTCAACCACTACAACAGTAGCTGTGATGGTTTTATCACTGTAAGTAATGGTCTTGTCACTACCTTTTGTTTCAGTGATGGTATATTTGAATGTACCAGCATGGTCTACAGTGATGTTATCAAAAGTAATTGAACCATCTTTTTTGTTCTTGGTTGTGCCAACAACTTTATCGTTTGAATCTTTTGCAACAAACTCAAAGTCATCACCCTTAAGTTCGCCACCTTCAAATGCTTTTTTAAGGTTTAAGGTCACTTTAGCATTTGAAACTTTTGGTTTGTTTTGAGTATTGGTGATCGTATTTTTTTGTTCACCATCTCCACCTGAGTAAGTGACAGTAGCGACGAGTTTGTCGTTTTCTTTTTTCACATCGACAGTAGCCGTGATGCTTTGTGTACTATAGTTGATAGTAGCATCCGTACCCTTGTTTTCAGTGATAGTGTATGTATAGCTACCTTCCTTATTGAAGGTTAGAGACTTGAAGTTGACAGTGCCATCTGCTTTATTTTTAGCAGTTTCAACTACCGTATTATTTTCATCTTTCAAGACAAACTCAAATTGACCTTCTGTTATTGGAACTTGTTTATGTTCTTGATCACCGGCTACTTCGAAAGCTTTTTTAACAACAAGATTTGCAGTAGTTTCAGTTACTTTTGGTTTGTTTGAAGTGTTTACAACTTTAATAACATTCGACTCATTGATTGGTTCAACTTTTGAAGTATAACCATCAGGTGTATTCGTTTCTTCTACTGAATAAACAATCGGTTGTCCATCTTTAATCCCTGGTAATTTAGAAAATTCTGCAGTCCAACCTGAAGCCTTTGTCAAGGTCTTAGTCATACCGTCTAATTTTTTACCATCAGCTAATAATTGAACTGTGATATCTTTACGGTCAGCTTCTTCATCACCAACCCATTCTTTTTGAACAGTTATAGTTTTATCACCGGATACCCAGAAGTTTAATTCTGTGTTATTCCAGAATGCTGGGTCTTTTAATGGTGTTTTGATTTCATCAGCTGTTAACGTAGCATTGTTGTCAACGCGAACGGTTGTCTTAGGAATTAATGTTTGGTATTCAACGATCAATTCATCGCTTGATGCTGTTTTAAAGACATCACTGACATCTGATAAATTCACGGTAAATCCATTGCCGTCCGCATCGAATTTCACATGTTTCCAGAAGTCCCAACCAGAAGCTACCACTTGTCCACCTTTTCTCAAAGTGAAGGATGGTTTCAAGTAAGTTCCTACAAAGAATTCACTTGCAGCGTGGTTTGCAGCAGGAGCAAAAGTGATTTTTGAGTAATCTACAGCTGGAGCTTGGATTTTATCTGATACAACAGGGTTTGTGATGGCTTGTTTCTTACCATCCCCGTTGATACGGATGAACCATTTTGTCAGATAGTAGTCATCTCCAACATTCAACCATGCATAGTTTTCAGAAGCGTCTAGTTTGAATTGCTTAGCTACATAGTCACCAGTAAGGTTGTATTTGTTCAAAACAGATTCAAATACGCCAGGACCATCAGGACGAGTGATGACAACGGATTCGGATCCAACCTTAGAAGTGGCAGTTTTATTTCCAGGATTTCCCGGAGTGTTGTCCCATTCTGCTTTGTATGAGAAACCACCCTTCACATTTTGGTTCATAGCCTCGATTGCTTTTTTAAAGGTAAAAGTAATCTTTTTGTTTGTCATCGTAATGGTCGCGACTTCAGCGCCATTGGCTTGGAGTGATTGCGTTGCGATTTCAGTAATGTTGACGCCTTCAGGGGCATCAATAGTAAACGTATCGCCTTCTTTAACTGATTTACCAGTTAAATCCCAGTCAAATGAAAAGTTGACCTTTTGTCCAATTGCTTGGGCCTTTAAGTTGGTGACAGTAGGTGTTACAGTGGTGGCACTGACAGGCTTGATGACGGACAAGCCTAATGCTACCACGGCGATGATAGCTAAAAATGCAACTATCTTTTTATAAAGAGATTTCAATTGGCCTCATTTCCTTTCTTTTGCATGCATTTCCTAAAGTTCTCCTATATAGTAATATATCCTAAAACTGAAAGGCTTCTGATCTTTGCTCCTGAAATCAGTTGCTTTATTTTACAAGTAGTTAGAAAAGTAGGACCTTACCTTTATTGAGAAGATAGGGGAGACTTACCTCACGTATTCTATCTTTAGTCTGTTCATATAGAGGACTAGTTGGACCTGAAACAAACTTTCTAACGACAATGATTAAATAGAAAAACAGAAGAAATATCATGCCTTATAATATAAAGTGATAATAAACGTTACAAATTTTAACAGAATAATCATCCCATTGCATATTTAAAAGATTATTATCAACATTATTATATTCTTTTAGTGTGATAAGTCAAGTTAAATGCAACAAAAATAAGGCAAAATGTTGATTTTGTTTTTTGTATAAGTCGACCTTTTATTTCCCGCCATTTTAGCCTTTCATGTTATAATATTCAGATAGGAAAAAGAGGAGACCAAAAGCTAGATGATCACTTCAAAATACGATTGGCAGTTAGCTTCGCCAAGTGCAGATGAGGCCTTTTTAGCCCTTGCCAAAAAAGCAGGCCTGGAAGCGTCCGTAGCAACCTTGCTGTATGAGCGTGGCATTCAGACCAAAGAGGATTTAGAAGACTTTTTAGAACCCAAGCTGGAGAAGCTACACGACCCTTATTTGCTCCATGATATGGACAAGGCAGTGGAGCGCATCCGACGGGCCATCGAAGATTATGAGCAGATCCTCATCTACGGAGACTATGATGCGGATGGGATGACCTCGGCCTCTATTATGAAGGAAACCTTGGAGCAGATGGGTGCAGAGGTGCAAGTCTACCTACCCAACCGCTTCACAGACGGCTATGGTCCCAATGAGAGTGTCTACAAATACTTTATCGAGCAGCAAGGCATTTCCCTGATTGTCACGGTGGACAATGGGGTTGCGGGCAATCAAGCCATTGCCATGGCTCAAGCGATGGGGGTTGATGTTATCGTGACCGACCACCACTCTATGCCAGAGGTTTTACCCGATGCTTATGCGATCATTCATCCGGAGCATCCAGATGCGGATTATCCCTTCCATTATCTAGCAGGATGTGGTGTGGCCTTTAAGTTGGCCTGCGCCCTCTTAGAGGAAGTGCCGGTTGATCTCTTAGACCTGGTAGCAATTGGGACCATTGCTGATATGGTCAGCCTGACAGATGAGAATCGGATTCTGGTCAAATACGGTCTGGGTGTTCTCCAACATACCCAGCGCATGGGCTTGCAGGAACTCTTGGAGATCGCAGGGATTCGTCCGGAGGATATCAATGAAGAAACAGTTGGTTTTCAGATTGCTCCTCGTCTCAATGCCCTTGGACGCCTCGATGATCCCAATCCGGCCATTGAACTCCTGACAGGATTTGACGATGAAGAGGCGCACGAGATTGCCCTCATGATTCATCAGAAGAATGAAGAACGAAAAGAGATTGTTCAAAGCATCTACGATGAAGCAAAAACCATGGTCGATCCAAACTTGTCCGCTCAGGTCTTGGCCAAAGAAGGCTGGAATCCAGGGGTCCTTGGCATTGTCGCCGGCCGTCTATTAGAAGAGCTTCATCAGCCAGTTGTTGTTTTAAGCATCGAAGATGGACGGGCTAAAGGAAGCGCTCGGAGTCCTGAGTCGGTCAATATCTTTGATGCCCTCGATCCCCACCGGTCGCTCTTTGTCGCCTTTGGCGGGCATGCCGGTGCAGCAGGGATGACGCTCGAGGTGGACCAACTTCCTGACCTGTCTCAGGCTCTTACGGATTACATTGCAGAACAAGAGATTGATCTCAGCAGCAAGTCTAGCTTAGTCATCGACGAGGAACTGCATCTAACAGAACTAACGCTTGAGACCTTGAAAAGCTTTGATCGCTTGAGTCCTTTTGGCATGGACAATAAAAAACCAGTCTTTCTAATCCGTAATTTCAAGGTAGAAGGGGCACGCTCGATGGGAGCTGGCAATACCCACTTAAAACTCAAAATTTCTCAAGAAGATGCGACCTTTGAGGTGGTTGCCTTTGGCTTGGGAAGTTTAGAGGCAGAGTTTGCACAGTCGCAAGACCTAGAGCTAGCTGTGCAGTTGTCGGTCAACCAATGGAATGGCCAAACGACTCTCCAGCTCATGCTGGTTGACGCGCGTGTGGACGGCGTGCAGCTCTTTAATATCCGCTCTAAAAATGCTAGCCTCCCCGCAGGTGTTCCCGTTCTTGATTTTACTAAAGAACTGCCAGATCTGACAGGGGCATCCGCTGTTGTAGTTGGAAATATCCCTGAGGATTTAGAGCAACTACGGCAAATCTTCCAAGAGCATGATTTCCAGGCCGTTTATTTCAAAAATGAGATCGCCAAAGCCTACTATCTGACAGGATACGGTAGCAGGGACCAGTATGCCAAACTCTATAAAACTATCTATCAGTACCCAGAGTTTGATGTCCGCTACAAACTCAAAGACCTAGCGGCCTATCTCAAGATCCAGCAGATCCTCTTGGTCAAAATGATTCAGATCTTCCAAGAGCTGGGCTTTGTGATCATTGAAAATGGCATCATGAAGGTCAATAAAGAAGCAGAAAAACGCGAAATCGCAGAAAGCAACATCTACCAAAACCTCAAACAAACGGTGAAAGAGCAGGAGTTGATGGCCCTTGGAACGGTTCGTGAAATCTATGACTACCTGACAGGTCAGGCCTTATAAAAAAACACCTAAAACAGTTCCTCTGGCTCAGCCCCTTCCTGCTTGTTGCACTTTATTGGTTGGGAATCTACCTGAGTCTCAAAAACCCCATGGAGGAGATCGTTTACTCTGAAAATGGTGGATGGATGCGCTATATCACAGTGAATCGATTTACTCAGTCGATTGGCAACTTAAGTCCTTGGAAGGAAGATGAAGGATTTCAAATCTACCCCTATTCTAAAGGAATTGTCGGTGGAAACGAAGAACTGTCCGTGCTGATGTTTAGGGAAACTCCCGACTGGACCTATATGTATGATCTTGAATTACAAAAAGGTGTGACTCTTGGTTTTATATATAAATACAACTCGTCTAAAAAGCTGTTTTTCCAGGAAGAGATTTACCTTTCTAAAGAAGATACTACCTACAAAGGCCAGCAACTCCTTGATAACCTTGCCACCTATGGTAAAGACCGTACTTGGTTGAAAAACCAAAGCAAGAAGGTAGCCGAACAATACATCCTGGGTACTTGGTTTAAAAACGGAAGCTCCCGTTATTCCCTGAAAAACTTGGGGGATATGAAAATCGAGTACAACAAATTGATAGAAGAATAGTAAGCATGTTTCCAATCCCACATCTTTTTTCAGATGTGGGATTTTTGCTTTCGATGGGGCGACTTGGGAAAATGATTTGGCAAAAATGATGCAAGTTAGTAGAATTCATGGTATAATGGAATGTAAAAATTTTTTATGAAAGAAAGTTAACCATGAATTTAAAAGATTACATTGCAAGCATTGAAAACTATCCACAAGAAGGGATTACCTTCCGTGATATCAGCCCTTTGATGGCAGATGGTAATGCTTATAGTTATGCGGTTCGTGAAATCGTTCAATACGCGACCGATAAGAAGATCGATATGATCGTCGGTCCTGAAGCACGTGGGTTCATCGTTGGATGTCCAGTCGCTTTTGAATTGGGGGTTGGATTTGCGCCTGTTCGGAAGCCTGGTAAGTTGCCACGAGAAGTCATCTCTGCTGACTACGAAAAAGAATACGGTGTGGATACCCTCTGCATGCACGCAGATGCCATCAAACCAGGTCAACGTGTTCTCATCGTTGATGACCTTTTGGCGACTGGTGGTACGGTGAAAGCAACCATCGAAATGATCGAAAAACTCGGTGGGGTCGTTGCAGGGTGTGCCTTCTTGATCGAGTTGGACGACTTGAAAGGTCGCGAAGCGATCGGCGATTACGACTACAAAGTTTTGATGCATTACTAATATAGTCTAATGCTATAACTGGCTACAGAAAAACCATAATTGAAAACTATAAGCTCCTATCATATAATGTTAGTTAAGAATTTGTAAGATGGGAGCTTTTTATGCCAATTACTCTAGATAAAAAATTACCAGCAGTTGATATCCTTCGTTCAGAAAATATTTTTGTCATGGATGATGTTCGGGCGACTCACCAGGATATTCGGCCCATGAATGTTCTCATTCTTAATCTGATGCCGACCAAGGTTGCGACAGAAACCCAGCTTTTACGCCTCTTGGCCAATACGCCCTTGCAGATCAATGTGGAGTTCCTCTATATGGCGAGCCATGAGTCCAAGAATACAGCGGCAGAACATTTGGAGAGCTTCTACAAGACCTTTGAGGATATCAAGGATAATTACTATGACGGTTTGATTGTGACAGGAGCACCTGTCGAAAAGATGGACTTTGAAGAAGTGGACTACTGGGATGAGTTGACCCAGGTCTTTAAATGGGCCAAGCGTCATGTTTTTTCCACCTTGCACCTCTGTTGGGGAGCTCAGGCTGGTCTTTACTACCGTTACGGGATTCAAAAAGTAGAGCTCTGTGACAAGCTATCCGGTATCTATGACCAAACAGTGGTGCGTCCGGAAAGTCTTCTCATGAGAGGCTTTGACGATCGCTTCCTTGCCCCTCATTCTCGCTATACGGATGTTCCTTTGAAGGAAGTCCTTGAAAAGAGCAATCTTCAGGTGATCGCGCAAGGAAATGAAGTTGGCCTTTCCATCATTGCCAGTCCAGACATGCGTGAGGTGTATAGCTTTGGCCATCTGGAGTATGATCGCGATACGCTGGCTAAGGAATACAACCGAGATGTCAAGGCAGGCTTGGATCCGGATGTTCCTAAGAATTACTTTGATGGGGATGATGCCAGTACAGAGCCTCGCATTCGCTGGAATCTAGCTGCGACAACCTTCTTTAGTAATTGGATCAACTATGCGGTTTATCAAGAAACACCTTACCGCTTGGAAGAATTGGAAAAAGATATTTCATTTTATGGTTACCTATAAAGGGGAATTATGACATATTCACAAGCATTTAAGTATGGCAACTTGGTTCTTCCAAGTGCCTTGCTTTTTCATTATCATGAATTGTTTGACCAAGCAGATGACTACTTGGTTTGGCAGTTTTTTTTCCTTCAAAATACGACTGGTCAAGAGACCTTGACTCCTAATCAGATTGCTAGTCATCTAGGAAAAACGGTGACAGAGGTCAATCGGATTATGTCCAATTTAACCACCAAGGGACTTCTTCAATACCGGACCATTGAGCTCAATGGTGAGATTGAAGCTATCTTTGATGCGACCATTGCCCTGGAGCGCTTGGATGAGATTTTAGAAGCACAATCACAAGGGAAGGCACAAAGCGCGCCTGCTAAGGGAAATGTCATCAAGGATTTGGTGGAAACCTTCCAACAAGAACTGGGACGACTCTTGACACCTTTTGAGATTGAAGACCTGACCAAGACTGTGCGCGAGGATCAGACAGATCCAGATGTGATCAAGGCAGCCTTACGAGAAGCTGTCTTTAACGGCAAGCCTCACTGGAAATATATCCAAGCCATTTTACGCAACTGGCGCAGTGAAGGCATCAACAGCCTGGCCCAAGTAGAGGCGAAACTACAAGAACGTGAGCAAACCAACCCACGCAATGTAACGGTTTCAGACGATTTCTTGAAGGCCATGGATTTGTGGAAAGATTAAAAAAGCTAGCACTTATTTGAGTGCTAGCTGCAGATGGAAGGTAAAGTCTTCCTAGAAACTTTCCTTATGTGAGTACGGACGTCAGCGAACTTCGAAGAAGTTCCATGACTTAGTTTTGAACCTAAGGTTTCAAAACTCCCGAGTGCCTGAAACAATAGTGTTTCAGGCACTTTTCTCACAGCGGAAAGTTTTTAGTTTATACTTGAATAGTTTTAAAAATAAGACATTATTTTTACTGAAACAAATAGGTTCTTAATTGAAAAAATAATTTTTAACCATACAAAAAGCTAGCAGTCATATATTGCTAGCATTTTTCGTTTATAGATAGTCCGCGTAGGCTTTTTTTAGTTTGCTAAGGAGTTCTTGTTTTTCCTCCTCACTAGCAAAGGAAGCCTGGATGGCATCGACATTGTGTTGGTAAAAGTCAGTTTCCTTGGTTTGGAAATGCTGATGATAGAGGGCGTATTCCTTGGTGAGGTCGGTATCAGATACAGTCCGATTATCGGTATTGATACTGATTCGAGCACCTGCTTCCTTCATTTTCAAATAAGGGAAATCCTCTAAAGTCGGCGCTGCTTTTGTCTGTAAGTTGCTGGTCAAGCAGAGTTCACCAGTGACCTCATTTTCAATAAAGGATTGGAGTAAGGCTGGTTCATGAGATAGAGCCGTCACGTGGCCATTGCGTTTGATGCCAAATGCAATCGATTGGGCAACAAAGTGTGGGCAATGACACTCACCTGCATGAAGCGTCATGGGCCGATGGTAACTCTTGACTTGCTCGATTAAAGGTCGAATATCTTCTGGAGAGTAGTTGTGCTCATCCCCGGCAAAGTCAAAACCAACAAAATCCTGATCGCTAACTTGGTTGGCTTCTGCAAGAATGCGAGATGTGACTTCTTGATCTGACTGGCGCATGCCACAGACCAAGGCTTTTGCAACAATGCCAAATTCCTCCTGGGCTTGGCGTAGACCATCGCAGACAGCATCGATGGTTTCTGGGACGGTGAGTCCTTGGTCCATGGACAATTCTGGTGCGAAGCGGACTTCGATGTAGACGACGTTTTCTAGAGCAGCTTGCTTGGCCACATCGTAAGCAGCAAGCGTCAAGGCTTTCTTGGTTTGAAGAAGGGGTCGAATGTAGTCAAAGGCTTCCAAATAGTCCAAAAGATTCTCACAGTGGGCAGGCGCAGTGACATGGTGCTTGAGCTCCTCATCACTAGCAGGTAGGTCAATATTGGCCATGGCTGCCAGCTGGCGAATGATCGGAAGCGACAAGGAACCGTCTAAGTGACAGTGAAGTTCTATCTTTGCCAAACTATGAAAATCGATCGTGGACATGGTTTTCTCCTTAAAATTGTATTTTTTCTATACTATCATTTTGACAAAAAAAGTCAAGTAGCGTTCACGTAGCAGATCTTTGAAAGGGAGCCCAATATTTGATATGCTAGGAGTAGCGAAATAAAGGAGAAGAAAGATGTCAGACTATCAATTACCAGAAGTATGGGAAGCACCAAGTCAAATGGGAGGAGCCTGGGGTGGCTTGAACCAACCAACAGCAGGTGTCCGCTTTGAACAAACTCTTCCAAAAGGGGATCAACCTTTCCAACTCTATACCCTTCCAACACCCAATGGGATCAAGGCTACCATTATGCTTGAAGAACTCAAAGAGCTGGGAGTGGATGCAGGCTATGACGCTTATCGGATCAAGATTGGTGAGGGAGATCAGTTTGGTAGTGACTTTGTAGCCATCAATCCAAACTCGAAAATTCCAGCCATGTTGGATCAATCAGGCGATAAAGCCATTCGTGTCTTTGAATCGGCGAATATCCTCCTGTATCTAGCAGAGAAATTTGGCCAATTAATCCCGACTGATCTGGCTAAACGGACAGAAGTGCTCAACTGGCTCTTCTGGCAGACGGGTGCAGCACCATTCTTAGGGGGAGGTTTTGGTCATTTCTTCCACTATGCGCCGGAGAAAATCGAGTATGCCATCAACCGCTTTGCCATGGAAGCCAAACGTCAATTGGACCTACTGGACAAGGAACTGGCTACTAAACCTTATATCGCAGGGGATGATTATAGCATTGCAGATATTGCCATCTGGTCTTGGTATGGTCGTCTAGCCCAAGACAAGGTTTGGGACCGTGCAGGGATTTTCCTAAATGTGAAGGAATATAAGCATCTGCAAGCTTGGACAGAGAAAATTGCCAATCGCCCAGCTGTAAAACGTGGCTTGGAAGTAGAGTATAAGGAAATTAATGCATAAGAAAAGGGCGCCGTCGCGCCTTTTTTTAATGGTGCAAACATGGTATACTATAGGATGGAATAAAAGTATAGAAAGAAGCACATGGAATTTACAAAATTATCAAATCGCTTGAATCTGGTGGCCAGTTTCGTCCCAGCTGGAGCGCGTCTTTTGGATGTGGGGAGTGATCATGCTTATCTCCCAATCGCCCTCTTACAAGAAGGCAAGATTGAGGCTGCCATTGCTGGGGAAGTGGTAGAGGGGCCTTATCAGTCTGCCCTCCAAAATGTCGTCGATAATGGTTTAGAGGACAAGATTGAGGTCCGCTTGGCCAATGGTTTGGCTGCCTTTGAACCAACAGATGGCATTTCCTGTATCACCATTGCTGGCATGGGAGGACGCTTGATTGCAGATATCCTAGCCGCAGGTCTTGGGAAATTAGCCAGTGTCTCTCGCTTGGTCCTCCAACCCAATAATCGGGAAGATGAACTGCGGGCTTGGTTAGTCGACCATAATTTCCGCATTGTTGATGAAGCCATCTTGGAAGAAAATGAGAAGTTCTATGAGATCCTCGTGGTGGAACAGGGTTCTCAAGAGTTGTCAGCCAAGGAACTACGCTTTGGTCCCTATTTGATGCAGGAACAAGCTCCAGCCTTTGTCCAAAAGTGGTCCAAGGAAGTGGAAAAATTAGCCTTTGCCTTGGAGCAGGTACCAGTTGAGAATCAATCCGCCAGAGCATCGTTAGAAGAGCGCATCGCTCACATCAAGGAGGTCCTAAATGCTAGCAAGTGAAGTCATTAAACGCTATGAAGCCTACTGTCCTCAGGAATTGTCTATGGAGGGAGATGTCCGTGGGCTACAGGTCGGTACGCTGCAAAAAGACATCCATAAGGTCATGGTGGCCCTAAATATCCGCGAGCAGACGGTGGCTGAAGCTATCGCCCATGGAGTGGACTTGATCATCGTCAAGCACGCGCCCATTTTCCGTCCGATTAAGGATCTGGTAGCCGATCGGGCCCAAAATCAGATTTATATCGATTTGATCAAGCATGATATAGCAGTCTACGTCAGCCATACTAATATTGACATTGTCCCAGATGGTCTCAACGATTGGTTTTGCCGGCTCTTGGACATTGAAAATACAGAGCCCCTCAGCATGATAGGGGAAGGGCTCGGAATCGGCCGCATCGGTCGGGTAGCTACCCAAACCTTTGGACAGTTGGCTAGCAAGGTTAAAGAAACCTTTGGCCTAGATGCTTTGCGCATAGTCAGTTATGATCAGGCGGATTTGGATCGGGTCATTGAGCGCGTCGCCATCTGTGGAGGAAGTGGTCAGTCCTTTTACAAGGATGCTCTTGCTAAGGGGGCAGAGGTCTATATCACAGGAGATATCTACTACCATACGGCTCAGGACATGCTGAGCGATGGGCTCTTGGCCTTGGATCCAGGGCATCATATTGAAGTTCTCTTTGTGTCAAAATTAGTAGAAAAGCTCAATCAGTGGAAGGCTGAAGAAGCGTGGGAGATTGAAGTGATTGGCAGTCAAGCCAGTACCAATCCTTTTTACCATATCTAAGGGGTCATGATGAAAGTTGCCATTATCGGTGCAGGGATCGTGGGATCTACTGCAGCCTATTATTTATCCAAAGAAGCACAGGTGGATGTGACCGTCTATGACCATGGAGTCGGCCAAGCGACTAAGGCGGCTGCTGGCATTATTAGCCCTTGGTTTTCCAAACGGCGGAATAAGGCCTGGTATCGCCTAGCTCGTCTGGGAGCAGACTTTTACCAAGAATTGGTAGAAGACCTGGCCAAGGACGGAATCAAAACAGATTTTTACCAGCAGACTGGTGTCTATCTCCTCAAGAAAAAGGAGGAAAAATTAGAGGAACTCTATCAGTTGGCGCTGAGTCGTCGGGAAGAATCTCCCTTAATTGGAGACTTGGCGATCTTGACCAAAGAAGAAGTTGCTCAACAATTCCCAGGTCTGCAAGGCTTTGAACAGCTCCTTTATGCCTCGGGTGGGGCCCATGTAGAGGGAGCCCTTCTGACGTCAACTCTTCTTGAAGCCAGTGGGGCAAGAGTGATCAAGGAAGAGGTTGCTCTCTCAATCACAGATGATGGCTATCAGATTGCAGGCGAAAGCTATGACCAAGTCATCCTAGCAACAGGAGCCTGGTTGGGGCAAATCCTTGAGTCACTCGGCTACCAAGTCGATGTCCGTCCGCAAAAGGGGCAACTGCGGGATTATCAGCTAGACCTAGATACTGCTGACTATCCTGTGGTCATGCCTGAAGGAGAGCTGGATATCATTCCCTTCAAAAAGGGTAAGATTAGTATGGGAGCCACTCATGAAAATGAGATGGGCTTTGACCTGACAGTGGATCAGGCTTTGCTAAATCAGATGGAAACTGAAGCCCTGTCTTACTATCCAGAACTAGCTCAAGCAGAAGTTATCGGGGAGCGCGTGGGAACACGGGCCTACACCAGTGACTTTTCACCCTTTTGGGGAGCTGTTCCTGATCAAGCAGGCCTCTATGTCGCCAGTGGACTTGGTTCGTCTGGCCTCACCACAGGTCCCCTCATTGGTTGGCATCTAGCTCAACTAGTGGTAGGAGGAAACCTGTGCTTAGATCCAGCAGATTATCCAGTTGAACAATATGTGAAGAAGTAGGCTGGGACAAAAGTCCTAGCCTCTCAATTTTCTTTGGATTGTCGAGCAAGACGCAGTATTTGAGTGGGCTCTACTACAAGGTAAGATTTTCAGACGGCTCAGTCAAGGAGCAGTAATCTATTTGAATCATGAGTAAGACCAATGCTAACAATTCTACAACTCTCATCTCCTGTCATCACCTTGTAACACAAATGCAAGGTGACTTTTTTATATAAACATGATAAAATAAGGGTAATGACTACGTAGAAAGGCCTAACATTATGAAAGGTATTATTTTAGCAGGGGGCTCAGGAACTCGCTTGTATCCATTGACACGTGCGGCTTCTAAACAATTGATGCCCATTTATGACAAACCAATGATCTACTACCCGCTGTCAACCCTTATGTTGGCTGGGATCAAAGATATCCTGATCATCTCGACTCCTCAAGACCTTCCTCGTTTTGAAGAGCTTCTTGGAGATGGCTCTGAGCTAGGAATTTCTCTCTCTTATGCAGAGCAACCAAGTCCAGATGGCTTGGCGCAAGCCTTCATCATCGGGGAAGACTTTATCGGTGACGATCATGTTGCCCTCATCCTTGGGGACAATATCTTCCACGGAAACGGCTTAACCAAGATGTTGCAACGGGCAGAAGCGAAAGAAAAAGGAGCGACTGTCTTTGGTTACCAAGTTAAAGATCCAGAACGCTTTGGTGTGGTAGAGTTTGACGCGGATATGAATGCTATCTCTATCGAGGAAAAACCAGAACATCCAAAATCGAACTTTGCAGTGACAGGACTTTACTTCTATGATAATGATGTGGTAGAAATTGCCAAAAACATCAAACCAAGTCCTCGTGGGGAGCTAGAAATCACCGATGTTAACAAGGCCTATTTGGAGCGTGGAGATCTCTCTGTTGAGCTCATGGGCCGTGGCTTTGCTTGGTTGGATACAGGAACTCATGAAAGTCTCTTGCAGGCTTCTCAATATATCGAGACGGTTCAACGCTTGCAAAACGTTCAAGTAGCCAACCTTGAGGAAATTGCCTATCGTATGGGCTATATTACTAAAGAGCAAGTCTATGAATTGGCTCAACCTCTGAAGAAAAACGAATACGGACAATATTTGCTCCGTTTGATTGGAGAAGCTTAATGACAGAACAATTTTTCGAGAAAGAATTAGCAGCCCGCAAGATTGAAGCGATCCCAGGTTTGATGGAGTTTGATATTCCAGTTCGTGGAGACAACCGTGGTTGGTTCAAGGAAAACTTCCAAAAAGAGAAGATGCTTCCTCTTGGTTTTCCAGAAAGCTTCTTTGCGGAAGGCAAGTTGCAAAATAACATTTCATTCTCTCGTAAGAATGTCTTGCGTGGCTTGCATGCAGAACCTTGGGACAAGTACATCTCTGTAGCAGATGAAGGAAAGGTTCTCGGTACTTGGGTAGACCTTCGTGAAGGCGATAGCTTTGGGAACACCTACCAAACCGTGATCGATGCTTCAAAAGGCATCTTCGTCCCTCGTGGTGTTGCCAATGGGTTCCAAGTTTTGACAGACAAAGTTGCCTATACTTACTTAGTCAATGATTACTGGGCATTGGAACTCAAACCAAAATATGCTTTTGTCAACTACGCAGACCCAAGCCTAGACATCCAATGGGAAAACTTGGAAGAAGCAGAAGTCTCAGAAGCAGACAAGAACCACCCATTGCTCAAAGACGTCAAACCCCTAAAAGCAGAAGATTTGTAAAAATGAACCTTGCATAGCAGTATCGCGACTGCAAGGAGTCTGGTAGGATCGTTCCTGCCCTAGTGGAAACAAGATTGCCGTAGGGAATCTTGTAGGGAAATCCGGAGACTACGGATCCGGATTTAGCCATGAAACCGAAGGGTTGCTGGCGTCCCTCACTAGCTAAAGGAACGATCAAAAAACTAAAAATTATTTGGAGAAAAAATGTCAGAATATAAACATATCATCGTAACCGGTGGAGCTGGTTTCATTGGTTCAAACTTCGTCCACTATGTATACAACAACCATCCAGACGTGCATGTGACTGTCCTTGATAAACTTACTTATGCTGGAAACCGTGCCAATATCGAAGAAATCCTTGGAGATCGTGTCGAGTTGGTTGTGGGAGACATAGCTGATGCTGCATTAGTTGATAAATTGGCTGCCAAGGCTGATGCGATTGTTCACTATGCGGCTGAAAGCCACAATGACAACTCCCTCAAAGATCCATCTCCATTTATCTACACAAACTTTGTTGGAACTTATACACTTTTGGAAGCGGCTCGTAAGTACGACATTCGTTTCCACCACGTGTCAACAGACGAAGTGTATGGAGACCTTCCATTGCGCGAAGATCTTCCTGGACATGGGGAAGGTCCTGGTGAAAAATTCACTGCTGAAACCAAATACAACCCATCATCACCTTATTCATCAACTAAGGCTGCTTCAGACTTGATTGTGAAGGCATGGGTTCGTTCCTTCGGTGTTAAGGCAACCATTTCAAACTGTTCAAACAACTACGGGCCATACCAACACATCGAAAAATTCATCCCACGTCAAATCACCAATATCTTGTCTGGCATCAAGCCAAAACTTTATGGTGAAGGGAAGAACGTCCGTGACTGGATCCACACTAACGACCACTCAACTGGTGTTTGGGCGATTCTTACTAAAGGCCGTATCGGTGAAACTTACTTGATCGGTGCCGATGGTGAAAAGAACAACAAGGAAGTGCTGGAGTTGATCCTTGAAAAAATGGGTCAACCAAAAGACGCCTACGACCGTGTAACAGACCGTGCTGGTCACGATTTGCGTTACGCCATCGATTCAACAAAATTGCGTGAAGAATTAGGTTGGGAACCACAATTCACAAACTTCGAAGTAGGTTTGGAAGATACCATCAAGTGGTACACAGACCACCAAGACTGGTGGAAGGCTGAAAAAGAAGCTGTAGAAGCCAACTACGCGAAAACACAAAAAGTTTTGAAATAATAAAGAAAGTCCAAGCGGAAAATTGCTTGGACTTTTTCAGATATTTTTCTGAAAATCAAAAAATTAACCATGGATTTGTGGTATAATATGGTTAGTTTTTATAATGAATCAATAAGGGGGATATGATGAATCAAAAAGATTGGGTTGAATACTTTGAAGCGGTCAATGGTCGCAAGCCAAGTATGCAAGAATTTCAAGAAGCGCGTGAAAAAGGGGAGTTTGTCGTAGAGCGAAAAGAAGCACCAGCTCCAGCAACTAAAGCACAGGCTCCTGCTCAGGAAGCACCTGTTGCACCTAGTGTGCCTCTTTCACAAGAGCAGACAGCTTTTGTCCAACCGCAGCCATCGGCGAAAACTTTGCAACCTGTTCCAAGACCAAAAAAATTGACATTTACTTTCAATAAACAAGCCCAAATTGGGGCCGCATTTGCGGGACTTGTCGCAGTGATTGCTCTTGCTTGGTTCTTTTTCTTTTCAGGTGGAACAAGTCTAGATGGGGTTTGGTTGAGAAATACGGATTCTAGTCCGGTCACTTATGAACTAAGTGGAAAGAAACAAAGAGTCAATGGTGATGAGACCATCAAAAAGGTTCTCAAGGGCAATGAAGCGAAAAAAGAATTTAATGCAGCACTTTCTTTGTTAAATGCAACGGACTTGCATTCACTTGCGGATGTCGATAAGAAATTTAACCTGAAGACAACAGAAATAGTTGTGATTAAGTCTGGTGGGAACACACGCTATAACTTGCTCCAAAAAGACGGAAGCAATATTATTTTAAGAAATGATTTATTTGACTTGAAAACTTATAAGTCATACAAAGGAAACTTTGAAGATAATTTGGTCTATCACAAGGTTGAAACACCAAAGGCCATGGTTGGAAAATGGAAGAATGTGACAGAAGGAGATAATACAACTGTTCAGATTTCAGATCACGGAATTATTAGTGATAAGTATTACGACAGCAAGGCTTACGCATTCTATTCTCTAGCTGATTCAGAAAAGTATGATGGAGACACGACTTCTAAAGAAGAGATTGAACACACATTTGAAGTCATTCAAGAAGCAGTGAAATCAGAAGGATATCAAGTGAAGAGCGCTAAGGAAGTCTATATACAAGCTAATTCGAATTATTGTTTCGTACCTGTCAACGGTGGAAAAAATATACTCGTCTTACGTGGTGGGAATGAATTTGCCGCAAAATTAGAAAAAGTGAAATAATGAAAGGACCGCAAGGTCCTTTTTGTTTCAAAACTTCTTACTGAAAAACTATTCATGTCTAGGCAAAAATATGGTAAAATGGATAAGATGTGTCTGAGATGTCTATTGTTTCTCAGACGACTACAGGTAATGGAGTAGAAAATGCAAAATAGACCTATTATTATTGGTGTTACTGGTGGCTCTGGTGGTGGAAAAACCAGTGTGTCTCGTGCCATTTTGGCCAATTTCCCGAATGAAAAGATTGCCATGATTGAGCATGATTCTTATTACAAGGACCAGAGTCATTTGACCTTTGAGGAGCGGATCAAGACCAACTATGACCATCCTTTTGCCTTTGATACGGATTTGATGATTGCGCAGATCAATGAACTCTTGGCAGGTCGTCCAGTGGATATCCCAACCTATGACTATGCGGAACATACGCGCAGCAGCAAGACCTATCGTCAGGAACCACAGGATGTCTTCATCGTGGAAGGGATCTTAGTTCTTGAAGACAAGCGCCTTCGGGACCTGATGGACATCAAGATTTTTGTTGATACGGATGATGATGTGCGGATCATTCGCCGGATCAAGCGCGATATGGAGGAGCGTGGCCGGAGTCTGGATAGTGTCATTGAGCAATACCTTGGGGTGGTAAAACCGATGTACCACCAGTTCATCGAGCCAACCAAGCGTTATGCGGACGTGATCATTCCTGAGGGCGTGACCAATACGGTTGCGATTGACTTGATCACAACCAAGATTGAGAAAATCCTCAACGAGGCGCGTGAGGGAAAATAAAATAGGGAGAAAGAGGACAATCGATCTCCATCGTTTATCATTATTTGGAATAATTGAATGTCGCAGTAGTTGGTGAGACTCTTCATTCGCTAAAAGACTCGAAAGAGTTCTCAATCAACTTTGCGGGGGTGGTACGGGAAACGTTATGTAACGTTCTGTACCACTCCCTCTTTTTCCTAGGGAGAATGGAAATGAAAAGGGAGTTTCATTCGCGGACCAAGGCGTTCGCTTGTTTATTGACCATGTGTGCTGGTTTTTCAGACGCTTATACCTTTATCTGTCGGGGGGGGGACCTTGGCGGCAGGCCAGACAGGGAATGTGGTCTTTCTATCGGTCGGCTTGATTGGTCATCAGATCTCAGATGTAGAAGTAAAGTTAGCGACCATGCTGGCCTTTATGCTGGGAATCTTTTTGATGACGGTATTGCGTCGCTTGATTGACAATTCAGTCTGGCGCCTCAGTACCTTGGTACCCTTTATCCTCACGACCTTGGTGACGGGATTTTTGCCAGCATCAGTAAAAAATGTCTTCATCGTGCCTTTTTTTGGCCTGAGTTTGGGAATCGTAGCGA
>NZ_CAUFJQ010000030.1 GCF_959025735.1 uncultured Streptococcus sp.
GGACGACGAAATCGAATTCTAACGAATGACCGATTTCTGTCCCACTCTCTCTTTTTTATGAAACCATTTACAAAAAAGGAATGTTTTTTCGAGAGAAATTTGCTATAATAAAGTTATGAGATTAAAACACACGAAAACTATTTTATTAATCATTACAAATCTCCTTTTACTGAGTCTTTTGTATATTGGCTATCAAAAGATTCAAAGGGTTCGTGAACAAAAAGCCTATCAGGATCAGTTTGCCAAGGTCACCCAACTCGAGAAAAGCTCTGAAAAAGGGAAAGATGTTCAAGTTCAGGAAGGGATTTTAGGGACTTCTTATGTGACGGCTTATTATCCTACTAAAGATGGACAGCCTGTTGAGATTGTGAAAGAGAAGATCCAAGAAGATCTTCAGCGTCTAGGATCCGATGAGAAAACCAAGGAGCCAAAGCATTTGACCTTCTACCATAGTGAAGAAGCAGAAGCACCTTTTGTCGGCTATCATCCTATCCAAATCAAACGGGCTGAATACCAGTACAAAAAAGGGAAATTCATCAAAGATGAGACGGTGAAGTTGCCCCTCTTTTACTTGGATGATGAGAACAATCCTCTGACCCTGAGCCAAGTTTTTGCGGATCCAGATGGAGCCAAGCAGATCTTTTTGGAGGAATTACGAGGGAATCTAGCCTTTCGTCAGTTGGACGAGGAAAGCATTGATCAAATGGTTGCCCACTTCTCAGAGTTGGATTTGAGCCAATGGGAATTCCAATATGAAAAAGGAAATTTCACCATTCCATTTCCAACCAAGGTTAAGGGAGACGATACCTTCACTGTTCCCTTGTCTAAATTCTATGATGTGATTGATACCGATCGCTTGCTTCCTGATGATCTAGCTTCTTACGAATCCTATATAGAAGAACGCCACCGTAAGATGATTGCCCTGACTTTTGATGATGGACCAGATCCAACCACGACTCCTCAGGCGCTTTCTATCTTAAAGAAATACAATGCCAAAGCTACCTTCTTTATGGTCGGAAAAAATGTCAGTGCGAATCCGGATATTGCTAAGCAAGTCCGCAAAGAAGGTCATCAAATTGGGAACCATACCTGGGATCACCCTCAATTGCCAAAATTGAGCTTGGATAATGCCAAAAAAGAGATCTTGGATACCCAAGAAGCTATTCAAAAAGCGACAGGTGTGCAGACTAAGATTACCCGCCCTCCGTATGGAGCTATCAATAACGCCATCCAATACGGTGTCGACCAATCCTTCATTATGTGGGATGTAGATAGCCTAGATTGGAAGACACACAATACGACGGCCATTCTCAATGAAGTGAAAAAAGAAGTCAAACCGGGTTCGATTATCCTCATGCATGATATCCATCAAACCACGATTGACGCTCTACCGACCGTCCTTGACTACCTCAAATCACAAGGCTATACCTTTGTAACGGTGGATGAATTGTTGGATTATCAACTTGAAAGCCATCGCATCTATTACAATGGAAATTAACGTAAAAATCCTCTGCAGTTCATTCACTAGCAGAGGATTTTCTTATTCATTTAAAAAGAGTTCGGAATTTTTTAAAACCAGTTCACGTACAGAAGCGTATTTTTTTAAGGATTTGAGTTCTTCTGGGTGGGTGATAAAGGTGATTACATAGCCATCACGCCCCATTCGTCCTGTTCGACCGGCACGGTGGGTATAGGTCTCCACATCACGAGGAATATCGTAGTTAATCACACACTCAAGATGTTCAATGTCGATTCCACGAGCGACTAAATCGGTGGCCAGCAAGAGGGTCAGCTGATGGTCTTTGAAGCGTTCCAGAATGACCTTGCGGTATTTGACATTGACATCGCTTGCGAGCGATACGGCCTCAACACCACGGTATTGTAGTTTTTCTTCAGCACTACCCAGATCAGACAGGCTATTGAAAAAAGCCAGACCACGAAAATCTTCGACGTAGGCGAGTTTGCGGAGCAATTCGACCTTGTCCCGCTTATCCACTTGCATATAAAAATGTTGGATATTGTCCAAAGAAACTCCATCAACCGAAATGCGAAGAGTATTTTCTTCTAGCTGGTCTGGATCGACCTTAGCTGTGGCGCTCATGTAGACATATTGGTGGTCACGGGGAGCATAGTGGCTGATCTTGTCGATGAAGTGGTACTGAGAATCGCTCAGTAATTGGTCGAATTCATCTAAAATGATGGTTTCTACATTCATCATTTTGATCTTTTTCAGCTTGATCAGCTCAAAGATCCGACCAGGCGTCCCAACCAGGATTTCGGGTCCTTTTTTGAGGCGTTCGATTTGCCGTTTTTGACTAGATCCTGAAAGGAAGAGTTGTGTCTGGAGACCGAGAGGCTCTGCCCATTGTTTGGTGACATCAAAAATTTGTCCTGCTAACTCTGTGTTAGGAGCCAAAATCAAGAGTTGTTGGGCCTTTTTCGGTTTTAGTTTGAGCAAGCTCGGAAAGAGGTAGGCGAGTGTCTTACCAGTACCGGTAGGACTGATCCCGAGGACATTTTCTCCTTCATAGATAGGGGAGAAGATCTGTTCCTGAATTTCAGTGAATGTTTCAAATCCGAGTGTTTCTAACTGGTCTTTCCAGCTTTGTGGAAATTGTTCTTTCATTCTTTTTCATCCTTAAATTGTATTCCAGCGCTTTGACGCATCTGGTAGAGGGTTTCATGGACCTGCTCAGCCGTTTGTAACCACTCAAGATAAGCAGACGGCTTTTGATGAGCGATGGCAAGGGCAAAGGCTTCCGCCTCTTCTTGCATTTGGTGTGGGCAGGGCTGGATCGGAAGGTCGATGACCTCTCCAGAATGGCTGACGAAGCGAGCCTGGTTGATGGCTGCTACAGCATTGAGAGTTAGTGTTCCAGTCTTGGTGTAGATTTCAGCAGGTAGATGGCTGGTGATATTTTTCCCTGCCTGAATAGCAACCTGAAAATCTGGGTAAATCAAGACACCTTGACCATAAAGATCAACCGAATTGGGTAATTGCTGAGCGGTGTAGTGACTGGAGATCGGTTCTCCAAAGAAGCCAATCGCCAAGTAGAGGCAGTAGACACCCAGATCCATCAAAGCTCCACCTGCATAGATATCTGAGAAAATATTGGGCATCTCACCTGCAAGAAGGGCCGGCAATTTAGAAGAATATTTGGCAAAGGTGAAGTTGGCACCCAGTATTTCCTGATTAGAGAGGAAGTTTTTAACTACTTGAAAGGCTGCTTCTTGGTAATTTCTGGCAGCTTCAAAGAGATAGACCTGGTGCTCCTTAGCGAGCTTGACCAGTTCCTTCCATTCAGAAGGCTTGGTCACAGCGGGTTTTTCAATGATGACATGCTTCTTTGCTAAAATAGCAAGCTTGGCCTGAGCGAAATGAAGAGAATTGGGGCTGGCAATGTAGACCACATCCAGCTCACTGTCTAAAAAGTCGATGAAATCCGTGTAGCAAGAGATCGACCCATAAGGCTCACAAAACTCTTGAGCAGTCTTCATCTTTCTCGAATACACAGCCTGCAAGTGATAGTGGCCTGTCTGCTGAGCAGCTGTAATAAATTCATGTGAAATCCAACTCGTACCAATAATTCCCAGCTTTAACATAAGGTGTCCTTCCGTCATCGATTCACTCTATTATACCATGAAAAGGGGGAGGGACGGGGTGAAAAATGTAGGGCAAGTTTTGAAATTATTACTAAAATATGGGATAATTAAGGTAATTTATTTAAATGAGGAAAAAATAATGAAACAAAAGATTTTAGTAACAGGTGGAGCTGGATTTATTGGTTCCCATACACTAATTGAATTGACTAAAGCCGGTCATGAAATAGTTGTGGTAGATAACTTTGTAAATAGTAGTAAAAAAAGTATCCAAGAAGTTGAAAAGATTATTGGTAAATCTATTGCATTATACGACATAGATGTTCGAGACAAAGAGAAGTTATTGGAAGTATTCGTAAAAGAACAACCTACAGGGGTGATTCATTTTGCCGCATTAAAAGCCGTTGGGGAATCAGTTCAAATTCCGCTTACATATTACGAAAACAATATAACTGGAACATTGACTTTGCTTCGAGTTATGGAGGAAGTCCAATGTAAGAACATTATTTTTAGCTCGTCAGCGACTGTCTATGGTGATCCACATACTGTCCCTATCTTAGAGGATTTTCCGCTATCAGTAACCAATCCATATGGGAGAACAAAGTTGATGATTGAAGAGATGCTTCAAGATATATACAAGTCAGATTCTTCCTGGAATATCGTGCTTTTACGCTATTTCAACCCAATTGGTGCTCATGAAAGTGGGAATATTGGTGAAAATCCAAATGGAATCCCAAATAATCTTTTACCATATGTAACACAGGTAGCAGTTGGAAAGCTAGAATATGTTAATGTGTTTGGTAATGATTATCCAACTCCAGATGGAACTGGAGTCCGCGATTATATCCATGTGGTTGATTTAGCAAAAGGGCATGTGGCGGCATTAAGGAAACTTGAAAAAGATTCAGGGTTAAATATATATAACTTGGGTACTGGTAGAGGATACTCTGTTCTTGAAATCATTCAAAATATGGAAGATGTGGTAGGAAAAACAATTCCTTATAAGATTGTTGAGAGACGTGCTGGAGATATTGCAACCTGTTATGCAGATCCATCAAAAGCAAGTGAGGAGTTAGGTTGGAAAGCTCAATATGATATTCATCGCATGTGTCAAGATGCATGGAGATGGCAAAGCAAACATCCAAATGGATTTGAATAATAACTAAGTTTAAAGAATTGCTTGATATTTATAACTAATATCGAGCTTTTTTATGCTTACAACAATTGTTATTGTTGGTATAAAGTTCTGAGATTAGTGGATAAAATATTTTGGTTATTGTATAATGGATAAAAAAGAATTTTAATGGAGGAAGAAGGATATTGAAATCCTCAGATTTATTAATTATTATACCTGCATATAATGAGGAAGGTTCGATTCAGTCAGTTGTAAATAATATTATTCAAAATTATTCCCAGTATGATTATGTAATTATCAATGACGGTTCAAGAGATCAAACCTCAGAAATTTGTCATAACAATGGCTATAATATTATTGATTTACCAGTCAATCTTGGACTAACTGGAGCATTTCAAACTGGATTATTGTATGCTTACCAATACGGTTATGAAAAAGCGGTGCAATTTGATGCAGATGGTCAGCATCTTCCAGAGTATATTGCTGCTTTAGAAGATGGAATTGATAAAGGAAATAAAATGGTCATAGGTTCTCGCTTTGTAACAGAGAAAAGACCAAATTCGTTTCGTATGTTAGGGAATACCCTTATAAGTTTTGCTATTAAATTGACCACTGGAAAAACGATTAATGATCCGACATCTGGAATGAGAATGTTTTCAAAAGATTTAATACAAGTTTTTGCAAAAAATATCAACTATGGTCCTGAACCAGATACTGTTTCTTATCTATTAAGAAATGGTGTTCCAATTTCAGAAGTTCAAGTTCGAATGGAAGAGAGACAAGCGGGAGAAAGTTATTTAACTTTTTCACGCTCTATTAAGTACATGATTCATATGTTCGTATCTATTCTATTCATTCAGAATTTTAGAGAGAGAGGAAAATAGAATGTCAATCTGGTTTCAAGTTGTATTAGTTGTTGTTTCATTGGGAACATGTGGGTTTATTCTCCAGAACATCAGAAAATCTCGTGTACAGATTAATGATGCCTTGTTTTGGATCTTCTTTTCATTAATTTTATTAGTTTTTAGTATTTTTCCAAAGTTAGCAGAGTTTATCGCAGCATCCTTAGGAATTGCATCTGCTGTTAATTTTATTTTTCTTTTTATTATTTTCTTGTTATTAATGAATCAGTTCCAATTAACTGTACGGTTGTCAAAGTTAGATACCAAGTTTAAAAATCTTGTCCAAGTTATCGCTTTAAACAAAAATGAGGAGAAAGATGAATAATACTCCTTCTCAAAAAAGTATTTACATATGGAACCTGCTAGGAAATTTTGCGGCAGCAGCAGTCTCGGTATTATATTTGTTAATTGTATCTAGAATGCAAACCAGTGAGGTGGCAGACCAATTTAGTCTAGCTACCTCAATTGGTAATTTATGGATCATTATTGGGCAATTTCAAGTTCGTAACTACCAAGCAACAGATGTTAAATCAGCTCATCCCTTTTCAGCTTATTTTTTCACAAGATTACTAACGGTTATCTTAATGTTGATTAGCTTATTTCCCTATCTGTGGTCAATAAACTATGATTTCACTAAAAGCTCTGTGATGATCATTTCTTGGATTATTGTGTACCGTGTAGCGGATGCTTTTTCGGATCTATTTCAAGGTTATTTTCAACAACATGGTCGTTTAGATATTGCTGGAAAAGCTATGGTCTATAGATATATTTTAAGCGTCCTCATTCTTTTATTTGGGCTCTTATTGTCTCATTCTATAGTTTTGACTCTGATGGTCCTAGCTTTCATCAATCTGTTTTTTGTATTTGTTTATGATTATGCCCATTTCAAATTGTTTGATAGGTTGAGTTTGAGTCATATTTTTTCAAAAAATATTTTTGATGAATCTATAAAAATTATTAAAGTTTGTTTTTCTTTATTTATTTATGGTTTTTTATTGACACTTGTTTTTAATGAGGCAAAGTTAGCGATTTCTGGTGCATATGCTAAAGGAATAGTCGGGACTGGTGCTCAAAGGGACTACAATATACTGTTTATGCCAGTGTTTTTTATGAGTCTATTGATTTTGGTAGTTAGACCACTCATAACGCAAATGGCTGAACTGTGGCAGAAAAAACAGTTTCAGATATTTTACAAACTATTTATTAAAATCATACTTTTTACATTCATAATAGGAGTATTTCTTGATATTTTAGCTTATTTAATAGGTGTCAATGTGTTGAGTTTGATATTTGGTTTAGATCTATTGAAATATAAGGTTGAATTGACTATTTTAGTTCTTTCTGGTGTTTTATATTCATTTTCGATCATTCTTGAAAATATCTTAATTATCATGAGAAAACACTATTATTTATTATCAGTTTATATCCTAATGTTTATCGTTACTAAAATGATAACAACTGAGCTGGTTAATAAGTATCAGATTATGGGAGCTTCTATTAGTTTTTGTATAGCAATGATGGTTTATGCAATTGGATGTTTTACAATTTTTAGTATTATAAAATACAGAAAGAAAGAAAAATGAAAAGAGATATAGTTTTCGTCACTCACCATTTAGGAGGAATCGGTGGCGTTCAGCGTGTAGTTGATCAGTTGGCTACACGTTTTGCTGAAGATGGAAATAGGGTGACAGTTGTTGGGTGTGCTGTTCAATCAAAAGAAAAGTATGAGAGGGTACAAAAGAATTATCATGAAATTCTTCTATACCAGGAGGATATTTTTTTTGAAAAGCCTTGGTTGTTCTTAAAAGAAAAGTTTTTTTCAAAAAAATTAGAAAAAAAATTTACGGATATTTTGTCACAATCAAAAGAAACAATAGTTATCTTAGCTAATCCAATTGTCTATCTATTGATGGAAAAAAGCTTGAAGGAATTTTCTAATACTGCCTTTTTCATTGGTCAGATGCATTCTTCCGCTGATTTTGTATTGGAATGTAAGGGTATCTACAAAGTTTATCCGTATATTATTAAAAATAAATATCCGAAATTGGATTGCATGATGTTTTTATCGAATTCTTATTCAGAAGTGATTAGCAATCATTACAATATTCCATTAAAAAAATTTGTTGCGATTCCAAATCCCTTACCTAGATATATAGAAGTATCAGAAGAATCAGAAGAGTTACGTCAAGAAAAATCTACAGTTATTTCTTTTGTAGGTAGACTTGATGCGGTTAAGCAAATTGATCATCAAATTCGAGCTTTCGCACAGGTAGCAGATGATTTTCCAGATTTGATTTTTAATATATACGGATCTGGTAATTTGAGGGAATTTCTCCAATCTCTAATCGACCAATTAGGAATGACAAAACGTATAATCTTAAAAGGGAAAACGAACCAAGTTAAAGAAGTTTATCAAGAGTCATTGTTTACCTTATTAACTTCCAAATCAGAGGCTTTTCCAATGTCAGTTGTAGAATCTATGATAACCGGAACGCCAGTATTAACTTATAATTGTTCGCAAGGAGTTGCTGAACTTCAAACTGAAACACCTGAAATGCTCCTTGATCCAAGTATTGAGGAGTTGGTGAAAAAAATGCGTTATTTTCTATCTAATACGAATAAACTAACGGATATCGGAAGAAGAGGACGCGACTATGTTATAGAAAATTATGCAGAGGATATTGTAACTCAAAAGTGGTATGATTTGTTTAAGAAGTTAGAGGAGAAGAAAGGTATTAAATGATAAATTATATTTCACAAAATGCTTCAGATTTCTTTCATAATATTTGGCAAAAGAAATTTTATATTTTACTTATTTGGTTTGTGATATTTGGAACGTATTTTTATTTCGATGGCCCTTTCAATAATGCACCAATCAAAACGTTTGTTATCATTGGAGGTATCTTCACATTTTTATCACTAATAAATTTAAAGATATACAATAAAATATTCTCAGTAATTTTATTTACTGGACTAATATTTTGTATATATACTCCAAATATGGATACACCAGATGAAAATTTTCATTATTCTAGAGCTCTATATATTAGTGATGGACATTTATATTTACCTTCTTCAGTAGAAGAAATGAAAGTTTCTTCTGATATATCAAATGTTGAAGAAGAATTTAAAAAGCCTTTAATACAAACTGATTTGGAGAAGAAACAATTATCTGATAAACAGGTAGTGTATTCTAATTTAGGTAATACAAATGGCTATTCGTTTATCAGTTACATACCTCAAACATTAGGAATTATTATTGCTCGTCTTTTACATTTAAGTGTATTGGGTTCAATTTTTTTAGGTAGGTTTTTCAATTTACTAGTTTTCGCCTTGCTTGTTCGTCTTGCTATAAAAAAAGCTGGTGATAAGCAGTTGATTTTTTCCCTACTAGCGATTATTCCTATTAATATCTATATTGCTGCATCATTCAATCAGGATGCATTTGCTAATGGTCTTATCTTTTTAGTTATCGGTTTATTCCTTTCCTATTTTGAAAAAGATAAAGTCAGTAATAGGGATATATTTTTCTACAGTATCCTTTGTATTTTAATAGCTTTTTCAAAATTGCCATATGTGTTACTTATTTGTTTGTTGGTCTTTTTGCCAAAAGAAAAACTTAATAAAAAACAATATCTGCTAATTGCCGGATCCATTCTTATGGTCGCTCTAACGAGTGTGATTTGGTTGAAAGTAACAAGTGGCATAAATGCAACAGTTGCGCATCCAAATCCAGCAGTTAATCCAATGAAAAAGATTATATTTACCTTGCATCATTTTTCTGACTTCACGAGAATGATGATTAAAGAGGTTGTGAATTTTATTCCATTTAAATTACAATCATTATTTACTTTTGGTTGGTTGACTTATGATGCGAAAGCTTTTATGTGGTTTTATTTAATTTTCATTTCAGTTACACTATTTATACTTCCAAATGGGAAACCGCTTAAAACTTTTGCGAAGTTTGGGGTAGTTCTCGTCTCGATGGGGATTGTTTTTGGAATTCTAATGACAGCCTATCTAATGTGGGGTGAGGTTGCTGATATTTCAATTAAAGGAATTCAGGGGAGATATTTTGCGGGGATTTTTGTTCTACTTGCTTGTGTTACTAATTTTTCAAGAAGACTGTTTTTGAATCAGAATAGAACAGAACCTATCGAATATGATCAGAATAAGGTAGAATATACCTTTACTTACATTGCCACATTGTTTATTCTTGTTTCTATCATAACAACAATTAGTCAATACTATTAATTTGTTGTTTTACCATAAAATTTAGTGATATACTAGGGGAAACCCTAGTTTTTTGTTACAATAGAAGCTGAAGAAATCAAGGAGAGAGTTAAATGACACTATCAGTTGTAGTCCCATGTTTTAACGAAGAAGAATCGATTCCATTGTTTTATCGAGAAATGGAACGTGTTCGGATGGAGATGGGAGAAAAGTTTGAATATATTTTTATAAATGATGGCTCCTCAGATAGTACGCTATCCGTTCTTCGAAAGCTACATGTTACAGATTCAAATGTGCACTACCTTTCTTTTTCTCGAAATTTCGGAAAAGAGGCAGCACTCTATGCTGGGCTTGAGCATGCTAGTGGTGAATATGTGACTGTCATGGATGTGGATCTGCAGGATCCTCCGGAATTGTTGATTGAAATGAAGCAGAAGTTGGAGGAACAGCCAGATCTAGACTGTGTCGGAACCCGTCGGGTAACACGTGATGGGGAACCTCCTATTCGTTCCTTCTTTGCGCGGATGTTTTATAAATTGATCAATCATATCAGCCAAGTGGAAATGGTCGATGGAGCGCGTGATTTCCGTTTGATGCGTCGTCCTATGGTCGATGCCATTATGGAGTTATCGGAGTACAATCGTTTTTCAAAAGGGATTTTTGCTTGGGTAGGATTTGAGACAGAATACCTCGAATATAAAAATGTAGAGCGCGTGGCAGGAGAGACGTCTTGGAATTTTTGGTCTCTCTTCAAATACTCAATTGAAGGGATCGTTAACTTCTCAGATGCCCCACTAAATATTGCCTTTATTGGTGGACTGTTATCTTGGATTTTGGCCTTTATCATGATGTTTTTGATTGTAATCCGAACCTTGGTCTTTGGAGATCCTACTTCTGGATGGCCATCCCTTATGACAGTGATTCTTTTCCTAGGAGGGTTCCAATTACTAACCATCGGTATTTTAGGTAAATATATCGGTAAGATCTTCATGGAAACCAAGAAACGTCCAATCTATGTCATCAAAGAGAAAAGTAAGTAAAAAGCAGAAAACTTCTGCTTTTTTTGCTATAATGATAAGGAAAAAGTATTCGAAAGGAACGTAACATGATTTTAATTACAGGTGCAAATGGTCAACTTGGAACGGAGCTTCGCCATTTGTTAGATGAACGAAATGAAGAATATGTAGCTGTTGATGTAGCTGAAATGGACATCACAAATGCAGAGAAAGTAGACGAGGTATTTGAGGAAGTAAAACCAACCTTGGTATATCACTGTGCTGCTTACACAGCTGTGGATGCGGCAGAAGATGAAGGAAAAGAGTTGGACTATGCCATCAACGTGACTGGTACGGAAAATGTAGCAAAAGCGTCTGAAAAGCACGGCGCAACCCTAGTCTATATCTCAACGGACTACGTTTTTGATGGGAAAAAACCAGTGGGACAAGAATGGGAAGTAGACGATCAACCAGATCCTCAAACTGAGTACGGTCGTACCAAACGTATGGGGGAAGAATTGGTTGAGAAGCATGTGTCTAACTTCTATATTATCCGTACAGCTTGGGTCTTCGGGAACTACGGTAAGAACTTTGTCTTCACCATGCAAAATCTTGCGAAGACTCACAAAACACTTACAGTCGTCAACGACCAACATGGTCGTCCAACCTGGACCCGTACTCTTGCAGAGTTTATGACTTATTTGGCTGAAAACCGTAAGGAGTATGGTTATTACCACTTGTCTAACGATGCGAAAGAAGATACAACTTGGTATGACTTTGCGGTTGAAATCCTCAAAGATACGGATGTTGAAGTGAAGCCAGTGGATTCCAGCCAATTCCCAGCTAAAGCGAAACGCCCGCTTAACTCAACAATGAGTTTGGCTAAGGCTAAGGCTACAGGATTCGTTATTCCAACTTGGCAAGATGCCTTGAAAGAGTTTTATAAACAAGAAGTGAAATAAGAGAAATTTGAAGCGGCCCTTGAGGGTCGCTTTTCTGTTTGGATTAGGCAAAAAGCCTAGAAAATGGTATAATGGAATAGACTGTAAATTGTTAGAAAGGGAATATTATGCAACATGTTTTTATTATCGGAAGTCGTGGGCTTCCGGCTCAATATGGCGGTTTTGAGACTTTTGTGGACCAATTGGTCTCCCATCAAATGTCTTCGGAAATCCAGTACCATGTTGCTTGCCTTTCCAATGATCAAGCCTATTACCATTTTGACTACAAGGGTGTGGATTGTTTTACGATTCAAGCCCCTAAGCTTGGGCCTGCGCGTGTCATCGCCTATGATATGATGGCCATCAACTATGCCTTGAAGGTTATCAAAAAGCAAGGAATTGCACAGCCGATTTTTTATGTTTTGGGCAATACTATTGGGGCCTTTGTGGCACCCTTTGCGCGTAAGATTCATAAGATGGGTGGTCAATTCTATATCAATCCAGATGGACTGGAGTGGAAGCGGGCCAAGTGGGCTAAACCGATTCAAGCCTATCTCAAGTATTCTGAAAAAATCATGACACGCCATGCGGATTTGGTGATTTCTGACAACCCTGGTATCGAGTCCTATATCAAGGAAGCCTACCCTTGGTCCAAGACGACCTATATTGCCTATGGGACGGACTTATCTCCGACCAGCCTGACCAGTCAGGATGGGAAGGTCAGAGAATTCTATCAGAAATGGCAGACACAGGAGAAGAACTATTACTTGATCTTGGGTCGCTTTGTCCCAGAAAATAATTATGAGACCGCCATTCGTGAATTTATGACTTCTTCAACCAAGCGGGATTTGGTCATCATTTGTAACCATGAAGGCAATCCCTATTTTGAAGAGCTTCGAGCTCGAACGGGCTTTGATCAGGATCCACGTGTCAAGTTTGTAGGAACGGTCTACGATCAAGACCTGTTGAAGTATATCCGTAAAGAAGCCTTTGCCTATATTCATGGTCATGAAGTGGGAGGAACCAATCCAGGTCTCCTAGAGGCTCTCGCTCAGACGGATCTGAATTTGGTTCTAGGTGTTTCCTTTAACCAAACGGTTGCAAAGGATTCGGCTCACTATTGGACTAAAGAAACTGGGGATTTGGCGCATTTGATTGATCGGGTTGATTCTTTAGAAGATGTATCTGAATGGGGTCAACGTGCCAAGGCCAATATGAAACAAAACTTTACCTGGGAAAAAATTGTAGGTGAGTACGAGGAATTATTCTTATCATGAAAGTAAATATCTTGTTGTCCACCTATAATGGTGAACAGTATCTAAAAGAGCAGGTCAAAAGTATCCAAGACCAGACTTATCAAGAATGGCAACTCTTGATTCGAGATGATGGGTCGACAGATGGAACGGTGGAGATCATTCAAGAGCTGGTGGCTCAGGATGAGCGCATTCGCTTTATCAACCAGGGAGCTATTGAAAATCTCGGTGTTATCAAGAGCTTCCATGCCCTCTTGAAATATGAAAAAGCGGATCTTTATTGCTTCAGTGACCAAGACGATGTCTGGGTACCAGACAAGATTGCGGTTCAAGTAGCAGAAGCCGAGAGGCATCCGCAAGATAAGCCTTTGCTGGTCTACACAGATTTGAAAGTGGTCGATGAAAACTTGAATGTACAACATGAAAGCATGATTCGCACCCAGTCTGATCATGCCAATACAGAACTGATTCAAGAGCTGACGGAAAATACGGTAACTGGCGGAGTTGCCATGATTAACCACGCGCTGGCGGAGTTATGGACAGGTCAAGAAAAACATGCTCTCCTTATGCATGACTGGTATTTGGCCTTGTTGGCAGCTACCTTTGGAAAGCTCATCTATATCGATCAGCCGACAGAATTGTACCGTCAGCATAGTAGCAATGTTCTGGGAGCTCGTACCCTTAGAAAACGGGTTAAAAATTGGATCCGGCCCCATATTCTCTTTGCCAAGTACTGGAATCTCATCGAGTCTAGTCAAGAACAAGCAAAAAATCTATTGGATCTGCCAGTCAGTCCCCAAAATAAAGAAGTCATTGAAAACTTTGTCACCATTATGGATGTTCCACTAAAAGAACGTTTGAGACGGATTCGTCAGTATGGTTACCGGAAGAACCGAGCTTTTCATACGGTTGTGTTTACCAGCTTGATTCTGACAAAGTTTGCATATCGAGGTAAAAAATAATGTTTGACGTTTTTAGTCAGAAAAATCGAATTTTATTACGAGAATTAATCAAAACAGACTTTAAATTACGCTACCAAGGATCAGCGATCGGTTATCTTTGGTCCATTTTAAAGCCCCTGATGACCTTTACGATCATGTATATTGTCTTCATCCGATTTTTACGTTTGGGTGGAGATGTTCCCCATTTCCCAGTTGCCCTCTTGTTGGCCAATGTAATCTGGGGCTTCTTTTCAGAAGCCACATCTATGGGGATGGTGTCGATCGTTAGTCGAGGCGACCTGTTGCGGAAGTTGAACTTCTCCAAACACATCATTGTCTTGTCTGCGATTTCAGGAGCAGCCATCAACTTTGTTATTAACCTTGTAGTGGTCTTGATTTTTTCATTCTTTAATGGAGTGACATTTTCTTGGACAGCTTTGATGGTGATTCCGTTGTTCTTTGAGTTGTTCTTGATGGCGACAGGATGCGCATTGATCTTAGCGACATTTTTTGTTCGTTTCCGTGACTTAGGTCAAGTATGGGAAGTACTCCTGCAAGCAGGCTTGTATGCGACGCCAATTATCTACCCGATTACCTTTATTGCAGACCGCAACCCATGGGCGGCTAAGTTGGTCATGATGAATCCCTTGGCCCAAATTATTCAAGACATGCGATACTTCTTGATTGATAAGGCCAACACCCCAGTCTGGCTTTTGGTGGAAAATAAGTTCTTGGTTCTGATTCCTTATGTTTTACCAATTCTTATTTTTGTCGCTGGCTTTGCTTACTTTAACAAACATGCTAAGAAATTTGCGGAGATTCTCTAATGACAGATAAACAAATTGCAGTAAAAGTAGACCATGTCAGCAAGTACTTTAAGTTGCCAACAGAGGCAACCAATAGCCTTCGAACTGCCCTGGTCAATCGCTTCAAAGGAATCAAAGGATACAAAGAACAACATGTGCTTAAGGATATTTCTTTTGAAGTAGAAAAGGGAGACTTTTTTGGGATCTTAGGTCGAAATGGTTCTGGGAAATCGACTCTCTTGAAAATTATTTCTGAAATCTATGTGCCGGAAAAAGGTACCGTCACCATCGATGGGAAACTGGTGTCCTTTATCGAGCTTGGAGTGGGCTTTAACCCAGAGCTGACTGGTCGAGAAAATGTCTATATGAACGGGGCTATGCTGGGCTTCTCGACAGCTGAAATTGATGCCATGTATGATGATATCGTAGACTTTGCTGAGTTGCATGAATTCATGAACCAGAAGCTCAAGAACTACTCATCAGGTATGCAGGTTCGCCTCGCTTTTTCGGTTGCGATTAAGGCCCAAGGTGATATCTTGATTTTGGACGAGGTCCTAGCAGTAGGAGATGAGGCCTTCCAGCGCAAGTGTAACGATTACTTCCAAGAGCGCAAGAAATCAGGGAAAACCACGATTCTGGTTACCCATGATATGGGAGCCGTCAAGAAATATTGTAACAAGGCTGTTTTGATTGAGAATGGTTTGGTGAAGGCTTTAGGAGCCCCGGAAGACGTAGCAAATCAGTATAGTGTTGATAATGCGACTACAAGTAAACATCCTGAGAAAACTGACGATATTAAGGATCATATTAGTGTAGTAAAAAATCTAAAAGTCAAAATGATTTCGGATCAAGTTATCCATCAGAACGATATGGTAGAATTTGAAGTTTCTTATGATTTAGAAGAAGATATAGTTACTTACTTAGTTTTCTCTATGACAGATATTGATAGAAATATTTGGATTTATAATGACAACACTTATGATTTTCCAACAACATCAAAGGGACACAAGATTTTTCGATATAAATGTAGTTTAAATGCAATAAATAATTTAAAATTAAAATTACAGGTCACTATTTTAGGAGAATCACGTGAAATGTTAGCTTTTGCAACAGAAGCCAACGCACCTTTAATTGTAATGAATCGAACGGATATAGCAAATGATGATTTTTCTGCTATGGATTCTTCTTCTGGATTAATTCAGAGAAATGGGAAGTGGGATATTATTGAATAGGTGATTATTATGAAAGATTCAGTGGTAACAATAGTTTGTACAAGTTACAATTATAGTCAATATATTTCAATGGCGCTAGATAGTTTTTTGTGTCAAGAAACAGATTTTCCATATGATATTCTAGTTGTTGATGATTGCTCAACAGATAATTCAAGGGAGATATTATTAGATTACAGGGATCGATACCCAGATAAAATTTCTCTTGTATTTAATGATCGGAACAAAGGATTAACTAGAACTTGGATTGATATTTGTGATCAGGTAACAGCGAAGTATATTGCAAGATGTGACGCAGACGATTTTTGGATTGATTCAAAAAAATTACAAAAACAATTTGATTTATTAGAATCAAGTGAAAACTCTAAGTGGTGTAATACAGAATTTAATATTGTAGATGAAGAAAATAAGACTATCTACGAAAATGTTTTTCAAAATGGTCCTATTGCATATGCAAATACTTATAGTAAGATGTTAGCCACGAAAGGTATGACGTTACCATCATCATGGATGATTGAAACTGAATTGATGCAAAAGGTAAATCACATGATAGCACCGGATTCTGTTGATGATGGTTTTCCGATGCAGTTGGAATTCTTTCATTTGACAGAACTTACTTTTATTGAAGATGCAACTGTTGCGTATAGAATGTCAAGTAATTCAGATTCAAGACCAGTAGATCCAGTCAAAATGAAATATAGGATTGATGGTTTATTAAAAACACAATTAGAGTATCTAAATAAGTATCCTAAGCAGAGCATTCTAGACATTGCAAAAATACAAGCCGAACATGATGCAAAACAAGAATGGCGGATTTTTGAAATGGGAAACTTAATAAATCATCTTCAAAAAGATTTAGAGATTTCAATAAATAAACTGGATGAATTGTCTCAAAACGTACAAGAATTGACTCAAAAAAATGAAAAATTATCTCATGAATACAATTCCGTCATCCATTCTCGCCGTTGGACCATTCCAACAAAGATCTTGAAATTCTTTAGAATAAGGAAATAATATGCAACGTTTACTTTTATATGTTCACTACAATAAGTTTAATTTTATTAGTGGGCATGTACTTTACCAATTAGAAAAGATTCGTCCCTTGTACTCACGAGTGGTCTTTATCTCCAATAGTAAGCTACCAGAAGATGTGAAGTCTAATTTAGTAGCACAGCATCTGGTGGACGATATTCTAGAGCGCCAAAATAGTGGCTTTGACTTTGCGGCTTGGCGGGATGGAATGAAGACAGTCGGCTTTGACCAACTGGCTCATTTTGATTCGGTTACCCTCATGAATGATACCTGCTTTGGACCTCTTTGGGATCTAGAACCAATCTATCAGCGGTTTGAAAATGATACTGAAGTGGATTTCTGGGGAATGACCAATTACCGGAAAGACAAGGATTTTAACGAGCATATTCAGAGTTATTATCTTAGTTTTAAAAAACAGGTGCTGACATCTAGTGCCTTCCATGAATTTTGGCAAGGTGTTCAGGACTTCACCAATGTTCAAGATGTGATTGATAACTATGAAACCAAGGTCACAACGAATTTCTTGGATGCAGGTTTTCACTATAAGACGGTCTTTGATACCATTCATGAAGACACCACAGGGATGCTCTATCCGGACTTTTCTTACTACAATCCTACAGCGATTCTCCGTCATAAGGTTCCTTTTATCAAAGTCAAAACCATTGCAAACAATGAAGGAATTATGCCTTATATTTTTGACGAGTTGGAGCGTGTATCGGACTATCCATTAGACTTGATTCTCAACCACATGTCTATGATCGATCGTCCGGACTATCCTTATCTCTTGTCTCGTAAGTACTTGAAAAACCAGGAATTAGCTGGAGAGTTCGGTAAAAAAGTTGCGGTTCATCTTCATGTCTTTTATGTGGACCTCTTGGAAGAATTTCTAGATGCTTTCCAAGCTTTTCATTTCGCTTATGACTTATGGATTACGACAGATGTAGAAGAGAAGAAGCAGGCTATTGAACAAATTCTTTCTAATCGGGCGCAAGAAGCGACGGTTGTGGTGACTGGAAACATTGGACGAGATGTGTTGCCAATGCTGCTCTTAAAAGAGCAACTCTCCCGTTATGATTATGTAGGTCATTTCCATACCAAAAAATCAAAAGAAGCAGATTTTTGGGCAGGTGAATCTTGGCGCAAAGAATTGATTGAGATGCTAGTGAAGCCAGCGGATCAAATCCTTGCCAACATGGAAGTCAATCCAAAAGTCGGAATCACTATCGCAGATATTCCAACTTTCTTCCGTTACAATCGAATCGTGGTTGCCTGGAATGAGGCTCTTATTTCACCAGAGATGAACAAGCTCTGGGAACGGATGGGAGCGACCAAGACGATTGACTTCAAAAATCTCAATACCTTTGTTATGAGTTATGGGACCTTTGTTTGGTTTAAATATAATGCTTTGAAACCACTTTTTGATTTGAATTTGACAGCAGCAGATGTTCCAGCTGAACCTCTACCTCAAAATTCGATATTGCATGCGATCGAACGTTTATTGATCTACATTGCTTGGGACCAAAAATATGACTTTAGGATCTCTCAAAACCCACATGTTCTGACACCATTTATTGATAATAAGCAATTGAACAATCGTGAAGATCTCCAACCCCATACCTTTGTGGACTTTAATCAAATTGGGGGGATCAAAGGAGCCTTGAAATATATCGTAATCGGTCCTGCAAGAGCTGTGAAATATATATTAAAAAGAATGATAAA
>NZ_CAUFJQ010000031.1 GCF_959025735.1 uncultured Streptococcus sp.
TCACCTTCTAATCAAATTCAAGTTTTTGCTTATCAATCTCTCTATTTTTAGAGGGATTTTTTCTTTATACTGGTATCAGAAAGAAAGGGAGGTAGTGAAATGATTCAAACCAGTTTGTTTTCCATTTCAGTATTCTTAGCGGGAGTTCTATCCTTTTTCTCCCCATGTATTTTGCCACTGATGCCAGTCTATGTAGGGATTCTATTGGATTCTGAGCATGAAAAAACGGTGCGTATTTTTGGAAGAGACATTTCTTGGTATGGCCTGGTGAAGACTCTTTGTTTTATCGCAGGTCTATCAACTGTTTTCCTGATTCTAGGATACGGTGCAGGGGCCCTTGGCCAGGTATTGTATGCTCCATGGTTTCGCTATCTGCTAGGAGGGATTGTGATCCTATTAGGGATTCACCAAATGGAAGTGATCAATCTGAGACAACTCCAAAAACAAAAGACCATCCAACTCAAAAAGAATCGGGAGCGCAATGAATTCTTCAATGCTTTTCTGATAGGGGTCACCTTCAGTTTTGGTTGGACCCCTTGTGTCGGACCAGTTTTGAGTTCGGTTCTAGCCATTGCCGCTTCTGGAGGAAATGGTGCTTTGCAAGGCGCTCTCCTGATGCTGGTCTATACATTAGGTTTGGCTCTGCCTTTCTTGCTTTTGGCCTTGGCTTCTAGCTGGGTTCTACAACATTTTGCTAAACTCAAGCCCCATATGGGAACCTTGAAAAAAATTGGTGGTGCCCTCATCATCTTGATGGGCATCTTGCTGATGCTAGGAAATCTTAATAGCCTCGCATCTTTGTTTCACTAATCTTGAATGATTAAAGGAGAAAAATCATGAAAAAAATTCTTGCACTTTCTATTGCTACACTTAGCATCGTCACTTTAGCAGCTTGTTCTGGACAGAAATCAGATTCAGATATGAAAAAAACGGACGATAGTAGTATGATGAAGAAGGACGATATGAAGAAGGATGACATGAAGGATTCATCCATGTCCGATGATAAAATGAAAAAAGAAGACATGAAAGATTCATCTATGATGTCTGACAGCAGTTCTGAAATGAAGGACGACATGAAAAAAGATGAGATGAAATCTAGCAATTCAGAAATGAAAAATGAAAAGAGTGAATCATCTGATATGAAATCAGACAAGGAATGAAAGAAGGGAGAGGTCATCTGAGGATGACTTTCTCCTTGTTTAAAGAGGTAATAATGATGAAGAAATTAGCTTTAGTAGCTGCAGGATTCTTGTGTACTGGACTTTTGGGGGCTTGTTCGAGTCAAGGAATGGCTACTTCCAATAAGGACATGAGCCAACAAACAGCCAAAGCTGGGGCTAGGCAACCATCTGGCAAGAAAGTGAAGGAGTTTAGCTTGCAAGGAGTGGATGGCAAGACCTACCGCTTATCTGATTACAAAGGGAAGAAAGTTTACCTCAAATTTTGGGCTTCCTGGTGCTCTATTTGCCTGTCGACATTAGAGGATACCAATGAGTTGGCAAAAGAAGAGGCAGGTAAGGATTATGTGGTTTTATCTATTGTAGCTCCAACCTTTAATGGCGAAAAATCAGCAGCAGATTTCAAAAATTGGTACCAGTCTTTGGATTACAAGGATTTCCCAGTCTTGCTAGATAGTAAAGGGGAACTGCTCAAAGAATATGGGATTCGTTCTTATCCGTCTGCTCTCTTTATCAATAGTGATGGGACTTTAGCAAAGAGTCATATTGGCTATATGAATAAAGAGGATATCCTCAAGACCCTAGAGAACATGCAGTAAGGAGATAGACAATGGAAACAAAATGGAAAGTAGGTTTGATTCTTCTCATTGGCTTATTATCTATTGGTTTCTTTTTCTTTAGTAAGGGATCAAACGGAATGGATCAATCAAAAACAAGCACTGAAATGATTAAAAAAGCATCGATGAGTCAGACTCCAGTAGTCAAAAAGGAAACAAAGGAAACGGTTGATCCAAAGGATCAGCGCGAAATTTATTTGGCTGGTGGTTGCTTCTGGGGCGTAGAAGAATATTTCTCCCGTGTTCCAGGTGTGATCGATGCTGTATCAGGCTACGCCAATGGGAAGGGAGAAACGACCAAGTATGAATTGGTTCCTCAAACAGGCCATGCCGAAACAGTTCACATCACCTACAATGTCAAGCAGGTATCTCTGAAAGAATTGCTCCTGCATTATTTCCGGATTATCGACCCAACGTCGAAGAATCGTCAAGGAAACGATCAAGGGACTCAATACCGAACAGGTGTCTATTATGTCTCCCAAGAAGACCTTCCAACCATTGACCAAGTCTTTGAAGAGGTAGCAAAAAAATACGACAAACCGTTAGCAGTGGAAAAAGAACCACTGAGCAATTTCATCCAGGCGGAAGACTACCACCAGGATTATCTAAAGAAACATCCAAATGGGTACTGCCATATCGATGTCAATCAGGCTTCTTATCCTGTTATTGATGCTAGTCGCTACTCTAAGCCAAGCGATGAGGAAATCAAAAAGAAATTATCTCCTGAGGAGTATGCGGTGACACAAAAAAATGATACCGAACGGGCCTTCTCCAATCGTTACTGGGATCAGTTTGATGCCGGTATTTATGTAGATGTCGTGACCGGTGAGCCCCTCTTTTCCTCTAAGGATAAATTTGATTCTGGTTGTGGTTGGCCAAGTTTCAGTCGGCCAATTAGTCCTGATGTGGCGGTCTATAAGGAGGATAAGAGCTTCAATATGACTCGGACAGAAGTTCGGAGCCGTGTGGGAAATTCCCATCTGGGGCATGTTTTTACTGATGGTCCCAAGGAAAAAGGCGGCCTTCGCTATTGCATCAATAGCTTGTCAATCAAATTCATCCCTAAAGCAGAGATGGTGGAAAAGGGCTACGGTTATTTATTGGACTACGTCTGAGACATTTGGAACTACAATTTGCTATAATAAGCGTAGCAAAAACAAGTAGGTGAAAGACATGTATGCGATCATGATTGTGGAAGATGAAGAGCTTATCCGGCAGGGACTGACTTCCTTAGTGGATTATGAACAGTTTGGAATGACCGTCATCAACCAGGCAGAAAATGGCCGTGAGGCCTGGGAGAAGTTTCAAGATCAACCAGCCGATATCCTTCTAACCGATATCAATATGCCACAAATGAATGGCTTGGATCTGGCCCATCTCGTCAAAGAGCAGTCTCCGTCTTGTCATATCATTTTTTTGACCGGTTATGATGACTTTGAGTTTGCGAGGAAAGCCATCAAGTTAGGTGCAGATGATTATTTGCTGAAGCCTTTTTCAAAAGATGATATTGAAGAGATGTTAGCAAAGGTGAAGGGAAAACTCGATCAAGAGCGAAAGAAAGCGCAAGTCGAAGATTTGGTCAGTCATGGTTATTCGACAGACTTGGAAGAAGCCATTCATGCTCGTTTAGCAGATTCCCAGTTAACCCTGAAAGATTTGGCCTATCAACTTGGTTTCAGTCCCTCTTATCTAAGTGTATTGATCAAGAAAAAATTGGGACTTCCTTTCCAAGAATACCTCATCCAAGAGCGAATGAAGAAGGCTCAACTCTTGCTTCTCACGACAGATTTAAAGATTTATGAGATCGCAGATCAGGTTGGTTTTGAAGATATGAACTATTTTTCTCAACGCTTTAAGCAGGTTGTTGGGGTGACACCAAGGCAGTACAAAAAAGGAGAGCATGAATGAAACGATATCCCTTGCTGATTCAGCTGGTCCTCTACTTTTTTCTCTTCATTCTCTTACTTTTTGGTCTCATTGGTAGTCTTTACTATCAAACGAGTTCAGGAACGATCCGCCAGCTAACGGAGCGGACGACAAGAAATAGTATCGACCAAAGTAGTCAGTTTATTACGTCTTATCTAAAAAAATTAAAGCAGACCACGACGGTGCTTAGCAAAGAGCAGGCTATTCGCCAATTTGCCCAAGATAAGAGTGCGGATCAAAAAACGGTTCAGCACTTGATGCGAACGATGATTGAAACGGATCCGGACTTGGTCTCTGCGGTCTTGGTGACCAAGGATGGACGTCTGGTAGCGACAGATTCCAAAATCAGCATGCAGACTTCCTCAGACATGATGAATGAAAGCTGGTATCAAGAGGCGATTAAGGAAAGAGCCATGCCAGTTTTGACGCCAGCTCGAAAGGAATCCTTGACCTCGGAAAAAGAAAAATGGGTGGTTTCTATTACCCAAGAAGTAGTCGATCAGACTGGTCAAAATCTCGGAGTAGTACGTTTGGATATTGGCTACGATAGCTTACAGGCTTATTTGGATCACCTTCAGCTAGGGAAACAAGGCTTTAGTTTTATCATTAATCAAAAGCATGAGTTTGTCTACCATCCCAAAAAGGCGGTCTATTCCTCCAGCCAAGAAATGCAGGCCATGCAGCCCTATATTGCTGTGACAGATGGCTATGCTAAAGGAGGGCAGAATTTTATCTATCAGGTTCCGATTCCAGATAGCGATTGGACCTTGATTGGAGTGGCTTCACTTGAAGGACTTCAGATGCTTCAGTCGCAACTCCTGTACTCTTTTATTGGCCTAGGATTACTAGCTTTGATCATGTGTTTAATAGGGATCGGCTTTGTTCTGCGTTTGTGGATCAAACCCTTACGAGACCTTCAGACCATCATTTTGAGGATTGGAGCAGGAGATGCTCACTTGAGGGCTGCAGCCAAAGGATCTCCAGAATTGGTGGACCTCGCACAAGCGTTTAATGCCATGTTGGACCAAATCGATCACCTTATGCAACAGGTTAAGGAAGAGGAGCAAAACGCGCGGCGGTACGAGTTGCGGGCACTTTCTGCTCAGATAAATCCGCATTTCCTCTACAATACCTTGGATACGATTGTCTGGATGGCGGAGTTTAATGATAGTCGGCGCGTGGTCGACATCACCAAGTCTCTGGCTCAATATTTTCGACTAGCTCTCAACCAAGGCCAGGAACAAATCCTACTGAGAGATGAAATTGACCATGTCCGCCAGTATCTTTTCATTCAAAAACAACGTTATGGTGAAAAGCTCAACTATGAAATTCTAGAAGATGAAAGGTTGGGCGACTATCAGCTCCCCAAATTAGTACTTCAACCCTTAGTGGAAAATGCGATTTACCATGGCATTAAAGAGATCGATCGGCCAGGTCTCATTCGAGTGACGACTGAAGTCAGTGGAGACTCCGCCTGCGTATCGATTTTTGACAATGGACGAGGGTTTGATTTATCAGAATCAACAGCCCAAACCCTTCTTCGTTTAGGAGGTGTTGGCTTGAAAAATGTGGACCAACGATTGCATCTTCAATTTGGCGAAGCCTATCATATGGAGATTGATTCTAAGGCCAATAGCTATACGAAAATCACTCTTTTTTTGCCCCTTTCATCATCTGATGAACATGTATAGAGACAAAGATTGCCATCTTTGTCTCTTTTTCCTTTTGGAAACTTTCAATGTTGAATTTCAACTCTTTTCTAGTCAAATCTGACGCAAGTCATCAAATTTATGATAAAATAAAGTGTTACAGTAAATAGATTTTGATGAAGGAACACTATGCGAAAAGAGATTGACCCTGAATTATATAATTACAATAAATTTCCTGGACCTGTCTTTCATCAGGTAGGAGACCAAATCCGTTCAGAAAACCTCTCCTTTGAGCTGTTGAAAAATGAGAAGGAAGCATTTGATGCGACCGTTTTTGGTCAGCGATTTTCTGAGATTTTAACTAAGTTTGATTACATTGTTGGTGATTGGAGCAATGAGCAGTTGCGCTTGCGTGGCTTTTATAAGGAAGAGCGCGATGTTGCAACGATGGATAAATTAAGTCGCTTAGACGATTATTTGTTAGAATATTGTAGCTATGGTTGTGCTTATTTTGTCCTTGAAAATAAGGAGCCTCATCGTGCTTCTTTTGATAAGAAATCACCGGTCAAAAAAGCTCAATCAGAAGAAAGAGAGCCGAAGAAGCGTTCGCGCAATCGCAAACAAAAAGATCGTTTCCAAAAACGAGAACGCGACAAGGGACAACCAGCCAAAAACTCGAAAAAAACAAGACCGTCTGCTGAGACTAAAAAGACAACGAAGACAGACAACAAACGTCATTTTGTGATTCGACAAAAAGAGGAGTAAGAAAGAATGAAACCATCCATTTATAGTTTAACACGCCAAGATATGATTGATTGGGCGGAAGAAAACGGCGAAAAGAAATTCCGTGCAGCACAAATCTGGGAATGGCTCTATCGCAAACGCGTCCAGTCCTTCGAAGAAATGACCAATCTTTCTAAGGACTTGATTGCAAAGTTGAATGATCAATTTGTCGTCAACCCACTTAAGCAACGGATCGTGCAAGAGTCAGCAGACGGGACGGTCAAGTACCTCTTTGAATTGCCAGACGGCATGTTGATTGAAACTGTCTTGATGCGTCAGCACTATGGATTATCTGTCTGTGTAACGACTCAAGTAGGATGCAATATCGGTTGTACCTTCTGTGCTTCTGGTTTGATCAAAAAACAACGCGATTTGAACAATGGTGAAATCGTGTCTCAAATCATGTTGGTCCAAAAATACTTTGACGAACGTGGCCAAGATGAACGGGTCAGCCATATCGTTGTCATGGGGATCGGAGAACCATTTGACAACTATAACAATGTCTTGAAATTTATCCGGACGGTCAACGATGACAAGGGATTAGCGATTGGTGCTCGCCATATTACAGTGTCAACTTCTGGTTTGGCTCATAAAATTCGTGACTTTGCAAATGAAGGTGTGCAGGTCAATTTGGCAGTGTCCCTTCATGCTCCAAACAATGACTTGCGCTCTAGCATCATGAAGATCAACCGGGCCTTTCCAATTGAAAAATTGTTTGCGGCGATTGAATACTATATTGAGACTACGAACCGTCGGGTGACCTTTGAGTACATCATGCTCAATGAAGTCAATGATGGAGTCGAGCAAGCCTTAGAGTTGGCAGAATTGCTCAAGAATATCAAGAAATTGTCTTATGTCAACTTGATTCCTTATAATCCTGTCAGTGAGCATGACCAATATAGCCGGAGTCCAAAAGAACGGGTCATGGCCTTCTATGATACCTTGAAAAAACAAGGTGTTAACTGTGTAGTGCGTCAAGAGCACGGTACAGATATTGATGCTGCCTGTGGCCAATTGCGTTCAAATACCATGAAACGGGACCGGGAGAAAGCGATTGTTGAACATGCGCAACCTTAAACAAGGGCTGATCGATCATACAGAACTAACAAAAAGAGGAAGAAGGCTGTTACGGAGTGGCAGCTTCTTCTATTTTATCCTCTTGTGTCTGATGTGTTTTTTGCCCCAACAGCCAGAGCCAGGTATGGAAACACCGGGTATTCAACATTTCGGTCGCATCGTCGTCCTGCTGGTTCCTCTTAATTCGGTGATGAATCTTGGCCAGATCACCAGTCTCATCCAACTTATGAAGGTCATTCTCCAAAACATAGCCAATATCTTTTTGTTAAGCCCGCTGGTCTTTCAACTGCTCTGGCTATGGCCCTGGTTGAGGAGTCGAAAACGGGTCTTGTGCTTCGGCTTTGCGATGAGCTTGTGGATTGAATGTAGCCAAGTTCTGTTAGATCTCTTGTTTGATGCCAATCGTGTCTTTGAGCTAGATGATTTGTGGACCAATACCTTAGGGGCTTATCTGGCTTATTTAGGTTTTCAGTATTTCCGAGCAAGATTGCTAGCAAAAAATGGGGAAATGTAAAATCCGAACATTTCAGCCGTTTTTTAAAATTTTTGTTGACAAAGTCAGAAGCGGGAGCTATAATAGCTTCAAGACATCAGAAAAGTAGAGATTTTTCTCACTTCCAGGGAGCTTGTGGTGATTGCGAACAAGCAGTGGTGAATCTTGAAATGGGCTGATGCGTTTATGATAATGAATTTGAAACAATAAAAATTCGGTGAGCACACCTTATCGTGCACCCTGTTGTTAGACAGGTCAGAGATGTAGGAGAAAGAATATCTTCCTACAATTGAGGTGGCACCGCGGTATCGAATCGTCCTCACACAGATTTTTCTGTGTGAGGTTTTTTGTATCTCAAAGGAACCCAGTGAGACTGCAGCTCAAAGGGCCCGCGAGAGAAAAAGATCATAAACAAGATTGAAGATATAGAAAAGAGGACACAATCATGACAGAAACAAAAGGCTATTTCGGACAATTTGGTGGATCTTTCGTACCAGAACCCATTCAAAACTTGCTCAATCAATTAGAGGAAACCTTTGAACAATATAAAAATGATCCAGAATTTATCGCAGAATACAAACATTATTTGAAAGATTATTCTGGTCGGGAAACACCGCTCTACTTTGCGGAAAGTTTGACAGAGCATTTAGGTGGAGCAAAAATTTATTTGAAGCGCGAAGACTTGAATCACCTAGGTTCGCATAAATTAAATAACGTCTTGGGGCAAATCCTCTTGGCTAAACGCATGGGCAAAACGCGCGTGATTGCTGAAACAGGAGCTGGTCAACACGGTGTGGCTACAGCAGCTGCGGCAGCTAAGTTTGGCATGGCCTGTGATGTCTACATGGGGGCAGAAGACGTGGAGCGCCAACGCTTGAATGTCTTCCGCATGGAAATGATGGGGGCAACCGTCCATGCGGTTGAAACCGGGACTAAGACCTTGAAAGATGCCGTTGATGCTGCGTTTGGAGCATGGATGGCGGATCTCGATGCCTTTTACGTTTTGGGTTCTGCTGTTGGCCCTCACCCTTACCCAACCATTGTGCATGAATTCCAAAAAGTAATCAGTGAAGAATCTAAACGTCAAATCTTGGAAAAAGAAGGACGTTTGCCGGATTATGTGATTGCCTGTGTCGGTGGTGGCTCTAATGCCATCGGTGCCTTTTCTGAGTATGTCGCAGAAGAGGAAGTCGGCTTGATTGGGGTAGAAGCTGCTGGACATGGCTTGGATACCGATCAGCACGCAGCGACCATGACCAAAGGGACTATCGGTGTGGTTGATGGTATGAAGACCTATGCAGTCTTTGGCGAAGATGGAAAAGTAGCGCCAGTGTACTCGATCTCTGCTGGTTTGGACTACCCAGGGGTTGGTCCAGAACATGCTTTCTTTAAAGATTCTGGTCGTGTCGAATATGTAGCAGCGACAGATGATGAAGCAGTAGAAGCTCTTCTTCTTCTCAGTAAGACAGAAGGGATCCTCCCAGCCATTGAAAGCTCACACGCGATTGCAGAAGCAGTCAAACGTGCTCCACAATTGGATAAAGACAAGATCATCATCATCAATGTTTCCGGACGTGGGGACAAGGACGTAGCTGCCATCGCTGATTATCTAGAAGCGAAAGCTGCAAAATAAGAAGAACTTATCTGAAAAACATTGTATAAAGCAGTAAAGCGTGATAACTGAGAAAGAGACAGGGAACAAAGGGAATCCGGTCTCTTTCTTTTTTGAGAGCAAAGACGAGAATGCCTAAGATGGATGCGATCTGAATGAGAATGAGAATCTTGGTAGAAGAAAAGCTTAGCGAAAAGGTAGCTAGTAAGAGGAAATCTCCTGCTCCCATTCCGATAAAGAAAAAGTGAGCTCCTATCGCAAGGAGTAAAAAGACCAGCATGAAGAGATTACTACCGGATAAAAAGAGGACCAAGGCATGGAGACAGCACCAGATGACCAAGGGGTATTCCATAAAGCGTAGGTCATAGATGGCTAAAACGGCAGCTCCCAGTAGTGTTAGAAGTTGAGGCAGAGAAAGGAAACCATTGGCGCAGGCTAAAAAGAGTAGGCCACTCCAGACCTCAAAAAGGCAGTACCAAAATGGGTAGGGCTGATGACAATAGCGGCAGCGAAAGCGATGCAGGAGTTGCGAGATGATGGGGATGAGATCCCAAACTCCAAGGACGTGCTGGCATTGATCACAATGACTGCGAGGAGCGAGAATGGATTGGTTTGGAAAACGATCGACAACTAGTCCCAAAAAAGAGGCGATACAAGTACCGATGGTAAAAAAATAAAAGTTGATCATACTTATTTATTCGTAAAGCAATCGAAAAATATCATCATTTACTTGAAAATCTTGTAAAGCCTTTCTAAATTTGATACAATAATGAACATGAAAAACCTGTATGATGTTCAACAATTTTTAAAACGTTTTGGAATCATCATTTATGTGGGGAAGCGCCTCTATGACATCGAATTGATGAAAATTGAGCTTCAACGTCTTTATGATGCAGGCCTGATGGAACGGCTCGATTATTTAGAAGCCGATACCGTTTTAAGAAGAGAACACAAGCAAGAATTAGAATTTTTGAAAAAGAGTGAGGTAGAGTGATGGGAAATATCATTGTTTGGTTGGCTATTTTAGGAGTATTTGGATGGATGGCGTTTAATTATTTCCGCATCCGTAAAGCTGCTAAATTTGTGGATAATGCAACCTTTGAAGAGCTGATTCGTCAAGGGCAGTTGATTGACTTGCGAGAGCCAGCTGAGTTTCATACAAAGCATATTTTAGGAGCACGCAACATTCCTTCTACTCAGTTGAAGTTGAGTCTTGCAGCCTTGCGCAAAGATAAACCAATTTTGCTCTATGAAAATAGCCGTAGTTCGCGTGTAACCAATGCGGCTCTCTTTCTCAAGAAAAAAGGTTATACAGACATTTATGTCTTGTCTTATGGTCTCGATTCTTGGAATGGGAAAGTGAAAAAAGACGCCTAATAAAAAAGAGCTCTAACTGCACCAAATGTGTGGTTAGAGCTTTTTTATCTCGTTTTTTCAAGGAAGTCTTTGACCCATGTGAGTTCTACCTCATTTAAAGGTCGGCTTTCGCCAGGTGCTAACTGAGGATCCAAGGTGAAGGGACCAAAAGACAAGCGTTTTAAGGTCATTACTTTGACTCCAATAGCCAAAAACATCTTTTTCACTTGGTGGTATTTTCCTTCTGAGATTCGGACCTGGGCCTTGCTGTAGCTGGGGTGGCTTTCTAGAATGGTCAAGGAGGCAGGCTTGCAGATAGGGCCGTCTGTGAATGGAATCCCATTCTGAAATTGCTCGATGTGGGCTGCATAAAGCGGACCATTGACTTCTACCTCATAGACTTTCTCCACATGGTATTGAGGATGGAGCAGTTGAAAGCCTAAGGGACCATTATCTGTGAGGAGGAGCAGACCACTGGTATCGCGATCGAGGCGACCAAGCGGATAGAGGTCGGGGTACTCTTGCTGGGGATCCACTAGCTCGATCACCGTTGGATGGTGGGCGTCTCTTTTGGCAGTCACGGCCCCGATTGGTTTATGGAGCATGTAGTAGTGGTGACGCGATTCTTGAATGATTCGTTCCCCTATTTGAATCTGTTGGAGTCCAGGGTCGATGTTTTGGGATAGCTTTTGAGCTGGTAGGTGATCGACCAAGATTTGCCTTCGGGCCAAAAGTTGTTTGATGTCTTTACGAGCGTACTGATGGTCTGCCATCAATTGATCTAATCTCATGGGAGCCTCTTTTTCTGAAATTCTTATCATCAGTGTATCATGAAAAGAAAAGGAAATCGAGTCGGAGAAAAGAAACGAAGATGAAAACATTTACAACTAGCTGAACTGTGTTTTTTAGATAGGACTGTGGTATAATTGTTCAGTTAGAAATATTATTTAAAATTTTATAGAGGAAATCATGACAAAATTAAGAGAAGATATTCGTAACGTTGCGATCATTGCCCACGTTGACCATGGGAAAACAACCTTGGTAGACGAATTGTTGAAACAATCGCACACCTTGGATGAACGTAAAGAATTGCAAGAACGTGCAATGGACTCAAACGATCTTGAAAAAGAACGTGGGATCACGATCCTTGCTAAAAATACAGCCGTTGCTTATAACGGAACTCGAATCAATATCATGGACACACCAGGACACGCGGACTTCGGTGGAGAAGTGGAACGGATCATGAAAATGGTTGATGGGGTTGTATTGGTCGTAGATGCCTACGAAGGAACCATGCCTCAGACGCGTTTCGTATTGAAAAAAGCCTTGGAACAAGACCTTGTTCCGATCGTTGTAGTTAACAAAATCGATAAACCATCTGCTCGTCCAGAAGAAGTTGTAGACGAAGTTCTTGAACTCTTCATCGAATTGGGTGCGGATGATGACCAATTGGAATTCCCAGTTGTATATGCATCAGCGATCAACGGAACCTCTTCACTTTCAGATGATCCAGCTGATCAAGAGCACACAATGGCACCGATCTTTGATACCATTATTGATCACATCCCAGCTCCAGTTGATAACTCAGATGAGCCCCTTCAATTCCAAGTATCCCTGCTTGATTACAACGACTTCGTTGGACGTATCGGTATCGGACGTGTCTTCCGTGGTACTGTAAAAGTTGGGGACCAAGTAACCCTTTCTAAATTGGATGGAACGACTAAGAACTTCCGTGTTACCAAACTCTTTGGTTTCTTTGGTTTGGAACGTCGTGAAATTCAAGAAGCCAAAGCGGGCGACTTGATCGCGATCTCTGGTATGGAAGATATCTTTGTTGGAGAAACCATCACACCGACAGACGCAGTTGAAGCTCTTCCAATTCTTCACATCGATGAACCAACGCTTCAAATGACCTTCTTGGTTAACAACTCACCATTTGCTGGTCGCGAAGGAAAATGGGTAACCTCTCGTAAAGTTGAAGAACGCTTGCAAGCGGAATTGCAAACAGACGTCTCTCTTCGCGTTGACCCAACTGATTCACCTGATAAATGGACCGTTTCAGGACGTGGGGAATTGCACTTGTCTATCTTGATCGAAACCATGCGTCGTGAAGGATACGAATTGCAAGTATCTCGTCCAGAAGTTATCATCAAAGAAATTGATGGTGTCCAATGTGAACCATTTGAGCGCGTACAAATCGACACACCAGAAGAATACCAAGGATCTGTTATCCAAAGCCTTTCTGAACGTAAAGGTGAAATGTTGGATATGATCTCAACTGGTAACGGTCAAACTCGTTTGGTCTTCCTTGTTCCAGCGCGTGGTTTGATTGGATACTCAACAGAGTTCTTGTCAATGACACGTGGTTACGGAATCATGAACCACACCTTTGATCAATACTTGCCAGTGATTCCAGGAGAAATCGGTGGACGTCACCGTGGTGCTCTTGTCTCAATCGATAACGGAAAAGCAACCACATACTCTATCATGTCTATCGAAGAACGTGGTACGATCTTTGTCAATCCAGGTACAGAAGTTTACGAAGGAATGATCATCGGGGAAAACTCTCGTGAGAACGACTTGACCGTAAACATTACGAAAGCTAAACAAATGACCAACGTTCGTTCAGCTACTAAGGACCAAACAGCGGTTATCAAGACTCCTCGTATCTTGACCTTGGAAGAATCTCTTGAGTTCTTGAACGACGATGAGTACATGGAAGTAACGCCTGAATCTATCCGTTTGCGGAAACAAATCTTGAACAAAGCAGAACGCGAAAAAGCAAATAAAAAGAAAAAATCAGCAGCTGCTGAATAATACGGAAAGAAAGGAGAAACAAAATGGTCTATTTTATCTTAGGGATTTTGATTCTCCTTTTTTACCTTTTTATGACCCCCAAAAGTATTCGTGGTACCTTAAACAGTGTCACAATGGTGGTCTTAATCGTCTCCATTATCGTACTGACTTGTCTCGCCATTTTTCAGATATTCCAACTACCGTCTGAGTTTTTTGTCGGTGCCTTTCTTGCCTTTGTTGGCTACCTGGCTTTGGTGGATATTTCCAAAATGACGACCAAACAGAAAAAATAAACGCTGACGTGATTTTTAAAGCCCTTTGGGCTTTTTAATTTTGCTAAAAAAAGGTAAAATAGAGAGTGATAAAAATGGAGCGAAGAAATCATGAAATTTGTGAAACAATTTGAAAATAAAAAGGTTCTTGTATTAGGTTTGGCTAAGTCAGGCGAGTCAGCTGCCCGTTTGTTAGATCGCTTAGGAGCGATTGTGACCGTCAATGATGGCAAACCTTTTGAAGAAAATCCAGCAGCACAAAGTTTACTGGAAGAAGGGATTAAAGTTGTGACAGGAGGTCACCCTTTGGAATTGTTGGATGAAGACTTTGCAGTCATGGTCAAAAATCCAGGAATCCCTTATTCGAATCCAATGGTTGAAAAAGCGCTTGAAAAAGGCATTCCCGTCCTCACTGAAGTGGAATTGGCCTATCTGATTTCGGATGCGCCAATTATTGGGATTACAGGATCAAACGGAAAAACGACGACGACAACCATGATCGGGGAAGTCTTGACGGCTGCCGGTCAAGGTGGTCTATTGTCTGGAAATATCGGTTTTCCAGCTAGTCAAGTTGCACAAACAGCAACAGAAAAGGATGTTCTGGTCATGGAATTGTCTTCTTTCCAATTGATGGGAATTGAAGCCTTCCATCCAGAGATTGCAGTGATTACCAACCTCATGCCGACCCATATCGACTATCATGGTTCTTTTGAAAATTATGTAGCTGCCAAATGGAATCTTCAAAAGAATATGACAGAAAAAGATGTCATTGTCTTGAACTTCAATCAAGACCTGGCCAAAGAACTCGCTACAAAAACCAAGGCAAGGGTCCTTCCATTTTCAACGGTTGAAAAAGTGGATGGGGCTTATTTGGAAGATGGACTTCTCAAGTTTAAGGGAGAAGTTGTTATGCGAGCAGATGAACTGGGAGTTCCAGGTAGCCACAATGTAGAGAATGCCTTGGCAACGATTGCGGTCGCAAAAGTCCGGGGAGTAGAGAATGAGGTCATTAAAGAAACCTTGTCAGCCTTTGGAGGAGTGAAACACCGTCTTCAATATGTGGATGAGATTCAAGGTGTCAAATTCTACAATGATAGCAAATCGACTAATATTCTAGCAACACAAAAAGCTCTTTCTGGTTTTGATAACAGCAAGGTGATCTTGATTGCAGGGGGGCTCGATCGTGGCAATGAATTTGATGAATTGGTGCCTCACATTACTGGTTTAAAGGAAATGGTGATTCTAGGGGAATCAGCTCCTCGAGTGAAACGCGCAGCAGATAAAGCTGGCGTCTCTTATGTTGATGCGGCAGATGTAGCGGATGCTACAAAGAAAGCCTTCGACTTGGCTAGCCCTGGAGATGTTGTCCTACTAAGTCCTGCTAATGCCAGCTGGGATATGTATCCGAATTTTGAAGTGCGTGGGGATGAATTCCTTGCTACAGTAAAAGGGTTGAAATAAGATGAAAAAAATAATGTTTACTGGTGGGGGAACCGTGGGACATGTGACCCTTAATCTCCTCTTGATTCCAAAATTTATCGAAGATGGATGGGAAGTTCATTATATTGGAGACAAAAAAGGAATCGAATACCAAGAGATCAAAAAGTCTGGCTTAGACGTGCGCTTCCATTCAATTGCAACGGGGAAATTGCGTCGCTATTTCTCTTTCCAAAATATGATGGATGTGTTCAAGGTGGCTTGGGGGACGCTCCAGTCCATTGCAATCCTGCTTCGTGTGCGCCCACAAGTTCTCTTCTCAAAAGGAGGATTTGTTTCTGTGCCACCAGTGATCGCAGCCCGACTCACGCGTGTTCCTGTCTATATCCATGAGTCCGATCTTTCTATGGGATTGGCCAATAAAATTGCTTATAAATTCGCTACCAAGATGTACACGACTTTTGAGCAAGCTCATGGTTTGACAAAGAGTGCGCATATCGGTGCGGTAACCAAGGTTACAGATCATATTCCGCCGACTTCTGAAGAATTAGAAGAAAAAACAAAAGGTTTCCGAAAAGACTTGTCGACCCTTCTCTTTGTCGGAGGATCTGCTGGTGCGCGTGTCTTTAATGAATTTGTGACAGAGAACAAAGCAGAGCTCTTGCAGCACTACAATATCATCAATTTGACGGGCGATTCAACATTGAATCAGGCTGAGGGCGGTTTGTATCGAGTGGATTATGTAACCGATCAGTATTTGCCCATGCTCCATAAGGCTGATTTAGTGGTGACTAGGGGTGGAGCCAATACCTTGTTTGAACTCTTGGCTATGAACAAACTCCATTTGATTGTACCGCTAGGAAAAGAAGCCAGCCGTGGCGATCAGATTGAAAATGCCCAATATTTTGTGGATAAAGGTTATGCAGAGCAATTGCAGGAAGATCAATTGACGCTCGAAACCTTCAATAAAACCATTCAAGAAATGTTGAAGCAAAGCCAAGTCTACCACCAAGCAATGGAAAAATCGACAGAACTCCTTTCACTAGACGATTTTTATGGCCTGCTTCAAAAAGATATCAGTAAGGGAAAAGATGACGGACGACAATAAAAAAACGCCAACGGATGACAAAATTACAGAATTGTCAGCCTGGCAAAAAAGAAACAAAGAATATTTAGAAAAAAAAGCGCTTGAAAAAGCGGAAGAAGCTGAAACAGAGGAAACTGAAAGCGAAGAAGCAAAAGAAGACGAAGACCTTTCAGAAAAAGAAACAACTTCTGTCTCAGAGGAAGAATCTGAAAAAATAGAAGAGCCTGAAGAGGAAGATGAATCTGAGGCCGAAGAGGATCCAGAAGCAGATGGAGAAAGTTCAGAAGGAGAAGAGGATGATCCGGCTATAGAGGAGCTAGATCCTTCAGAGAAGCAAGAGAGAAAGCCTTCATTTTTTAAAGGCTTGAAGACGAAAAAACCAAAGAAGGAACCGACAGTGGCAAAACGCCACATCTATCGTGCCCTTCCGGTTATCGGAATCAGCTCGATTGTCGCCCTTCTCTCGATCTACTTTTTAAGCCCCTTGTCCACACAGAAAGTAATTGAATTTTCAGGGAACAAAGCGGTTGATCAGCAACTCTTGTATGAAAAAAGTCGCATTAAGGAAGAAGATTATACTCTGACGACCTTCCTTCATAAATCGGTCTATGAACAAAATATGAAAACGGCTAGTCCGTGGATCAAAGAAGTGCACATGCATTATCAATTCCCAGTGACCTTTAAAGTCAATGTCGTGGAACACAAAGTAGTTGCTTATTATGTGACCGGAGAAGACCACTATCCAGTATTAGAAAATGGAGAAGTCGTTGAGACAGTAACTCCAGCTTCGGAATTGCCGTCCTCCTATATTAGTTTAAAATTCTCAGATCGAGAATTAGTTAGACAATTTGTCCAAGAAATGAAGTCTATTTCTTCTTCCATTACGGATAAAATTGTTTCGGTAGATCTGACTCCGAGCAAGGTCACCAAGGATCTGGTGACCATCACTATGAAAAACGATAATAAAATCTTGGTGCCTGTTTCCCAAATTACCCGCAAGCTTCCTTATTATAAGGCGATCAGTAAGCAATTAGACGATGATTCCACCATTGATATGGAGGCTGGAGTATTCAGCTATAGTGAACAATCCATTGCAGCTGCCAAAGAGCAAGCTGAAAAAGGAAAGGCTGAAAGTACAGAAAAGCAAGAAGAACATTCTGAGGAAGCAAGCCAAGAACAGAATCCAGAAGGAGAGAATTCTTCTGGGAATGAGTAAAGCCCATAAATTATCTCAAATAATTGAAGAAAAAATGTCCATTTTAGGCTTCTTTGTGATATAATGAAGTTTGGATAGTTC
>NZ_CAUFJQ010000032.1 GCF_959025735.1 uncultured Streptococcus sp.
CCGATGAAAAAGATCCCCTTAGTATTTTCAGGCTGTCTGTTAGGACTGGTTGGCGCTGGAAACCTTCTTGCAGACTCGCTACCCTTCCTTGCTCACGCCTTTAGTCTGACAGGTTTGTTCTTCTGGTTTTTCTTTGTCGTTTATCATGCGATTCGCTGGCAAGAAACCAAGATAGAATTCCAACAACCAGCCCTTTTATCTGGGATGGCGACTTTTCCCATGGCAGGGATGATTCTATCCACCTATCTTTTGCGCCTCTTTCCAGCCTTTGGGGGTCTATCACAGTTGGTCTGGTGGTCTGCCTTTCTCTTGGATCTGGGCTTAATTCTCTATTTTACCAAGACACATGTCCTAGCGCGACCAAGAGCCAATGCCACTCCCAGTTGGACCGTTCTCTATGTGGGCATTGCAGTAGCAGCCTTGACCTACCCCGTTGTAGGAATCAGAGAGATTGCTTATCTCGCTTTAGTGATTGGTTTTGGTTTGACCTTTCTTCTTTATCCCCTTATCTATCATGATTTGAAGCAGTCCCCCTTACCCAGTCATCTGTTGGGCCAAGAAGGCATCTATTGCGCTCCCTTTTCCCTTCTTTTAGCAGCCCTGGTTCGTGTGGGTGGAGCAAGCTTGCCTACCTGGTTCTTACTGATCATGGTGTTGGCCTCGCAAGGTTTTTATTTCTTTGTTTTGACGCGCCTACCGAAAATGATCACAGAAGGTTTTCAACCTGCTTTTTCAGCCCTGACCTTTCCAACAGTTATCACAGCGACCTCTTTGAAAATGGCCCAAGGCTTGTTGCAACTACCTTTCTTGACAGCTCTCGTATGGATGGAAACTCTTCTATGTCTCTTGATTTTAGTCGCTGTCCTAGGTGGTTATGTGGCCTATCTCAGAGAGTAGGAAGGCATCCTTTTTCATTGAAACCTTGTCACGATTATGGTAAGATGCACTATACGATCTGTCATGCTCTAGGAAAGGTATCTATGAAATTTATTAAAGAAAAGCTCTCTCTGATTTACCCCCTCTTTCTCCTCTTGTTTTATTTTTATATCCGGCCCCAATTTCGTCCCTTGGCCCAATATGTCTCTAATAGCTTAGCGAGCGCAAATAGTTATTATTGGACCTTATTTGGCTTGGAGACCATCTATGCAGTCTTTACAGGATTTTTGGTCTACCGTTTTTCCAAGAAGTCCAAGTTTTCATGGGGGAAGAACTCGCTTCAATCCTTGCTGGAAGCTATCTTTGCGGCTTGTTTGGTCTATTGGTTGGACTACTTTATCAGTGGTTTTGTTCAGGGGCGTGCAGCCGTTTTGAGTCTCTTTCCTCGAGAAATCAGCCCGACAGGGGTAGTCATCCTAGTGGTCGCGATGGTTATCATCCGGCCGGTGACAGAAGAGCTGATCTTTCGTGGAGCCTTGGTGAATGCCTACTTCAAAGGCTGGAAACTCTATGCTGAGATTTGGCTTCCAGCCCTCATCTATAGTGGTCTGCATTTTCTCCACACTCCCTTTTCGCTGGGAGCTTCTATCATCTATCTCCTGCCGAGTGTGATTTTTGGAATCCTGTATTATCGGAGTAAGACGCTCCTTGCTCCTATTTTGGCTCATATCTTGCTCAATCTCTACTACACCTTGCCTTTACTTTTATCTGTATTTAAGTAGCAACCGATTTCCTGAGTGAGATTGGTTTTTTTTGAAAATATGGTATAATAGAATAAATTTAAAAGAGGGAGTTGAGGTTTGAAAAAAAGCTACCGCGTCAAACGTGACAAAGATTTTAATGCTATTTTTAAAAGTGGTCAAAATGTTGCCAATCGGAAATTCGTTGTTTACCGCTTGCGCAAAGACCAACCGCATTTTCGAGTCGGCCTGTCTGTTAGTAAGAAACTGGGAAATGCTGTGACCAGAAATCGCATCAAACGTTTGATTCGCCATGTTTTGATCAAACACCAAGCCTTCCTTACGACCGATGATTTTGTTGTCATTGCTCGTAAAGGAGTGGAGGAGCTCGACTTTCATCAAGTAGAGAAAAATCTTGTACATGTCTTAAAATTAGCGCATGTCTACCAAGAAAGGGAATAATGTGAAAAAGAAACTGAAGTTAACTGGATTATTAGGAGCGGCCTTATTGGTCTTGACAGCTTGTGGAACCTCTCAAGTGACAGCTCAGTCGACAGGTGGTTGGGAACGCTTCGTCTACTTCTTTGCAGAAGCCATCCGCTTCTTGTCCTTTGGCGGAAGTATCGGTGTAGGGATTATCGTCTTTACCATTGTCATCCGGACGGTCCTCTTGCCTCTCTTCCAATATCAAATGAATTCAACCCGCAAGATGCAGGAAATTCAACCCCTCCTCAAGGAATTGCAAGCTAAGTATCCTGGGAAGGATCTTGATAGTCGGACTAAGCTTTCTGAAGAGATGCGGGCCCTTTACAAGGAAAAAGGTGTCAAAACGTCTTCAGCCTTCCTTCCTCTCTTGATCCAGATGCCGGTCTTGATGGCCTTGTTCCAAGCGCTGAGCCGTGTCGAATTCCTTAAAGTCGGTCACTTCCTTTGGTTGGACCTTGGCGCGATCGACCCGACTTATATCTTGCCGGTTCTTGCAGCACTCTTCACATTTTTCAGCAGTTGGTTGACCAATAAAGCCATGCCAGAGCGCAATGGTAGTGCGACAACCATGATGTATGTGATGCCTGTGATGATCTTCTTCTTTGCCTTGTTCTCAGCCAGCGGGGTCGCACTATACTGGGTGACTTCCAATGCTTACCAAGTCGGGCAAACCTATCTCTTGAACAACCCCTTCAAGATTATTGCAGAGCGTGAAGCAAAAGAACAAGCTTCGCGCGACATGGAAAAACAAAAACGCCGTGCCCTAAACAAAGCACAGAAAAAGAAAAAATAAGAAAGAGGTGGACATATGGTCCTATATACTGGAGCAACTGTTGAAGAAGCGATTCAAAAAGGTCTGAACGATTTAGATATTCCTCGTATGAAGGCACATATTACGGTTGTGGCGCGTGAAAAGAAAGGTTTTCTTGGCTTGTTTGGGAAAAAACCAGCCCAAGTAGAGATTGAGCCCATTGCAGAAACAACTGTTGTAAAAGCCAATCAAAAAGCTGTCAAAGGTGTCCCAGATGAGATCAATGCGCAAAACGAACCGGTTAAGACGGTGAGCGAAGCAACGGTCGATCTCGGACGCGTCGTTGCAGCGATCAAAAAGGTCGAAGAAGAAGGAGAAGTTGTCTCTGAAGAAATCAAGACAGAAATCCTGAAACATGACAAAGAAGCAGATACCGTTCTTGAAGAAAAAGGACATGAACATATCCTTGAAAAAGTTAAAGAACCAGCGACAAAAGAATCAAGCGAATCTGATTTCTCAAATCTTGGTATCGAGGTAGAGGAAAACTACAACATCGAAGAAGTCGTAGATGATGTGACAGCCTATGTTCAAACAGTGGTCGATGAAATGGATGTGGATGCGACCATCTCAAGTAGTCACAACCGCCGTACAGTCAATATGCAAATTGATACCAATGAACCAGGACGTGTCATTGGTTACCACGGAAAAGTCTTGAAGGCTCTTCAACTTTTGGCGCAAAATTACCTCTATAACCGCTACTCAAAGAATTTTTACATTACCATTAATGTGAATGACTATGTAGAACACCGGGCAGAAGTTCTTCAAAGCTATGCTCAGAAGTTGGCAACACGTGCCCTCGAAGATGGGCAAGCCCAACAGACAGATCCGATGTCAAACAGTGAACGCAAAATCATTCACCGGATCGTCTCTAAGATGGAAGGAGTCACTAGCTACTCTGAAGGGGAAGAACCAAACCGTTACGTGGTGGTAGACATCGAAGGATAATCTAGCTATTATTTCCCATAAGGGAGAGACGGGATTGAGCCGATCTCTCCTTTTTTAGGTTTAGAAAGGAAGCAAATGGCATTTGCAGCGATTCGAGAGTTTTTAAAACTTCAAGGGATGAAATATCAGGCACCAGCAAAGGCAGGGGTGCTAGCCTCGGAGATGGAGCAGTATCGTGTCTTAGCTCAAGCGGCTCGTAAGGAATTCACCGATTTAGTCTCGGCCTTTCAGCAGCGTCACCCTTACTTGGAGCAGGATCGGACCAGCCAATGGATGAACCAGGCCCAGGTCTTGCGGCCTCATTTTTGGGCCTATCTAAAAGGAGAAGGGACGATGGCAGAACCTATGTTTGCCTTGAGGCTCTATGGAGATGCAGCTGATTTTGGAGTTTCCTTAGAGGTGAGTTTTATCGAGCGAAAAAAAGATGAGGAGAGTCTTCAAAAACAACACATGGTTCTCACCCTTCCCATCACTCAGCCAGTTTATTATTTCGCCCAGAAAAATGGAGAGAGTCAAAGGGTAGAAGGAACAGAAAAGAATCGCCATGATCTGTTACAAGCAGTAGCAGAAGGGGCGGTTCGTAAGGTCCTCGTTAAATACGATGTTTCTCTAGTTGAGGAGAGTTCCCTAGAGAATATCCTGGATCAGTTGCAAGAGGCGCTGGTGGCTCTGGAACCCTATTACTTGGCAACCCGTCAGGTGTAGAAAGGTGTTCTCCGACCTGTATTTGCAACAATTTTGCCATAGCTATTGACAAATAGAGTCGAATCCGATAGAATAGTAAAGTATGTTTAGTAACTGATCACAACTAGCCGGCTAAACGAATACAAAATCTATGAGGAGGTATTCATCGTGAAACGTACTTATCAACCAAGTAAACTTCGTCGTGCGCGCAAACATGGTTTCCGTCACCGTATGGCAACTAAAAATGGTCGTCGCGTATTGGCAGCTCGTCGTCGTAAAGGACGCAAAGTTTTGGCTGCCTAATTCAGATAAAAACCTAAAAACCAGTAGAAACTCGAGACTACTGGTTTTTGTTTTGTCCGAAAGTGAATTTAGAGGCGCTTTCTGCTATAATAGAAAGAAGAAAAACTCGGAAGAAAAGGAAGATCATGCAGATTTTTGATACCCACACCCATCTCAATGTGGAAGAATTCGCAGGAAAAGAACAAGAAGAGCTCGACTTGGCCAAGGAAATGGGTGTTGTAGCCCACAATATCGTTGGTTTTGACAAACCGACGATTGAGCGTGCCATGGAGTTGGCAGACCAGCATCCAGAACTCTATCTCACGCTTGGTTGGCACCCCACTGAGGCAGGCGATTATACTCCTGAAGTGGAGGCCTATTTACTTGAACAGCTAAAACATCCCAAAGTTGTCGCACTCGGAGAAATCGGTCTGGATTACCACTGGATGACGGCACCAAAAGATGTCCAAGAAAAGGTTTTTCGTCGTCAGATTCAATTGTCTAAAGACTTGGACTTGCCTTTTGTGGTGCATACACGCGATGCTTTAGAAGATACTTATGCCATCATCAAGAGTGAAGGAGTTGGTCCTCGCGGTGGGATCATGCATTCTTTCTCAGGAAGTTTAGAAGAAGCGAAACGCTTCATGGATTTGGGAATGATGATTTCCTTTTCTGGAGTGGTGACCTTTAAGAAAGCCACAGATGTCCAAGAAGCGGCAGCTGGCCTTCCGTTAGACAAGATCTTGGTTGAAACAGATGCCCCTTACCTGGCACCAGTTCCCAAACGTGGTCGAGAAAATAAAACAGCCTACACTCGTTATGTGGTAGATTTTATTGCAGAACTACGTGGCTTAACAACAGAAGAAGTGGCTCAGGCAACCTATGACAATGCAAGAAAGGTATTTGGCCTTGACTGAGAAAAGAAAAATACCAGAAGTGATTGTCGTGGAGGGCAAGGACGACACAGCCAATCTCCGTCGTTTTTATGAGGTGGATACCTATGAAACGCGAGGCTCTGCGATCGATCAAGATGACTTGGAACGAATTGCTACCTTGCAAGAGTTGCGTGGGGTCATTGTCTTTACCGATCCAGACTATAATGGCGAGCGCATTCGCAAGATCATTATGCAAGAGGTGCCCCAAGCCAAACATGCCTTTTTAAATCGTGGTGAAGCAGTCCCCAAATCCAAGACCAAGGGGCGTTCTCTTGGAGTGGAGCATGCGAACTTTGAAGATTTAGAAAAAGCCCTAGCTGGACTGGTCGGGTCTTACGAAGATGAAAATTTCTTTGATATCACAAAGACCGACTTGATGCGTCTCGGTCTTTTGATGGGAAGCGATAGTCGCAAACGACGGGAATATCTAGGCGAAGCCTTGCGCATCGGCTACTGCAATGGCAAGCATTTGATCAAACGCTTGGAGTTGTTTGGGATCAGCTTGGCTGAGGTAGAGGATGCTATGAAAAGTTATGAGAATAACTAAGTGAACCTCAAAAGTAAGCAGAAGGTGTTGCAATAGTAGTAAATAAAGTTATTTCTAGGAGATTCATCTTAAAAAAATCAAATAGAAATGTGTAAAGGAATAACAATATGAAAATAATCGTTGATAGAGAATCTGTCTGTATGGGGGACGATGTTTTACCTCATGAAGTGGAATTTGAAGTCTCTGAAGACATGACGGTGAAAGAATTTTTTGATTTTCTAGAAAAGGAACGTTATTTACCATCTATTCAAGGAAACAATGTCGCCTGGGAACTTCGAAATCGAAATGGGGAACAAGGTGTTTATTTTACTAAAACACGAGAGATTATCCATCCGGAAGCAGTATTAAAAGAGATGTTGGAAGGAATTGCTGAGACTCCCTTGTTTGTTTTACTCTATCACTGTACCCCAGAAGCATACTATATTAGAAAAGAGAAAAAATGAGAATTGCAGATTATAGCGTGACCAAGGCAGTGCTAGAGCGTCACGGTTTTACCTTTAAAAAATCCTTCGGTCAGAACTTCTTGACCGATACCAACATCCTTCAAAAAATTGTGGATACGGCAGAGATTGATAAGCAGGTCAATGTCATCGAAATCGGTCCTGGAATTGGAGCTTTGACTGAGTTCTTGGCGGAAAATGCGGCAGAAGTCATGGCCTTTGAGATCGATGACCGCTTGGTTCCTATTTTGGCGGATACCTTACGGGAGTTTGACAATGTCACGGTTGTCAACCAAGACATCCTCAAGGTAGACCTCAACCAGTACATCGCAGAGTTTAAAAATCCGGACCTTCCGATCAAGGTAGTGGCTAACCTTCCGTATTACATCACAACTCCCATCCTCATGCACTTGATCGAATCCAAGATTCCTTTCCAAGAATTTGTGGTCATGATGCAAAAAGAGGTGGCAGACCGCATCTCGGCTGAGCCCAACACCAAGGCTTATGGTTCTTTATCCATTGCAGTCCAATACTATATGACCGCTAAGGTAGCTTTTATCGTGCCCCGCACCGTCTTTGTGCCAGCGCCAAATGTTGACTCCGCCATTTTGAAGATGGTCCGTCGCCCAGAGCCAGCAGTGGCAGTCAAGGATGAAGATTTCTTCTTCTCTGTCAGCAAGGCCAGCTTTGTCCACCGCCGCAAAATACTTTGGAACAACTTGACCAGTCGCTTTGGCAAGACCGAAGAAATCAAAGCCAAGCTGGAAGCAGGAATCCAAGCTGCAGGCCTGCAACCTTCTGTACGAGGAGAAGCTCTTAGCTTAGAAGACTTCGCTCGCCTAGCAGATGGCCTTCTAGAAGCAGGAATAAAATAACAGAAAAGCCATAGGTTATAACCTATGGCTTATTTGTATCGTAAGGAAAGGACGGGATTTGAACCCGCGCGTGAATAAAAATCCACTTGCCGGATTTCGAGTCCGGTGCCGTACCGAGCTGGGCCACCTTTCCAAGATGCGGAGAAAGGGATTTGAACCCTCACGCCCGAAGGGGCACATGCGCCTGAAGCATGCGTGTCTGCCGTTCCACCACCTCCGCATAGTTCTATTATACACTTTTTAGGAAAAATGCCAAGGAAAAAAAGGAACAGGGAGCGGTAGGAATGTCTCCTGTTCCTTTTATCAATAGATCATTTCAATGCCGCAGGATATAGGCTCTCTTGCTCCTTGGAGGTGTCTTTGAGGATAAAGATGGCCCATAAAAGAGCTAAGATGCAGACCACTAATCCCGGGATGCCCCCTTCAGGACCAAATTCACCACCAGTGATCAAGGTGTGATTTGAAGTTGTGAAGTACATCAAGGATGATTCGCTGTCAAAGCCACTGACATGAAAACCATAGACATTTCCCATCAGGAAATTCCAGGCAAAGTGGAAGCCACAAGGTCCCCAAATATTCCCGCGTTTCAGGGCATAGACTGCTGTAAAGACCCCGAAGAAGAAGAGATGAACAGTAGAGAACCAAGAAGCACCGTTGTTATTCATATGGAAGTAGGAGAACATAGTAGCTGAGATCAGGATAGCAAGAAGGGCATTGGTATGGTAGGAGATAGTTGGAATCAACCAACCACGGATATAAATTTCTTCTGCCGCAGTTTGGAAAATATAGCCGATCAAGACCAAAATCCAGGATACAAGAAATGGCATACTAAATTGAATGCGATGGAATGTGGCATTCCCTGTGACTAAAAAGACGATCAAGACTGTTGTGATCATGATGCCTCCCACAAGGCAACCTTTGGCGAATTCAGAAAGCCCATTTCCTTTGGAAAATCCCATGGTTCGAATAGGCCGCTTTTCAATCAAACGAACCCAAAGGAAGAAGGCGATGATGGTATAGAGGAAGGACCAAAGGTCAAGGATGTTCCACCAGTCTGGGATCCAGTGTTGCTTATTGAGAAAGAAGCTGGTCGATGCTGTGCTAACAGGGGACATGTACTCTGTGATGTAATACAGAATAAACGGAGCCAAAAACCAGGGTGTCAGAAATTTTCCCTTTTTGATATTGGCAATCAAGGGATTCTCTTTAGAAAGAAAAGAAAGACTCATAAAGAACCTCCATCTAAAAACGTAGAACAAAGAAACAGCTTTCTTTGTACAGCAAGTAATCATTGAAACAAGGCGCTTCTTGATGTCACTTCCTTTCTGCGTTCTTGTTTCGAGCTTCCCACAAGCAACTTATTTATGAATGTTTTTTCACATTTATTATACCTAAATTAGGAAGCGGTTACAATACCCCTATCTTTATTATCCCTAAAAATTTTACTGAAACTAGTTCCAGATTTTTCTTATTGAGCAATCCAGCCTTATTTCTCATTTTTTGGTATAATAGATAGTATTAATCTCAAAGGAGTGCGATTTGCAAGGAACAATCGTCAAGGCCTTGGCTGGCTTTTACTACGTGGAGTCAGATGGTCACATTTACCAGACACGGGCTCGTGGAAATTTTAGAAAAAAAGGACAGACTCCTTATGTGGGGGATCGGGTGGAGTTCTCTGCTGAAGAGAATTCAGAAGGCTACATTTTGAGCATTGCGCCTCGAAAAAATAGCCTCGTGCGCCCTCCTATTGTCAATATTGATCAGGCAGTAGTCATCATGTCAGCTAAGGAACCGGATATCAATGCTAATCTTTTAGACCGTTTTCTGGTTCTTTTGGAGCATAAGGGGATTCATCCCATTGTCTATATTTCAAAACTGGACTTGTTAGAAGATATGGAAGACATCCACTACTACCAAGGAATCTACCAGGCTATTGGCTATGATTTTGTCTTGTCGATTGAGGAACTCTTGCCCCTTTTGACCAATCAAACCACGGTCTTTATGGGACAGACCGGTGTAGGAAAATCGACCTTGCTCAATAAAATCGCTCCGGATCTGGAGCTTGAAACGGGGGAGATTTCAGATAGTCTAGGGCGTGGTCGACACACGACCCGAGCTGTCAGCTTTTACCATTTAAATGGAGGAAAGATCGCGGACACGCCTGGCTTCTCCTCCCTTGATTATGAAGTGACAACCAGTGAAGACTTAAATCAAGCCTTCCCAGAGATCGCCGATGTGAGCCACTCTTGTAAATTTCGTACCTGTACCCACACGCATGAGCCAGCTTGTGCGGTGAAACCAGCCGTTGAAAGAGAGGAAATTGCACCTTTCCGTTATGAGGATTACTTGCAATTTCTAAGTGAGATTGAAAACCGTCGCGAAACCTATAAAAAAGTTTCGAAAAAAATGCCAAAATAGGAGACACTACAACGATGAAAACAATGAAATTAGCCCCCTCAATTTTGAGTGCCGATTATGCCAATTTTGAAAGTGAATTGAAACGCTTAGAAGCAGCAGGAGCTGACTATGCCCATATCGATGTCATGGATGGCCATTTTGTGCCCAATATCAGCTTTGGAGCTGGTGTCGTAGAGAGCATGCGTCCACATAGCAAGTTGGTTTTTGATTGCCACTTGATGGTCACCAATCCTGAACACCATATCGAAGAATTTGCCCGTGCAGGTGCTGACATCATCAGCATCCACGTAGAAGCAACTCCTCATATCCACGGAGCTCTTCAAAAAATTCGTCAAGCGGGTGTGAAGGCGAGTGTCGTGATCAACCCAGGGACTCCTGTAGATAGTATCAAACATGTCTTGAACTTGGTGGATCAAGTCTTGGTTATGACCGTTAATCCAGGATTCGGTGGCCAGGCCTTCTTGCCTGAAACCATGGACAAGGTGCGCGAATTAGCCGCTCTTCGTGAAGAAAAAGGTTTAGACTTTGATATCGAAGTGGATGGTGGAATTGATGCTCAAAGTATTTCCCAAGCCAAAGAAGCCGGGGCTAATGTCTTTGTAGCGGGCTCTTATGTCTTTAATGGAGATGTCAATGAGCGCGTTCAAACGCTCCGAGATGCTGTAAATGGATAACATCGCAATACTGGCAGGAGGTGATAGCACGCTCTTGCCAAGAGATCATGACGCTTATGTAGGCGTTGATGGTGGCTGTTTGAAGTTGCTGGAACAAGGCCTGCCTTTAGATATAGCTGTGGGGGATTTCGATTCTGTCTCTGAGACTGATTTGAATAAGATCCGAACCCAAGCCAAGCAGGTTGTTCAGTCCGTTCCTGAAAAGAATGATACGGATTTGGAATTGGCCTTGAAAGCGGCCTTTGAGGCCTATCCAGAGGCTATTATCACCGTTTATGGTGCCTTTGGTGGTCGCTTGGATCACTTTTTGTCCAATATCTTTTTGCCGACCGATCCAGACCTAGCTCCCTACATGGAGCAAATCCAATTAGTCGATGGTCAAAATCGCTTGATCTACAGATCAGCCGGTTGCCATGAGATTCAGCCAGATCCAGCCATGTCCTATGTTGGTTTTATGCCTGTCGGACAAGGCCACTTAGAAATCACAGGAGCCAAGTATCCGCTCCATCAGGAGAATTATTTTTTGAAGGCCATGTATGGCTCCAATGAATTTTTGGATCAACCGATTCAAGTGAGTCTTGACCGTGGCTATCTTGTCATTGTTTATAGTAAAGACAGAGGTTAATATGAATATCATTCTGCTTCTGATTGGCCTGCTCAATCTGGGCCTCCTCATCTATTTCTTGCAACGGTCAGATGATACAAGACCGGCTTTACGAGAGATGCTGGAAGACCATGAGGATCATTTGACAGACCAGTTGGACTATCGTTTTGAAAAAGAAAGACAAGCAAGCCAGATTGCCAATCAGCAGTTAGAGATCGCCCTGACAGATCGCTTAACCGAGATGCGAGTGGAGATCCACCAGCAGACGACGGCTCTGCGCGCTGAGATGAATGAGCACTTTACTAAAAATCGGGACAAAACAGATGAGCGTATGCGCCAGATCCAAGAGTCCAACGAAGTGCGACTAGAACAGATGCGCCAAACGGTAGAAGAAAAATTGGAGAAAACCTTGCAGCACCGTTTGCAGACCTCCTTTGAGACGGTTTCAAAACAATTGGAGTCGGTCAACAAAGGGCTGGGAGAAATGCAGACGGTGGCGCGGGATGTTGGAACTCTCAATAAAGTTCTTTCCAACACCAAGACCCGTGGGATTATGGGCGAATTGCAGCTGGGCCAAATCATTGAAGATATCTTGACCCCAGCCCAGTATGAGCGGGAGTTTGTCACCGTTCCCCAATCCAGTGAGCGCGTGGAATATGCCATTAAGCTTCCTGGACAAGGAGAAGAACCAGTCTATCTGCCGATTGACTCTAAATTCCCACTGGAAGATTACTATCGTCTGGAAGAAGCTTATGAATTGGGAGAGAAAGAGGAGATCGAGCGTTACCGCAAGGCCCTTCTTGCTAGTATCAAGCGTTTTGCTAAGGATATCCAACAAAAATACCTCTTTCCACCAGCGACAACGAATTTCGGAATTCTCTTTCTGCCAACTGAAGGCCTCTATTCCGAAGTGGTTCGTAATCCAGAATTCTTCGATCGCTTGCGTCGGGACGAACAAATTTTAGTGGCTGGTCCAAGCACGCTATCAGCCCTCTTGAACTCCTTGTCTGTTGGCTTTAAAACGCTCAACATCCAAAAGAGTGCAGATGACATTAGCAAGGTGTTGGGATCGGTCAAATCAGAATTCCATAAGTTTGGAGGGATTCTGGCCAAGACTCAGCGCCATTTAAAGAATGCTTCCAATAATATTGATGATTTGCTAACCAGACGGACCAGTGCCATCGAGCGGACACTCCGCCAAATCGAAAGCGATGAGGACTTGCTGGGACTAGATGTATATATAGAAGATGGAGAAGATGATGGTCAAAATTAACCAAATGAAAAAAGATGAATTGTTCGAAGGATTCTATTTGATCAAGTCAGCAGAAGTGCGTCAAACGCGGGCCGGGAAAAACTACCTCGCCTTTGTCTTCCAGGATGAGACCGGTACAATCGAAGGTAAACTATGGGATGCCCAACCTCACAATGTAGAGAGTTTTATGGCTGGGCGCGTGGTCCATATGTCTGGACGTCGAGAAGTTTACAATAATACTCCTCAAGTCAACCAATTAAACATGCGCTTGCCACAAGCGGGAGAGCCCAACAATCCAGCAGACTTCAAGGAAAAACCACCAGTAGATCCTAAAGAATTGCATGAATACTTGTCAAACATGATTTTCAAAATTGAAAATCCGGTCTGGCAACGGATTGTTCGGGCCCTCTATGGGAAATATGAGAAAGAGTTTTATAGTTATCCAGCTGCTAAGACCAACCACCATGCCTTTGAAGCCGGTCTCGCTTATCATACGGCGACCATGGTCCGCTTGGCAGATAGTATCGGTGATATCTATCCTCAGTTGAATAAGAGCTTGCTCTTTGCAGGGATTATGTTACACGATTTGGCCAAAGTGATCGAGTTGACAGGTCCTGAAAATACAGAATACACTGTTCGGGGCAACCTCATCGGCCACATTGCACTCATCGATGAAGAAATCACCAAGGTCTTGCAAGACTTGAAGATTGATGACCAAAAAGAAGAAGTCATCGTCCTTCGCCATGTGATCTTGAGTCACCATGGCTTGCTCGAATACGGTAGTCCTGTTCGTCCAAAGATCATGGAAGCAGAGATTATTCATATGATCGATAATTTGGATGCGGAAATGATGATGATGACAACAGCACTTGGCTTAATTGGTCCTGGCGAAATGACCAATAAAATCTTTGCTATGGAAAACAGATCCTTCTATAAACCGAATCTCGACTAGTAAAAACAGAGATAAATACGGGAATGATTCTGCCAAAAATAAAATAATCAGGAAAAAACGGCCTTCTGTAAATCAGAATGTTCGTTTTTTTCGCTTCTTATGGTATAATGATAGAAAAAACTACATGGTGAGAAAATGAAATTAAGAAGAAGTGAACGGATGGTCGTAATTTCTAATTACTTGATCAACCATCCCTATGAATTGACTAGCCTTAATACGTTTGCAGAAAAGTATGAGTCTGCCAAGTCTTCCATCTCAGAAGATATCGTGATTATTAAGCGGGCTTTTGAAGAGATGGAAATTGGAAATATTGAGACCATCACAGGAGCTGGAGGAGGCGTGATCTTTACGCCGTCTATCTCAGATCAAGAATCCAAAGAAATCGTTGAGGATCTTTGCAAGCAACTGTCTGAAAGTGATCGTATCCTTCCTGGTGGCTACATTTACTTGTCTGATCTTTTGAGCAATCCTAAGATTTTGAATCGGATCGGACGCATCATTGCCAAAGCCTTCCGGGACAGGAAGATTGATGCTGTCATGACCGTAGCGACCAAGGGAGTTCCTCTAGCTAATGCAGTAGCGAATGTCTTGAATGTTCCATTCGTCATTGTCCGTCGTGATTTGAAAATCACTGAAGGATCAACCGTTAGTGTCAACTATGTTTCAGGCTCAAGTGGGGATCGCATTGAGAAAATGTTCCTTTCAAAACGGAGCCTAAAAGCAGGAAGCCGGGTCTTGATTGTCGATGACTTCCTTAAAGGTGGCGGAACGATTAACGGGATGGTCAGTCTCTTGGCTGAATTCGATTCTGAATTAGCGGGGGTAGCTGTCTTTGCGGATAATGCTGCAACCGACCGTGAATTCTTTGAACACAAATCCTTATTGCGCGTGACCAACATCGATGTAAAAGAAAACAAATTGAGTGTCGAAGTTGGGAATATCTTTGATTAAGAGCAACAAAGGAGGATCAAAAAGTGAAAAGAATTTTAGATCGATTTGATAATAGTCCTTTGTGGATTCGCTTGGTGACAGTTCTGTCTCTATCCTTTATTTTGGTAGCTGGTTTGTATACCGTTAAAAAGAATACGGCTGCCCAGGTAACGACAGAAATTCAACCTGCTAAAAAAACAGGTTCCCTTCCAGTGAAAAAGGAAACAAAGGAAGAAAAAGAAAAGAAGGAAGAAAAGAAAAATACAGAAGCTGCTGAAAAAGCAGTCGTTCAAATGGAAACAACTCCAAGTCAAGATTCTGTGAACGCTGCCCAAGCTGCTGTGAAGAAAGTCAAAGATGCGACTCAAAAGCAATCGCTTGAGGCCCGTATCCAATACATCGCTAACTATTATGGACTGACCTATGAGAGCGACACAGCGGCAACACAGCAGACTCAAACAGACGCTAATGCCAACACGAACGCGAACGCAAATACTAATGCCAATGCCAATGCTGGAGTAGCTGGAGCCAATGCGACAGTTCAACCACAACAGCAACAGCAGTATGCTCCGGCCACAGATGCAGGGGCAGAAGAACCTGCTGAAGCTGGTCAATAATGAACTTTTTCGACTTCTTTAAAAAATAAAAAAACATCTTGCAATCAAAGTGCCGTCATGTTATAATAATAGACGGTACTTTTTACTTTTGGTCTCTCAAGAGTGTACAGGGACGTGCTGACAAATGTTGCAAAAGTACACACAGATGGTAGCTGTCACCAAGTGTACCATCACCAAAAATAAAAAATTTCACAGGAGAATGTAGATGCCTACAATTAACCAATTGGTTCGCAAACCGCGTAAATCAAAAGTAGAAAAATCTAAATCACCAGCTTTGAACGTTGGTTACAACAGTCATAAAAAAGTTCAAACAAACGTTTCTTCACCACAAAAACGTGGTGTTGCAACTCGTGTTGGAACAATGACACCTAAAAAACCTAACTCTGCCCTTCGTAAATTTGCCCGTGTACGTTTGAGCAACTTGATCGAAGTGACTGCTTATATCCCAGGTATCGGACACAACTTGCAAGAACACAGCGTGGTTCTTCTTCGTGGTGGACGTGTAAAAGACCTTCCAGGGGTACGTTACCATATCGTCCGTGGAGCACTTGATACTGCAGGTGTAAACGATCGTAAACAAGGCCGTTCTAAATACGGTACTAAAAAACCAAAAGCATAAGGAAAGGGGATAAAGAAAAATGAGTCGTAAAAACCGTGCGCCTAAACGCGATGTATTGCCAGATCCGCTTTACAATTCACAATTAGTTACTCGTCTTATCAACCGCGTTATGCTTGATGGTAAACGTGGTACAGCTGCTTCAATCGTTTACGGAGCTTTCGAACAAATTAAAGAAGCTACTGGAAACGATGCTCTTGAAGTATTCGAAACAGCTATGGAAAACATCATGCCTGTACTTGAAGTACGTGCTCGCCGTGTCGGTGGTTCTAACTACCAAGTCCCAGTTGAAGTTCGTCCAGAACGTCGTACAACACTTGGACTTCGTTGGTTGGTAACCATCGCTCGTCAACGTGGTGAACACACAATGGTTGATCGTCTTGCAAAAGAAATCTTGGATGCAGCGAACAACACTGGTGCAGCTGTTAAGAAACGTGAAGATACTCACCGTATGGCTGAAGCTAACCGTGCATTCGCACACTTCCGCTGGTAAGATTAAGATACTAAGGGCGTTAAAAAAGCGACTGAAAATTAGGAAGCTTGACGAAGAATCAAAGATTCTAGGAAAGCTTATCTATTTTCCGAGCTTTTAGCCCGAGTTCAATTAAGCTTCGTCAGCTCTTGAACCCAATTCAACTCTTCTTACAAGTTGGAACCAAAACTTAGCATGAAAACACTGGAAACGGGTAGGTCCTGCCTATCCGTTTTTATTAAATCATGTTATAATAGAATATAGAAATAAAAAATATAGGAGAAACAAACCTCATGGCACGCGAATTTTCACTTGAAAAAACTCGTAATATCGGTATCATGGCTCACGTCGATGCTGGTAAAACAACTACAACTGAGCGTATCCTTTACTACACTGGTAAGATTCACAAAATCGGTGAAACTCACGAAGGTGCGTCACAAATGGACTGGATGGAGCAAGAACAAGAACGTGGTATCACTATCACATCTGCCGCTACAACAGCTCAATGGAAAGACACTCGTGTAAACATCATCGACACACCAGGACACGTGGACTTCACGATCGAAGTTCAACGTTCACTCCGCGTTTTGGACGGTGCTGTAACCGTTCTTGACTCACAATCAGGTGTTGAACCTCAAACTGAAACAGTTTGGCGTCAAGCAACTGAATACGGAGTTCCTCGTATCGTATTCGCTAACAAGATGGATAAAATCGGTGCTGACTTCCTTTACTCAGTAAGCACACTTCATGACCGTCTTCAAGCAAACGCTCATCCAATTCAATTGCCAATCGGTGCTGAAGATGACTTCCGCGGAATCATTGACTTGATCAAGATGAAAGCTGAAATCTATACTAACGACCTTGGTACAGATATCCTTGAAGAAGATATTCCAGCTGAATACCTTGAACAAGCTCAAGAATACCGTGAAAAATTGGTTGAAGCAGTTGCTGAAACTGATGAAGACTTGATGATGAAATACCTTGAAGGGGAAGAAATCACTAACGAAGAATTGAAAGCTGGTATCCGTAAAGCTACAATCAACGTTGAATTCTACCCAGTACTTTGTGGTTCTGCCTTCAAGAACAAAGGGGTTCAATTGATGTTGGATGCAGTCCTTGACTACCTTCCAAGCCCACTTGATATCCCTGCAATCAAGGGTGTAAACCCAGATACAGACGAAGAAGAAGAACGTCCAGCATCTGATGAAGAGCCATTTGCAGCTCTTGCCTTCAAGATCATGACTGACCCATTTGTAGGTCGTT
>NZ_CAUFJQ010000033.1 GCF_959025735.1 uncultured Streptococcus sp.
TAGGTCAATAATTGTTGGTAGTATTCTGGCCCTACCGTTGTATTTTCAACTGGAGTATTATAGATTCCGAGGTAATAGTGGCTCAATAAAGTAGACAAGCCCCACTCACGACCTGAACGAATATGGTCAAAGACCGAACTAATATTTTCTTGTTGGAAAATCCCAAAAACACTACGAATACCAGCATTCGCAAGGCTAGACAATGGGAAGTCAATCAAGCGGTATTTCCCATCAAACGGTAGGGAGGCTACCGGACGATGGCTGGTCAAAGTGGACATATCATGATACCCAACTGTATTTCCTAAAATGGCTGAATATTTATCAATCTTCATCTGTTGCTACCCCCACTTTTTCATTGTAACCGACAACTTGTACTTCCTCTGTTCCATCAATCACGACACCTTCTGCAATGACTGCGCCTTCTCCAATAATCGCGCGTTTCACAACAGCTCCTTTACCGATAATGGCATTGCTCATCACGACAGCATCTTCGACAACTGCTCCTTCACGAACTTGAGCTTCTGTTGATAAGATGGAGTGTTTGACTGTACCGTCTACCGAACAACCATCGACGACAAGAGAATCTTCGATGTGAGCATGTTCCCCAAAGAAGTTTGGTGGAGAAATGAGGTTGCGTGAATAGATTTTCCAGTGACGATCGCGACTATCCAAGGCATTATTTGGATCGATATATTCCATATTGGCTTCCCAAAGAGACTCAATTGTACCAACGTCTTTCCAATAGCCATTGAATTCATAAGCATAAACACTTTCGCCTGATTCTAGATACGTTGGAATGACATTTTTACCGAAGTCTGACATATCGATATCGCTCTTTTCAGCAGCAACTAACATATTGCGCAGACGAGCCCAGTCAAAGATGTAAATCCCCATTGAAGCCTTAGTTGATTTTGGTTCAGCTGGTTTTTCTTCAAATTCGACAATCCGATTATTGGCATCTGTATTCATGATTCCAAAACGGCTTGCTTCCTTCAAAGGAACATCTAGGACGGCAACAGTCAAGCTTGCGTTATTATCCTTGTGTGCTTGAAGCATGTCATCGTAATCCATCTTGTAGATATGATCCCCAGATAGAATCAAGACATATTCCGGATTGATGCTATCGATATAGTCGATGTTTTGGAGAATGGCATGACTAGTTCCTTCGAACCACCGATTTCCTTCACTAGCTGAATAAGGTTGGAGAATAGATACACCCGTATTGATTCCATCCAAGCCCCAGCTGGAACCATTCCCAATATGGCTGTTAAGGGCAAGTGGTTGGTACTGTGTAATCACACCAACATTGTGAATTCCTGAGTTGGCACAGTTTGAGAGAGCAAAATCGATAATCCGATAGCGCCCACCAAATTGAACCGCAGGTTTCGCGATGTTTTTGGTTAATTTTCCAAGACGTGTTCCTTGCCCACCGGCAAGAATTAAAGCGAGCATTTCATTCTTCATTGACTACTTCCTCTTTTTAAAGCTTGGACTCCCTTAGAGTCAACCGATCATCATTTTTTATCTGATGTTTTAGATTTCGTTTTGCGAACCTTCCGTTTCACCTTCCAAATGCTAGCCCCTAAAGCCGGCAAAGTAAAGGTCAAAGTTTGTTCATAATCCTTCCACAGTCCATCTTGAGACTGAACTGTCGGATTGTGCTCTTTCCAGACACCTCCCCATTCTTCTAATTCTGTATTCCAAATTTCTTCATAGACCGCTGATACAGGCACACCAATCGTAAAGTCCTTGCGTTCTACTGGTGCCATATTAAAGACGCAAACCAAAAGATCGCCTTTACGATTTTTCCGGATCATAGACAAGACGCTCTGATCCCGGTTATCTGCATCAATAATCTCTAAGCCATCAAAGCTATCATCAATCTCCCACAATTCCTTGTGTTCTTTGTAGAAATGATTGAGCTGAGAAGTGAAACGACGCATCTTAGCATTCATTTCATCCTCTAGATTGCCCCATTCCAGTTGCTCTTCTGACTTCCATTCCAAAAATTGACCAAATTCTGAACCCATAAAGAGTAATTTCTTACCTGGATGGCAAATCTGATAGGTCAAGAGGTTACGGAGTCCAGCAAATTGATTGTAACGATCTCCCCACATCTTATGCATCAAACTCTTCTTACCATGCACCACTTCATCGTGTGAAAATGGTAGTAAGAAGTTTTCAGAAAATGCATACATGAAACTAAAGGTTACCAGGTTAAAGTCAAATTTCCGGTAGATAGGATCTTCTTCGTAGAATCGAAGGATATCATTCATCCAACCCATATTCCATTTATAGTCAAAGCCAAGTCCACCTTCTTCTTCAGGACCCGTGATCTTTTGACCAGCAGAACTTTCTTCTGCAATCATCATGACATCTGGGTGTTCGTTCTTGATAATCGCATTCAAACGTCTAAGGAAATGAACGCCTTCGTAGTTGAGGTTTCCACCATCAATATTTGGTGTCCATGGACCACTATCGTAGTCAAGATAGAGCATATTGCTCACAGCATCGACCCGAATCCCATCTAAATGATAGGTATCAATCCAAAACTTCAAACTAGAAATCAAGAATGACTGGACTTGATTCTTCCCTAAATCGAAGTTCAAGGCTCCCCATCCGTAGTTATGGGCACGATGTTCATCCTGGTATTCAAAGGTTGGTGTTCCATCATAATAAGCCAAGGCATCATCATTGATAATGAAATGTCCGGGTACCCAATCCACGATCACACCGATATTGTTGAGGTGGCATTCTTCCACGAAGTCTTGAAACTCTTCTGGACTACCATAAGTCTGCTCGAGTGCAAAATATCCCATGAGCTGATAGCCCCAACTCAAGCCCAATGGATGGGCCATCACTGGCATAAATTCCACGTGGGTGTAGTTCATCTCCACCAAATATGGAATTAATTCTTCTTTTAGTTGTTTGAAGGTATAGGAACTGTGATCCTCATTACGTTTCCACGATCCTGCATGAACCTCGTAAATATTAACGGGTCGTTCCTTAAAACCAAGTTTTTTGCGGCGTGCTCTCCAAAGACCATCTTTCCAGTTTTTCTCTGGAATCGTCTTAATAATAGAACCTGTATTGGGTCTCTTTTCCATCCATAACGCTAGAGGATCGATTTTTTGCACCTGATGGCCATTTTGTCGAGTCACCAAATACTTGTATATATCTCCCTCTTTTGCATCGGAACAGAAGACTTCCCAGACGCCTCCTTCATTACGAACCATTGGAATTTTACGAGCTTCCCAATCAGTGAAATCACCAATCAGATCCACCGCCTGAGCATTGGGAGCCCAAACACGGAAGGTAAAGCCTTCTTGTTCTCCCCTTGTTTCCTTGTGAGCTCCTAAGTACTCTTGAAGATGGAAATTATCCCCTCTTCCAAATGTCCATAAGTCTGTGCTTCTATCCATATACTCACCTCTTTATTTTTTTGAAAGCGTTTTCTAGTTGTTTTTATTTTACTATAAAATCACTTAATTTTCAAGTTGATTCCAGGAAAATCATGTAAATTTATCAGGAAAAGTTCTTTCATTTTCTCTTCCGAACCTTTTACTTCATTCCTTCGCTTTCCTCCTAATCTTACTTACGATTATACTATATATACGAGGAAAATTAAACAAAAAACCGAACATTTAAATCACTATTTTTATTACTAACTAGTTTATTACGAATAAAATGAACATTTTTATGTACAATGTAAAAAAAGACTAAGACAAATTTGTCTTAGTCTTGATCGACTCTTAGTCTACGTTCACGTATTCTTTTGAAAGTTCAAGAACTTCTTCCATTGTTGAACATTCAGTAAGCGCACGGTTAGCGTATTCTTCCATTTTAGCTGTGTCAAGTTTCTTCATCAAGCTACGTGTACGAAGAACAGATGTCGCTGACATTGAGAACTCATCCAAGCCCATTCCGACAAGAAGTGGAACAGCAGTTTGGTCACCGGCCATTTCACCACACATACCAGCCCATTTACCTTCAGCGTGAGCCGCTTTGATAACATTGTTAATCAAACGAAGGATTGATGGGTTATATGGTTGGTAAAGGTATGAAACTTGTTCGTTCATACGGTCAGCAGCCATTGTGTATTGGATCAAGTCGTTTGTACCAATTGAGAAGAAATCAACTTCTTTAGCAAATTGGTCCGCAAGCATCGCAGCAGCTGGGATTTCAATCATGATCCCTACTTGGATATCATCTGCCACAGCAACACCTTCCGCAAGCAATTTAGCTTTTTCTTCTTCAAGAATACCTTTAGCCGTACGGAACTCAGTCAACAAGGCAACCATTGGGAACATGATCCGCAATTTACCGTGAACAGATGCACGAAGCAAGGCACGCAATTGGGTACGGAACATTTGGTTACCAGTTTCAGAGATAGAAATACGCAAAGCACGGAAACCTAAGAATGGGTTCATTTCTTTAGGAAGGTCGAAGTAAGGAAGTTCTTTATCCCCACCGATATCCATTGTACGAACAACCACAGGTTTACCATTCATACCTTCAAGAACTGCTTTGTAGGCTTCGTATTGGTCATCTTCTGTTGGGAAGTCTTGAGAATCCATGTACAAGAATTCTGTACGATAGAGACCAACAGCTTCTGCACCATTATCGTTTACACCTTCAACGTCTTTAGGTGTACCGATGTTAGCAGCCAACTCGAAGTGTTTTCCATCAGCAGTCACTGTTTTCGCATCTTTAAGGAGAGCCCATTCAGCTTTTTGTTTGGCATAAGCTTCACCAGCTGCTTTGAACTCTGCGACTTGTTCTTCAGTAGGGTTGATTACTACTTCACCAGTGATTCCTGAAACAGCCAAAACATCGCCATCTTTGACAAGCTCAGTGATGTTATTTGTACCAAGAACAGCTGCGATTTCAAGTGTACGAGCCATGATAGCTGAGTGACTGGTACGTCCACCGATATTCGTAACAAAAGCTTTTACATACTTTTTGTTCAACTGTGCTGTATCAGATGGAGTCAAGTCATGCGCAACCACAATTGCTTCTTCATTGATAGAAGCAGGGTTTGGCAATTTTTTACCAAGCAAGTTGGCAAGGACACGTTTGGTAACGTCACGAATATCTGCTGCACGTTCTTGCATGTAAGGATTGTCTTCCATTCCTTCAAAGATCGCAATGAACATGTCAGTGACTTCTTTCAAGCCAGCTTCTGCATTGATTTTTTTCGTACGAATTGTTTCTTTGATCTGACCAATCATTTCAGGGTCAGCAAGAACCATCATATGCGCATCAAAAACTTGCGCTGCTTCTTCACCAAGGCTTGCTACTGCATTCTCCCGAATAAGAGAAAGCTCGTTTTGTGAAGCTTCAAGAGCTGCATCCAAACGAGCTTCTTCTGCACTTGTATCTTCGACTGAAACAGTCTCAAATGATAAGTCTGGTTGAATGAGCAAATATGCCTTAGCAACGGCAACACCGTCAGATGCTGCAATTCCTTTTAGCATTTTTGTCATATTTTTAAGCCAATCCTTCTTTAGTCATTGTTTCTGAGATAGCTGCGATAGCATCATCAGCGTCAGCACCTTCTGCAGAGATTACAACGTCTGCTCCTTGACCAACACCAAGGCTCATAACACCCATGATTGATTTCAAGTTAACTGATTTACCTTTGTATTCAAGAGTAATATCTGAAGCAAATTTGCTAGCAGTTTGAACCAACAAAGTTGCTGGACGTGCGTGGATACCTGTTTCTGCCACGATGTGGAAATCTTTAGAAGCCATAGTTTGACTCTCCTTTTTAAAAATAGTTTTTGAGTTACCTTTTGATAACCCTTACAATTTGGTATTATATCATCTTTTGAAATTTTTTTCAAGATTTTTATCACTGACTTACAGAAAAAGACTGCGAAAAATCCCAATTTAGATACATTTTAAGAAGCACCTGAAGAACAGAGAAAATATCTTTTCAATTTTCTACTATATTATAAGTAACATTTTCCTCCGCTTTCAATGAAAAGAAGCTCTTGAACCACAGGATATTGATTCACCAAAAAATTATAACTAATTAAAGATGCTTTAAAGCCTATTCCTATCCCATTTCTTCGATTTTCACACTTTTCACTCACCACAATATATTGTGCTTTGAAAACTCCATTTCATATCTTTGCACAATATTTAGTTTTATTTTGTTGACAAGTTGCTGGATTTTGTTTATACTGTTTACAGATTTATATTTCGATAGGAGAACGGAAAAGAAATGGTAACCATTTATTCAAAAAATAATTGTGTTCAATGCAAAATGACCAAGCGATTCCTCGATAGCAATCATGTGGAATACCGCGAAATTAACTTAGATGAACAGCCAGAATTTGTAGAGCATGTTAAGAACCTTGGCTTCAATGCTGCTCCAGTAATTCAAACACCGGATGAAGTATTTTCTGGTTTTCAACCAGCTAAGTTGAAGAAACTTTCTTAATAAACACAGTATTTTGCTTAAATAGGGTCTAGCGTTAGCAACCTAACACTAGACTTTTTACTTGTAAAGAGAGGACTTCTCCTCTTCATTTTTTTGAACTAGAAAAGGATTATTATGGGATTAAAATCTCTTGAAGATGTGACGTATTTTCGTCTTAACAATGAAATCAACCGTCCAGTAAACGGCCAAATCATGCTTCATAAAGATAAAGAAGCTTTGGATGCGTTCTTTAAAGAAAATGTTGTACCAAATACTAAACCCTTTGACTCGATTACAGACAAGATTCAGTACCTTCTCGAGCACAATTACATTGAGAGAGCTTTTATCGAGAAATACCGTCCTGAATTTTTAGAGGAATTGGCCCAATTTATCAAAGACCAAAACTTCCAATTCAAGTCCTTCATGGCGGCCTATAAATTCTATAACCAATACGCTTTGAAAACAAATGATGGAGAATACTACCTTGAAAGCATGGAAGACCGTGTCTTCTTCAATGCTCTCTATTTTGCAGATGGAAATGAATCTATCGCGCGAGATATCGCAAACGAAATTATCCACCAACGCTACCAACCAGCTACTCCTTCTTTCTTAAATGCTGGTCGTGCCCGCCGTGGAGAATTGGTTTCATGTTTCTTGATCCAAGTAACCGATGATATGAATGCGATCGGACGTTCCATCAACTCTGCCCTTCAACTTTCACGTATCGGTGGTGGGGTTGGGATTTCCCTCAGCAATCTTCGTGAAGCTGGAGCACCAATCAAAGGATATGAAGGAGCCGCTTCTGGGGTCGTACCTGTTATGAAACTCTTTGAAGATAGCTTCTCTTACTCTAACCAATTGGGACAACGCCAAGGGGCTGGGGTGGTTTACCTTAACGTCTTCCACCCAGACATCATCGCCTTCCTTTCAACTAAGAAAGAAAATGCTGATGAAAAAGTTCGGGTGAAGACTCTCTCACTTGGGGTCGTTGTGCCAGATAAGTTCTATGAGTTGGCTCGTAAGAATGAAGAAATGTACCTCTTCAGCCCATATTCTGTGGAACGTGAATACGGGGTACCATTTAACTACATCGACATCACTGAAAAATACGATGAGTTGGTTGCGAATCCAAATATCCGCAAGACTAAAATTAAGGCACGTGATTTGGAAACTGAAATTTCTAAATTGCAACAAGAATCTGGCTATCCATATGTAGTCAACATTGATACTGCTAACCGGGCAAACCCTGTTGATGGAAAAATCATCATGAGTAACTTGTGTTCAGAGATCCTCCAGGTTCAAGAACCAAGCTTGATCAACGATGCCCAAGAATTTGTCCAAATGGGAACAGACGTCTCATGTAACCTTGGTTCAACCAACGTAGTTAACATGATGGCTTCACCTGATTTTGGTCGTTCGATTCGTGCCATGGTCCGTGCTTTGACATTCGTTACAGATAGCTCTCATATCGTGGCCGTTCCAACTATCGACCACGGAAATAAACTGGCGCATTCGTTCGGACTTGGAGCTATGGGACTTCACAGCTACCTTGCGCAACAATTGATCGAATACGGATCACCTGAGTCTGTTGAGTTTACAAGTATCTACTTCATGCTCATGAACTACTGGACTCTCGTAGAATCAAACAACATCGCGCGTGAACGTGGTGTTACCTTCCACAACTTTGAAAAATCAGACTATGCCAACGGTACTTACTTTGATAAGTACACGACTGGAGAATTTGTACCAAAATCTGATCGCGTCAAAGAACTCTTTAAAGATATTTTTATCCCAAGTGCAGAGGATTGGGCAGAACTGCGTGCTAAAGTTCAAGCAGATGGTCTTTACCACCAAAACCGCTTGGCTGTCGCACCAAATGGATCTATCAGTTACATCAATGACGTATCTGCTTCTATCCACCCAATTACACAACGGATTGAAGAACGCCAAGAGAAAAAAATCGGTAAGATCTACTACCCTGCTGCTGGTTTATCAACCGAAACCATCCCTTACTACACTTCTGCCTACGACATGGATATGCGTAAGGTGATTGATGTCTATGCTGCGGCTACTGAGCATGTAGACCAAGGTCTTTCACTGACTCTCTTTATGCGCAGCGATATTCCAAAGGGTCTTTACGAATGGAAAACTGAAAACAAACAAACCACTCGTGACTTGTCTATCCTTCGGAACTACGCCTTTAATAAGGGTATCAAGTCTATCTACTACGTCCGTACCTTTACAGATGATGGTGGAGAAGTTGGCGCCAACCAATGTGAAAGCTGTGTCATCTAATCCGCTATCCTAGATAGCTATCAAAAGTCGGTTCGCCGACTTTTTGTGCGGTATTCTATCAATTTATGGTAGAATAGTAACGATTGAATGAATTGAAAAAGAAAGTGATGCAAATGGAAACATACTACAAAGCCATTAACTGGAATGCGATCGAAGATGTCATCGATAAATCGACCTGGGAAAAACTGACAGAGCAATTCTGGTTGGATACACGTATCCCTTTGTCAAACGACTTGGATGACTGGAGAAAGTTGTCGAATAAAGAAAAAGACCTAGTTGGTAAAGTCTTTGGGGGATTGACCCTTCTAGATACCATGCAATCTGAAACAGGTGTTCAAGCTCTTCGTGCGGATATTCGTACTCCCCATGAAGAAGCTGTCTTTAACAACATCCAATTTATGGAATCTGTCCATGCTAAGTCTTACTCTTCTATCTTTTCTACTTTGAATACCAAGTCAGAAATCGAAGAGATTTTCGAATGGACCAACACCAACCCTTTCCTTCAAAAGAAGGCAGAAATCATCAACGAAATCTACCTCAATGGGACTCCCCTTGAAAAGAAAGTCGCCAGCGTCTTCCTTGAAACCTTCCTCTTCTACTCTGGTTTCTTCACACCTCTCTACTATCTTGGAAACAACAAATTGGCCAACGTAGCTGAAATCATCAAGTTGATCATTCGAGACGAATCAGTTCACGGAACCTATATCGGCTACAAGTTCCAACTTGGATTTAACGAATTACCAGAAGAAGAACAAGAAAAACTCAAAGAGTGGATGTATGATCTGCTCTACACCCTCTATGAAAACGAAGAAGGCTATACAGAAAGCCTCTATGACGGTGTTGGCTGGACTGAGGAAGTCAAGACCTTCCTTCGCTACAACGCCAATAAAGCCCTCATGAACTTGGGACAAGATCCGCTCTTCCCAGACTCAGCAGATGACGTTAACCCAATCGTCATGAACGGAATCTCAACCGGTACCTCTAACCACGACTTCTTCTCTCAAGTCGGAAATGGTTACCTTCTCGGTGAAGTAGAAGCCATGCAGGATGACGATTACAATTACGGACTATAAGAAGAAAAGCCTTTCCGTTTGGAAAGGTTTTTAAATGTAGACAACCTATTGTTTTACATAAAACAGATAGATGATTTTCAAAAAATGACTTTTATTTTTTAAAGATTAAAAACTTTCCGCCGTGAGAAAAGTGTCTGAGACTTAGTAGTCTCAGACACTCGGAATTCTTGAGACCTTAGTCTCAAGAATTAGTCATGGAACTTCGTAGAAGTTCGCTGACGTCCGTACTCACCTAAGGAAAGTTTTTCAGAAGACTTTATCTTCAATCTGAACCCTTTCCAGACGGAAAGTTTTTTTTGTTGCAATCTTTTTCTAATTGGATTTACTTCTTTTTTGAAAAAAGAGGTTGGACAAAGATCCAACCTCTCCGATGATTACAATTTACCTGCTACGGCATCCAACAATTCTTGGATTTTCGCTTGGTTGCTTCCTCCTGCCATGGCCATGTCTGGTTTACCACCACCACGTCCATCGACGATTGGAGCCAATTCTTTAACCAAGTTACCTGAGTGGATGTCTTTAGACTTGCTAGCTACGAGAAGGTTGACCTTGTCACCGATAGCTGCGACAAGAACAAGCACATCAGAGTAATCTTTTTGTTTCCAGTTATCCGCAAAGGTACGAAGAGCACCTGCATCTGATACAGAAACTTGGCTGGCAATGTAACGGTGTCCATTTGCTTCTTGAACATTCTTGAAGACATCGCCTGCTGCCGCTGCTGCCGCTTTTTCCTTCAATTCTGCATTTTCTTTTTGCAATTGACGGAGTTGTTCTTGAAGACCTTCCACCTTGTGAGGGACTTCCTTAAGTTGAGGTGCTTTCAAGGTTGCTGCGACTGCTTTCAGTGCATCTTCTTGTTCACGATAAGCTTCGAAGGCTTCCTTACCAGTCACTGCCAAGATACGACGAGTTCCTGATCCGATCCCTTCTTCTTTGACAATCTTGAAGAGACCAATTTCAGAAGTATTGCCTACGTGGGTACCACCACAGAGTTCCACTGAGTAGTCACCAATGGTTACAACACGGACTTCTTTACCGTATTTCTCACCAAAGAGGGCCATGGCTCCCATCTCTTTAGCAGTATCGATGTCTGTTTCAATCGTTTCGACTGCGATCGCTTCCCAAATCTTTTCATTGACTTGTTGTTCAATAGCACGCAATTCTTCTGGAGTCACAGCTTGGAAGTGAGTGAAGTCAAAGCGAAGGAATTCTACTTCATTGAGAGATCCCGCTTGGGTTGCGTGGTTACCAAGGATATTGTGAAGAGCCGCATGGAGCAAGTGAGTCGCAGTGTGGTTCTTCATGACACGATGACGACGATTGGTATCGATAGCCAAGGTGTATTCTTGGTTCAAGGCAAGAGGAGCAAGAACTTCAACAGTATGAAGTGGTTGTCCATTTGGTGCTTTTTGAACGTCTGTCACAGTCGCTACGACGTTTCCTGCAGCATCCAAGATTTGACCATGGTCCGCAACTTGTCCACCCATTTCAGCGTAGAATGGAGTTTCTGCAAAGATCAGTGATGCAGTTCCTTCAGATACAGCTTCTACTTCTGCATTGTCTGCTACGATTGCTACCAACTTAGAAGGCAATTGGCTGGCATTGTAGTTGAAGCTACTTTCAACTGTAATGTTTTGAAGGGTTTCATTTTGCATCCCCATAGATCCACCTTTAACAGCTGATGCACGCGCACGTTCTTGTTGTTCCTTCATAGCTGCTTCAAAACCGTCACGATCGACTGTCATTCCAGCTTCTTCAGCGATTTCTTCTGTCAATTCTACTGGGAATCCGTATGTATCATAGAGTTTGAAGACATCTTGACCAGCAATCACTGTTTGACCTTTGGCTTTCAAGTCTTCAACGATGGTTTGGGCAAAGTGTTGACCAGAGTTCAAGGTACGAGCAAATGACTCTTCTTCACTCTTGATAATTTTTTCGATAAAGTCTTGTTTTTCAAGTACTTCTGGGTAGTAGCTTTCCATGATCTTCCCAACGGTTGGAACCAATTTATACAAGAAGGTTCCTTCGATCCCCAATTTTTGACCATGCATGGAAGCACGACGGAGGAGACGACGAAGAACGTAACCGCGTCCTTCATTACCTGGAAGAGCCCCATCACCAATCGCAAATGAAAGCGAACGAATGTGGTCAGCAATGACCTTGAAGCTCATATTGTCGCCATCTGGATCATAGGTTTTACCAGACATCTTTTCCACTTCACGAATGATTGGCATGAAGAGGTCTGTTTCAAAGTTAGTCTTGGCCCCTTGGATAACGGCTACCAAACGTTCCAAACCTGCACCCGTATCAATGTTCTTGTGTGGCAATTCCTTGTACTCACTACGAGGAACAGCAGGGTCAGCGTTAAATTGTGACAAAACAATGTTCCAGATTTCGATGTAACGGTCGTTTTCGATATCTTCTGCAAGCAGACGAAGACCGATATTTTCAGGGTCAAAGGCTTCTCCACGGTCAAAGAAGATTTCTGTATCTGGTCCAGAAGGCCCCGCACCGATTTCCCAGAAGTTGTCTTCGATTGGGATCAAGTGACTTGGATCTACACCAACAGCGATCCAACGGTTGTATGAATCCTTGTCGTCAGGGTAATAGGTCATGTAAAGTTTGTCTTTAGGGAAATCAAACCATTCAGGGCTTGTCAAAAGTTCATAAGCCCACGTAATGGCTTCATCACGGAAATAATCTCCGATTGAGAAGTTCCCCAACATTTCAAACATGGTATGGTGACGAGCAGTCTTCCCTACGTTTTCGATATCATTGGTACGGATGGCTTTTTGAGCATTTGTAATCCGTGGATTTTCAGGTTTGATGGTTCCATCGAAGTATTTCTTAAGAGTGGCAACCCCTGAGTTAATCCACAAAAGTGTAGGGTCGTTTACAGGAACCAAGCTAACAGATGGTTCTACAGAGTGGCCTTTGCTTGCCCAGAAATCAAGCCACATTTGACGAACTTGTGCACTAGATAATTGTTTCATATTTGTCTCCTAATTTTTTTAAGATTAATTTGCGCCAGCTTCTAACATTTCGACATAATCGATGGCGACACAAAGTGAGATGACTAAATCAGCGTATTCATCCTCATACACCGATACTTGGTAGGTAGAGGTTAGATGAAAGAGTTCCTTGCTAATCTCAGCGACGATTTGATCCCGATCATCAAACAATTTGAATTCTAGGTCCCAGATATTTCCCTGTACCCGCAGTCCCAAATCTTCGATATCGTATTTATCCCTGAAGAGCGTCAGCTTTTTATGGATAAAAAAGCGATCCCCATCCTTCAACTCAACCACAAACTTGGGAAGAAAGCTGATTGTTTTTTTGGTGATATGGCTCACTTCTTGTCCATTCTTATCGTAGATGGTAAAAGTCTTGGGAATCTTAAGAAAAGATCCCTCAACCTGGTACTCAACATTTCCCAACTCATCTTTGATATCGAACCGCTCGCCACCCAATCGAAATTTTTGTTTCACTTGATAGGTTCGCATCTTTTGATCTCCTTTAAAAAGCTCCAGACAACTGCCCATAAACAAAAGACAAGCCACTAAACGAAGGGCGAAAAACCGCGGTACCACCTTCATTCAATGAACTTGTCATTCTTCATTTTATATGCAATTGTCTCAGCCGAGTAGCAAAATCATTTCTCTTCCATGGCTCACACCCCCGCCACTTCTCTGATTCCGAGTAACAATGATTTATTCTCAACTATTTCATTATACAAGTTCCAAAAGGAACCGTCAACTATTTTTTAGATGATGATTTGCTATCGCTCGTTTGAACACCGATATTTTGCAAATATTGGTTAAATGTTGATTTGAAGGCATCATCTTTGACCTTGATATTGGCATTGGTCATCGCTTTTGCAATAATGCTACGGATGTAGTTGGTATCTTGCTTACGACCATCAACAATGATCTCTTTCAAACGTTTTTCGTATTTCTTCCAGTCAGAACCTTTTTCTGTCTTCTTATTCAATTTGACAATATAGTAGCTAGCAGAATAGTTTTGACCTGCTGAAACTGTGATCACATCTGAAATGCCGTTTTCATCCAATTTAAAGGCAGCTTCTTTGACTTGAGATGGGATACCTGATGTTCCTGAATCGAACTTAACTTCGCCACCTTTATCTTTTGTAGCAGTATCTGTTGAATTGTCTTTGGCGATTTGGGCAAAGTCTGCACCTTCCGCTTTAGCAGCTTCCAACACTTCTTTTGCTTTATCTTCTGAATCTAACTTGATAATTTGTGCTGTTACTTCTGGTGTGTAAGATTCAAAAGCTGCCTTGTAGTCAGACTCTTTGATATCTTTCTTAGCCGCTTGGTTGACTGCATATTCCAACAACATATTGCTACGGATTTGTTTCTTCGCTGTTTCTTCCGTCAAGCCTTGTTGCGCCAAGTAAGCATCGAATTGGTTGCCCAATTGTTTCTTTTGTTTAGCCAATTCTTTATCGACTTCTTTATCAGAAACCTTTGATCCATATTCTTTTTCAAAGACTTTATTGATGGTCATTTGGAAAAGAACTTGTTGAGCACCTTGGTTGGTTTTGATTTCATCATAGAAATCAGAAACTGTAATCGTGTCCCCTTTCATGGTCACGATATCTTTGTTTGTGCCATTGGCACACGCTGCTAGTGTTACGACTGATAGCAAGGTCACAGCACCTGCTACAAGTTTTTTCTTCATGAAAATTATTCTCCGTTCCTTTTTAAACTTCTTCTATTTTACCACAAATTAGAGAGAATACCTTAAATTTACCTAAAAAGAGCTAGGATCTGGCAAGGTTACCGTCTCTGCATTTTTCCGAATCATCAAAATACCATCTCCAAGTGGCACCAAACTAGCGGTCAAATCTGGATGATTGAGAGTCGCATTAAAGAGGTTCTGAAGCCCCCGGTAAATGGTTCGTTGCCCACGACGCACTTCCATGATGTCCTTGGCAACATCTCCTCCTTGGAAAATATCATCCAATACCACGACTCCCCCAACCTCTAAGAGTTCGAGAATTCGTGGCAAAAAGACGATGTACTTAGACTTAGCAGAGTCCATAAAGACAAAGTCATAGGTCTCTGTTAAATCCTGCAATACATCTACTGCATCTCCTTCAAGCAAGGTGATTTGCTTTCTCTGATCGTATTTAGCCAGATTTTCCTTGGCAAAGCCAATCATCTCTTCATTCCGATCAATAGTGGTAATTTGTGCATCGGGAGCATTTTCAGCCATTAAGAGCGCTGAAAACCCAATTGCTGTCCCAATTTCAAGGATTTTCTTTGGTTGTAGGGCTTGCAGGAGTAGTCTAAAATAAGCTACCGTTTCATGCGGAATAATCGGAATATTTTCCTTGCGGGCAAATGCTTCTAACTCCTCCAAGGCACCTGCTACCGGTTTTTGACGCGTGCGCATAAAGTCAACGATCTCATCTTTAACCACTGGCCGGCGCATATTGTGGTTGGCATTTTTACTATAAGACTCTACCATCTTATGCGAGTCCTAATTTTTCTACTAGGGCTTCAAATTCATTCAAACGACGTTCGAAGACCGCAAAGGCTGCGTCCAAGTAGTCTTCTTTTTCCATATCCACACCTGCTTTGCGGATGACGTTGAGTGGATAATCAGAATTTCCAGCCTTCAAGTAGTCGATATATTTATCACGATCTTCTTGTGTTCCATGAACAATCTTTTCAGCTAAGGCTGAAGCTGCTGCAAAACCTGTTGAATATTGGAAAACGTAGTAGTTATAGTAGAAGTGAGGAATACGAGCCCATTCATATTGGATTTCAGGGTTGTCATCTTTTGAAAGACCGTAGTATTTCTCATTGAGTTCTGCATAGAGGTTATTCAAGAACTCACTAGTCAATACCGTACCTTCTTGGTCTGCTTTATGAATAGCATGCTCAAATTCGGCAAACTGGGTTTGACGGAAGACGGTTCCACGGAAGCCATCCAAGAAGTGATTCAAAATAGCAAAACGAGTTGCATCGTCTTCTACTTCTTCTAGGAGACGTTCTGTCAAGATATTTTCATTGGTTGTAGAGGCAATTTCAGCAAGGAAGATAGAATAGTCCCCATAGACATAAGGCTGGGTTTCACGGGTATAGCTAGAATGCATACTGTGACCAGTTTCATGCACCAAGGTGAAGAGATTATCCAATGTATCTTGCCAGTTCAACAACATGAAGGCATTGGTATCATATGAACCACCTGAATAAGCACCTGAGCGTTTGCCTTGGTTGACATGCACATCAATCCACCGTTCGCTAAAGGCACGTTTCACACGAGAAAGGTAGTCCTCACCCAAAACAGCCAAGACTTCTTCTGCTTTGGCCAATGATTCTTCATAGGTAAACTTGTAGTCTGTATCGGATAATGGCGTATACATATCGTACATCTTCAAGTCTGAGATTCCTAGAATTTTTGAACGCAATTGCACATAGCGTTGCAAGAGTGGCAAATGTTTGTTCACAGCTGCTACCAAGCTATCATAAACACTTTCTGGTACAAAGTTTTCAGAAAGCGCTGCTTCACGAGCAGATGAGAATTTGCGAACTTTGGCATTAAAGTTGTGAACTTTCACATTGGTTTGCAAGGTTTTAGCATAGGTATGTTGATACTGTTCATAGACCTTGTAGAGGCCTTCGTAAGCTTCTTTACGAACGGCACGATCTTTTGATTCTACCAAAGAAATATAGTTTCCATGGGTTAATTGAACTTCTTCGCCCTTGTCATCATGCACAGTTGGGAAAACAATATCTGCATTGTCCAAGATTTCAAAAGTTTCACCACCTGCCGCAAAGATCTCACCAGCTCCTGCAAGTAATTCCTCTTCTTTTTGAGACAAGACATGTTCTTTTTTCTCTAGCAAACGATCAAAATAATGACCATATTGTTCTAAGGCTGGAACCTCACTCACAAAAGCTTTGTATTGCTCATCCGTAATGGCCATGAATTCAGGCTCATAGAAGGCAAAGGTTTCACCTAACAAGCTATAAAGAGACATCCCTTTTGATTGGTACTCTTGGTATTTAGCCACTCGTGTGTCTTGGTCATTTTTCATATGGGCATAGACGTAGACCTTTTCTAAACGACGGCTCAATTCTAAATATGCATTGGTTGTATCCAACAGTGTTTGCGCTGAATCCAACAAATGACCAGCATAGTGGCTTGCTGCTTTAATATCTGCAGCTAAGCTAGCTGCTTCTTCTTCCCAAGCTTGATCTGTCGCAAAAATAGTCGACAAATCCCATTGATATTTTTCATCAATTTCATTACGTTGTTTTACCATTTCGATTAATCCTCCAATGGTACTATTTTAGCATA
>NZ_CAUFJQ010000034.1 GCF_959025735.1 uncultured Streptococcus sp.
CTGCTTATTGTAGGTGGATGTACTGTGAAACAGAAAGAAAATACGAAGCAAGATAAAACGAATGTTTCTTCATCAAGGAAAGACCTAAAGGAAGATGAAGAAACTATAAAGAAAAAACAACTGGACTATCTAAAAGAACACGAACAGAAGGTTGTTGATTTAGTCAAAGCACAAAATTCAAAAGTTGAATCCGTTCAGATTGATTGGGATCAGACACAATGGGGTGATGGTGGACTGACAACTCCTGAATATTATATGAATGTTTATGGACGTATAAATCATATTGAAGAATCGGGTTGGAGAGTAGATATTCCAATTAATGATGACAATACATTGAATCTAGATGAGATGTATATAGGATCCGACATTGGAATAGGGGGGAGATTATTTGAGTAATTGGCATTTGAGCAGTTTTGATAATCGATATGCTTCACTAGCAGAATCAGCTTACAGAGATAGACCCAACATGTTTCCATATGAATGATTAGATCAAATCCAGGAAGAGCGTTCAAAGCTTAAATGGGAGTATGACAATGAGATAGATGCTTTCTATAAAAATCAGAAAAAGCCGGAATCGAAAGATAAAAAAAATCAGTAAGGTTGTCCTTACTGTTTTTTAGTTGGATCCAGATGTGGCTGTATCTGCGCCACTGTCTGTTGCTGTGGAGCCTTGGTCTTGTGCGGCAGACGAGCTAGATTCAGTAGCAGATGAGCTATCGGTTTCTTTTTGTGAACTTGTTTCTGTATTGCTTGAATTGGTTTGTGTATTGGTGTTAGCATCTGTATTGGTAGCGCTGGAGTCAGAGCCCTTATCATGAACCACGACAACGCTGGTGCTACTAGACGGTTTGTCTTCTGTCTTTTGATTGTCTTTATTGAGCAGGCTCATGATGGTAAAGGAAGTGACGATAATCCCTAAGAGACTGGCAATCGTAGCTACAACGGTTTGAAATACGGACAAACCTTGTTTGACTTTCTCACCGCGAGATGGTCTTGTATCTGTTTTTTCCTCAGGTTTTTGGTTTTTGTTACTTCTTGAATATTGTGACATGTTCATTCTCTTTCTATCAAAAATTGTTTTTTAACACTTTCCTATTATAAGTCATTTTCTGAAAAATGTCTAAAAAGAACTGAATTTTATAGAGTGATTTTGCCGCATCTCTCTTTATCAAATCCTTGTCCCAAGCGGTTAGAAATGATAAAATAGAAGTTACGTAAAAAGAAAGTGATGGATGCGTAGGACATGATCTATTTTGACAATTCAGCAACGACTAAACCCTATCCAGAAGCCCTTGCGACTTATACAGAAGTAGCGACTCGGATCTGGGGCAACCCTTCTAGTTTGCACAATCTAGGTAGTCAAGCTACTCGTATTTTGGAAGCTTCTCGGAAACAAATTGCGGAGCTAATTGGCAAGAAAGCTGAGGAAATTTACTTCACGTCTGGTGGGACAGAAGGGGACAACTGGATCCTCAAGGGTGTCGCCTTTGAGAAAGCTCCTTATGGCAAGCATATCATTGTCTCTGACATCGAGCATCCCGCTATCAAGGAATCGGCTGCTTGGTTAAAGACGCAGGGATTCGAAGTGGATTACGCTCCAGTGGATGCGCGTGGCTTTGTCAAGGTGGATGCCTTGGCTAGTCTTCTCCGTCCGGATACGACCTTGGTCTCTATCATGGCCGTCAACAATGAGATTGGCTCCATCCAGCCCATCCATGAAATTGCGGCTCTCCTAGAAGATCGTCCAACGATTAGTTTCCATGTCGATGCTGTTCAAGCTTTAGCCAAGGTAGCAACAGAAGTTTATCTACCAGAGCGCGTAGACTTTGCGACCTTCTCTAGTCACAAATTTCATGGCCTTCGTGGAGTTGGCTTTGTCTACATCAAAGAAGGCAAAAAGATCACCCCTCTCTTAACAGGTGGAGGTCAAGAAAAAGAAATGCGCTCGACAACTGAGAACGTGGCAGGTATCGCAGCAACAGCAAAAGCCCTACGCTTAGCCATGGAAAACCAAGAAGCTTTTTCCAGCAAGACCCAGCAGATGAAAGAAGTCATCCGCAAAGAATTGGCCAACTATCCAGATGTCACTATCTTTTCTGGTGAGAATCATTTTGCGCCTCATATCTTGACTTTCGGGATCAAGGGAGTTCGTGGAGAAGTAGTGGTCCATGCCTTTGAAGAGTTTGATATTTACATCTCGACAACCAGTGCTTGCTCGTCCAAAGCTGGTAAGCCAGCTGGAACCTTGATTGCTATGGGAGTGGACAAGAGTATCGCACAGACAGCTGTCCGCTTGAGTCTTGATCTTGAAAATGACATGAGCCAAGTCGAGCAATTCTTGACCAAGTTCAAACTGATTTACGAGCAAACACGAAAAGTACGTTAATTTTAGAAGGAAATCAACATGACCTTAACCTATTCAGAAATTATGATTCGCTATGGAGAGCTTTCTACTAAAGGAAAGAACCGTATGCGTTTTATCATTAAACTTCGCAATAATATCCAAGATGTTTTATCTATCTATCCAGCTGTCAAAGTGACAGCCGACCGCGATCGGGCGCATGCTTATCTGCATGGGACGGATTATGAGCCAGTAGCAGAATCCCTCAAGCAGGTTTTTGGAATCCAAAATTTTTCACCCGTTTACAAGATTGAAAAATCTGTTCCGGCCTTAAAAGCAGCAGTGCAAGAGATCATGAAGGAGATTTACAAGGACGGCTTGACCTTTAAAATCTCAAGTAAACGCAGTGACCATACCTTTGAACTCGATAGTCGCGAGCTCAACCAAACCTTGGGTGGTGCTGTCTTTGAAGCGATTCCAACCATCCAAGCTCAGATGAAAAAACCAGATATCAACTTGCAAGTTGAAATTCGAGAAGAAGCAGCCTATATTTCTTATGAAACCATTAAGGGAGCAGGTGGCCTTCCTGTTGGTACGTCTGGCAAGGGCATGCTCATGCTTTCTGGTGGAATTGACTCTCCAGTAGCTGGTTACCTAGCCTTGAAGCGTGGAGTGGATATCGAGGCGGTTCACTTTGCTAGCCCACCTTATACCAGCCCAGGAGCTCTTAAAAAAGCCCATGATTTAACACGGAAGTTAACCAAGTTTGGGGGCAATATCCAATTTATCGAGGTGCCCTTCACAGAGATCCAAGAGGAAATCAAGGAAAAAGCGCCAGAAGCTTACCTCATGACCTTGACCCGTCGCTTTATGATGCGCATTACAGACCGCATTCGCGAGGTTCGCGGTGGTTTGGTGATTATCAATGGTGAAAGCTTGGGACAAGTGGCTAGCCAAACCTTAGAGAGTATGCAGGCCATCAATGCAGTGACCAATACGCCGGTTATCCGTCCGGTGGTGACAATGGACAAGTTGGAAATCATCGATATTGCCCAAGCCATTGATACCTTTGAAATTTCTATCCAGCCATTCGAAGATTGTTGTACCATCTTTGCACCAGATCGTCCAAAGACCAATCCGAAACTCAAAAATGCAGAGCAGTATGAGCAACGGATGGATGTAGAAGCTTTGGTTGAGCGTGCGGTAGCAGGCATCATCGTAACAGAGATCACACCAAAAGCAGAAAAAGATGAGGTCGATGACCTGATCGAGAATTTGCTATAGGAGAGACTGGGAGTATCCAGCCTCTTTTTCTAACCAACTTAAAGGAGACAAGATGAAAAAAATTATCGTTTTAATGACAAGTTTGCTTCTGTTGACAGGCTGCGTCAAAGTATCATTTACTGGTCCGAAAAAAGAAGAAAAGACCAGCCAGTCAACCAGCAGTAAAAAAGAACCCCTCACATTTGTCAGAGCCGACCAGTACAAAGATCAGGACAACGAAGTCTTGGAAGCCTCTGAGAAATTTATCAAGGAACACCCAACGCTTGGAGAACCTGGAAAATTATTTGTCTTTTTCCCAGGCTATACCTTTGGAAATGAGGAAAACCGCTTCGCCTTGTTCTTTATCGTGAATCGTACCACCACAACCATTGATCGTGATGGATCCTTTGTTCTAAATTTGGAATATGATGGAGAGCCACTTTTTAAAGATGTCACAGTGGACTATGAAGTGAGCGAATCAGGGGTGTTGAAACCTAATACGGCTGCAGCCATTCCTATCAAAATCACCAAGGAACAAGAAGAAAAAATGAAGAGCATGAATGATTCGTCTAAAGCCAAAATGAGTTTCAATGACTTTAAATTTAAGGATAAGTAGATGAAGAAGTCGGACTGACAAGTGATCTTAACATAAAAGATACAAAATCATCCATTTTATAAAAGAAATTCGTTTTCAAAGCGCAAAAATACTTGTCATTGTCTGATAGAAGTGATATACTAAGAGAGTTGACTATGCACATGCCTGTGCAACCGCTCGAACATCGTCGCTCATTTCCATGAGAGTAAGTGGTTCGTCCCACGATGCTAGGCGAGTCTTCACAAAATACGGGGAAACCCAAAAATACATAGGAGGTGCATAATGAGCACATACGCAATCATTAAAACTGGCGGAAAACAAGTTAAAGTTGAAGTTGGTCAAGCAGTCTACGTTGAAAAATTGAACGTTGAAGCTGGTCAAGAAGTTACATTTAACGAAGTTGTTCTTGTTGGTGGTGAAAACACTGTTGTCGGAACTCCACTTGTTTCAGGAGCTACTGTTGTTGGAACTGTTGAAAAACAAGGAAAACAAAAGAAAGTTGTTACTTACAAGTACAAACCTAAAAAAGGTAGCCACCGTAAACAAGGTCACCGTCAACCTTACACTAAAGTTGTCATCAACGCTATCAACGCTTAATTTTTAGGAGAACACATGATACAAGCAGTCTTTGAACGAGCCGAAGATGGCGAGCTGAGGAGTGCAGAAATCACTGGGCACGCTGGAAGCGGTGAATACGGCTTTGATGTCGTGTGTGCATCGGTTTCGACTCTAGCCATTAACTTTGTCAACTCTGTTGAGAAATTTGCAGGCTACGAACCGGATCTAGAATTAAACGAAGAAGAAGGTGGCTTCCTGCGGGTGACGATCCCGACGGATATTCCACCACATCAAAGAGAAATGACCCAACTATTCTTTGAATCATTTTTCTTAGGGATGGCAAACTTATCGGAGAACTCATCGGAGTTCGTCCAAACAAGAGTTATCACAGAAAACTAACATGGAGGAAAACAATTATGTTGAAATTGAATCTTGCTAACTTGCAACTTTTCGCCCACAAAAAAGGTGGAGGTTCTACATCAAACGGACGTGATTCACAAGCAAAACGTCTTGGAGCTAAAGCAGCTGATGGACAAACTGTAACAGGTGGATCTATCCTTTACCGTCAACGCGGTACTCACATCTACCCAGGTGTGAACGTTGGACGTGGTGGAGACGATACTTTGTTCGCAAAAGTTGAAGGCGTAGTACGCTTCGAACGTAAAGGTCGCGATAAAAAACAAGTTTCTGTTTACCCAATCGCAAAATAAAAAGGTTTTCTAAACCTTTTTGTCCCGAGCCTGATCTAAAGGTGAGGAAGCTAGAAATAGCATAAATCAAAGCTTTCCGGATTGACGGAAGGCTTTTTTCTTTTATTTATTTAAAAATACCATGTTTACTCCTGTTAATATAATGTTTGAATTTGTGTTTTTTGAAAAATGTAGTATAATAGAGACAAATATAGTAGGAATGGAAGTAGTACCATGAAAGATAGCAGACATGTTGAAATTCTTCAGGAACTGGATCGAAAAAGTGTGGTATCAGTCAAAGAACTCAAGGAACTCTTTGGGGTGACAGACATGACCATTCGTCGCGATCTGATCGATCTTGAAAAACAAGGTCTTTTAGTTCGTGTACATGGTGGGGCCCACAAAAAAGTCAAAGATAGTTTATTAGAAGCTTCTCACAGTGAGAAAAATCTCATCAATATTGATGAGAAACGATCCATTGCCAAAAAATGTGCAGACTTGATCGAAAATGGGGATACCGTCTTTATTGGCTCAGGTACAACAACAGACTTTATCGGAGATTATTTGGAAGGGAAAGAAATTAGCATCGTCACCAACTCCCTGCCTATTTTTGAGAAGCTCAAGGATTTCCCTAATTATGACTTGATCTTAGTTGGTGGTCGTTACCGGGTAAAGACGCAAACCTTTGTCGGTCAATTTGCTAATAAACTCCTGAAAGAAATCAAGGTTTCTAAAGCCTTTATCGGGGTGAATGGAATCGATGGCCATAGTGTCTCCACAGCTAATGAAGAAGAAGGAAATGGCAATGCCATTATTCTGAACAATGCAATAGAGAAATATGTGGTAGCCGATAACAGCAAGTTTGATAGTTATTCCTTCTACAGTTTCTATCGTGTGGAAGATCTGAATGCCATTATTACCGATAATAGCATTCCAAAGAAAATCAAAGACAAATACGCCTTGTATACGAAAATCATTTAAGATCAAGAGGCTGGGACAAAAGTCCTAGCCTCTCAATTATTTTTGGATTGTCGAGCAAGACGCAGTGGTTGAGTGGGCTCTACTACGCTGATTTCATCAGCTTTTACAGCCCTACTCAACTGTGCGGAGGTGGGACGACGAAATCGAATTCTAACGAATTACCGATTTCTGTCCCACTCTCTTTTTACTTTTTTAATAATGTTAGAAAATGACGGTTAGGAAGCGCTTTAAAGAGAAATATAAACAAAAATAAACAAAATACGACAAAAATGATTGACAATCAATCAATATAGTGATATACTGAAGCTATAAATAAATAGTTAGATAAGGAGGTGGCAACAATGGGATTAAATCAACTCTTTAACAAAGATCTTGTGTTTTGCCTACATGCCAAGGATCAAACAGATCTCTTTGAGCAGGTAGCAAGCTTATTGGAAGAGCGACAGATTGTGACACCAACCTATCGTTCCGCTTTGATTGAGCGTGAAAAGTCTTTCCCGACTGGATTAGACATGGAATTTCTTGGTAAGGACTTACCAAATGTGGCGATCCCGCACACAGACATTGTCCATAATCTCACTGAGAATGTGGTTGTGGTTCGTTTGGATCAACCCGTAACTTTCCATAATATGATTGCTCCAGATAAGGAAGTTCAAGTTTCACTCTTATTCTTTATTATCAATAATACGAGCTCAAGCCAAACCAATATTTTGGCTCAGCTGATGGATTTCTTTACATCCAATGGAAATCTCGAAGCTCTATCAAAATTAGATAGTGAAGATAAGCTTTATCAATACATAACGGAAACTATTTCCTAAAACATTCGTAAATATTTATAATGGAGGACATCCAAATGATTAAAATTTTAGCTGCCTGTGGTGCAGGTGTTAACTCTAGCCACCAAATTAAGAGTGCGGTAGAAGAAGAACTGTCAAACCGTGGTTATGATGTGCGTTGTGACGCTGTCATGGTCAAAGATGTCAATGAAGATTTGATTTCAGGTTATGATATCTTTACTCCAATTGCTGCAACTGATTTGGGATTCGATCCTGGTATTCCAGTGGTAGAAGCAGGACCAATTTTATTCCGTATTCCAGCGATGAGTGCGCCAGTCTTTGATAACATCGAAGCTGCCATTAAAGAACATGGATTAAGTTAATATTTTTTTAAACAAGTTTGTAAGCGTTATCCAATGATAAAATTGGGAACACTTTATGCCGTAAATTACAAAAAAATTATAAATCGGGAGGATTTATTATGAATGGCATTATTGATTTTGCCAATAAATTTTTCAAACCCATCCTAGACATGGGTGCTCCGATCATCATGTTGATCGTCTTGACTTTATTGGCTCTCTTGTTTGGAGTGAAATTCTCTAAAGCCCTTGAAGGTGGTATTAAACTTGCCATCGCCCTTACTGGTATCGGTGCTATCATCGGTATGTTGAATGGAGCTTTCTCAGCGTCTCTTGCAAAATTCGTTGAGAATACAGGTATTCAATTGAATATCACTGACGTTGGTTGGGCACCTCTTGCGACCATCACTTGGGGGTCTGCCTGGACACTTTACTTCTTGTTGATTATGTTGATCGTCAACGTTATCATGCTTGCGATCAAGAAAACAGATACACTTGACGTCGATATCTTCGATATCTGGCACTTGTCTATCACTGGTCTTTTGATCAAATGGTATGCGGACAACAACGGAGTTAGCCAAGGAGTTTCACTTTTCGTCGCAACTCTTGCAGTTGTTCTTGTTGGAATCATGAAGATCATTAACTCAGACTTGATGAAACCAACATTTGATGATCTTTTGAATGCACCAAGTTCATCACCTATGACTTCAACTCACATGAACTACATGATGAACCCAATCATCATGGTCTTGGATAAAATCTTTGATAAATTCTTCCCAGGTCTTGATAAATACGACTTCGACGCTGCTAAATTGAACAAGAAGATCGGTTTCTGGGGATCTAAATTCTTTATCGGTTTCCTTCTTGGTATCGTCATCGGTATCATGGGTACTCCACATCCAGTTGCTGGCGTGCAAGATGCTGACAAATGGGAATTGGTTATTAAAGGTTGGTTGAGCCTTGGTTTGACTGCCGGTGTCTGCTTGGAATTGTTCTCATTGATCGGTTCTTGGTTCATCGCAGCGGTAGAACCATTGTCACAAGGTATAACAAACGTTGCTACTAAACGTCTTCAAGGACGTAAATTCAACATCGGTTTGGACTGGCCATTTATCGCTGGTCGTGCTGAGATCTGGGCTTGTGCGAACGTACTTGCACCAATCATGTTGATCGAAGCAGTGCTTCTTTCTAAAGTCGGAAATGGTATCTTGCCACTTGCAGGTATCATCGCTATGGGTGTGACTCCAGCCTTGTTGGTTGTAACACGCGGTAAATTGATCCGTATGATCATCTTCGGAAGCCTTCTCTTGCCACTCTTCCTTCTTTCAGGAACATTGATTGCACCATTTGCAACTCAATTGGCTAAGAGTGTTGATGCCTTCCCTAAAGGGGTAGCTTCTACTCAATTGATCACTCACTCAACTCTTGAAGGACCAGTTGAAAAATTGCTCGGTTGGACAATCGGTAACGCAACAACTGGTGATATCAAAGCAATCCTTGGTGTAGTTGTCTTCTTGGCATTCTATATCGGAATCTTCGCTTGGTACAGAAAACAAATGATCAAACGTAACGAAGAATATGCTGCAAATGCAAAATAATCGTCATATGTAGTTTGAAAACTGACACCATATCTTTTGTGGATATGGTGTTTTTATTTTAAAAAAATGTTCGAAAATAAACAATTTAATGTTGACTTTCGTTCAAAATAGGTGTAATATAATATCAAAAGTAAGAAAATGTTTCTTTGTAAAAATTTAACAACAGAGATATTTGCTGAAACGAACAAAAGGAGGACAGGACATGTCTATTGTAATTGGTGCAGATGCTGCAGGATTAAGATTAAAAGATCTCGTGAAAGAGTTTCTTGTAAAAGAAAACTTCGATGTTGTGGATGTAACTGCTGAAGGTCAAGATTTTGTAGATGTGACACTTGCAGTTGCCAGCGAAGTGAACAAAAACGATCAAAATCTTGGAATCGTGATTGATGCTTACGGTGCTGGTCCATTTATGGTTGCAACTAAAATCAAAGGAATGGTGGCAGCAGAAGTTTCAGATGAACGTTCTGCTTATATGACACGTGGACACAACAATTCTCGAATGATTACCATGGGTGCCGAAATTGTTGGGGATGAATTGGCCAAGAACATTGCCAAAGGCTTCGTCAATGGTAAATACGATGGTGGCCGTCACCAAATCCGTGTCGATATGTTGAATAAGATGTGCTAATGAGAGGAGAATTCAAATGAGAATTGCAATTGGTTGTGATCACATTGTGACAAATGAAAAAATGGCTGTTTCTGATTTTTTGAAATCAAAAGGATATGAAGTGCTCGACTTTGGGACTTATGACCATACACGTACCCACTATCCAATCTTTGGTAAGAAAGTCGGTGAAGCCGTAGCAAGTGGCCAAGCAGATCTTGGTGTTTGTATCTGTGGTACTGGGGTTGGGATTAACAATGCTGTTAACAAAGTACCTGGTATCCGTTCTGCTTTGGTACGCGATATGACAACTGCTCTTTATGCTAAAGAAGAACTGAACGCGAATGTGATCGGTTTTGGTGGTAAAATCACTGGTGAATTGCTCATGTGCGATATCATTGAAGCATTCATCCACGCTGAATACAAACCAACTGAAGAAAATAAAAAATTGATCGCTAAGATCCAACATGTGGAAACCCATAATGCCCATCAAGCGGATGCTGATTTCTTTACAGAATTCCTTGAAAAATGGGACCGTGGTGAATACCACGACTAAGAGGTGACGTATGATATTAACGGTCACGATGAACCCTTCGATTGATATCTCTTATCCTTTGGATGTACTCCAGTTGGATACAGTCAATCGAGTAGCTGAGGTGAGTAAGACAGCTGGTGGGAAGGGTCTCAATGTCACTCGTGTACTTTCTGAGATCAAGGATCCAGTAGCAGCGACCGGCCTACTTGGTGGTCGAACGGGCCAATTCATTCTCGATCATTTAGGAGAAGGAATAGAGGAACGTTTCTTTGAGATTGCTGGTGATACACGTAATTGTATCGCCATCCTTCACGAAGGCAAGCAAACAGAAATATTAGAAAAAGGCCCAACCATTTCTGAGAAAGAAGGGCAAGGTTTCCTTCAACATTATCGTCACTTGATCGATCAAGTGGAAGTGGTTGCTATCTCAGGTAGTCTTCCTGCTGGTTTACCAGTGGATTATTATGCTAGCCTTGTCAAGATTGCAAGGGAAGCTGGAAAATCAGTCGTGCTCGACTGCTCGGGAGCTTCTTTAGAAGCTGCCATTCAAGCAGATGTCAAGCCTACAGTCATTAAGCCCAACAATGAAGAGTTGTCTCAATTGTTAGGAAAAGAAGTGAGTAAGAATGTGGAAGACTTAAAAGAAGTTCTTCAGGATGCTCTCTTTGATGGCATAGAATGGGTGATTGTCTCCCTTGGAGCAAATGGCGCTTTTGCAAAGCACGGCGACGTCTTCTATAAGGTAGATATTCCTAAGATTGATGTCGTCAATCCAGTCGGATCTGGTGATTCGACTGTTGCAGGGATTGCATCTGGTCTCTATCATCATGAGAGTGACGCAGACTTGCTCAAGAAAGCAAATGTTCTTGGAATGTTAAATGCGCAAGAAGCACAAACAGGACATGTCAACATGGGGCACTATGATGCCTTGTATCAACAATTAATCGTAAAAGAGGTATAAAATGGTATTAACAGAACAAAAACGCAACTATTTGGAACGTCTTAGTACAAAAGACGGTGTTATTTCAGCTTTGGCCTTCGACCAACGTGGGGCTTTGAAACGCTTGATGGCCAAATACCAGGACACTGAGCCAACTGTAGCACAAATGGAAGAATTGAAAGTTCTTGTAGCAGATGAATTGACAAAATATGCTTCATCAATGTTGTTGGACCCAGAATATGGTTTGCCTGCTACGAAAGCCTTGGACAAAGATGCTGGGCTCTTGCTTGCATACGAAAAGACTGGTTACGATACATCTAGCACCAAACGTTTGCCTGACTGCTTGAACCTTTGGTCAGCAAAACGCATCAAAGAACAAGGTGCAGATGCTGTGAAATTCTTGCTCTACTATGATGTAGATAGTGCAGAAGAACTCAACCAAGAAAAACAAGCTTATATCGAACGCATTGGTTCAGAATGTGTGGCAGAAGACATTCCATTCTTCCTTGAAATCTTGGCTTATGACGAAGGAATTGCGGATGCAACCTCTGCTGAATATGCAAAAGTGAAACCTCGTAAAGTCATTGAAGCTATGAAAGTCTTCTCAGATCCTCGTTTCAATATCGATGTATTGAAAGTAGAAGTTCCAGTTAATGTCAACTACGTGGAAGGATTTGGAGAAGGTGAAGTTGTCTATAGTCGTGAAGAAGCGGCTGCCTTCTTTAAAGAACAAGAAGAAGCAACCAACCTTCCATACATCTACCTCAGTGCTGGTGTATCAGCAAAACTCTTCCAAGAAACTTTGGAATTTGCACATGCATCAGGTGCTAACTTCAACGGTGTTCTTTGTGGACGTGCGACATGGGCAGGTTCAGTAGAAGCTTACATCAAAGATGGAGAAGCAGCTGCTCGTGAATGGCTTCGTACAGAAGGTCGTCAAAATATTGAAGAATTGAATGCGGTCTTGGCTAAAGTGGCAACACCTTGGACAGAACGCGTGTAAGAAACCAATTGTTATTGCCTCCTAAAGCAACATTTAGAACATTGGAAGGAAGAAATTCCTTCCAATGTTCTTCATTATTTTTAGGCTTTGTTTATTTTTTATAAAAAATGTTTAAAAATTTTCGCTGTAAGGGTTTACAAAATAAAAAACTTATGATAGAATAAGTTCATAAGTTAAATAGCAGTGAGCGTTACTAAGTTAGATTAGGCGTGACCACAAGTAGATTGAATGATTAGCATAGGCTAGTTTTTTCAGTTGCTTCGTGGTCATTTTTATTTGCTTTTAACAAATTTTACAAAGGAGAGCCTCATGTATCGTATTATCCATCCAATGAACAATAATGTTGCTTTGGTTCAAAATGAGCTTCAACAAGAGTTAATTGTTGTTGGGAGTGGGATTGCTTTTGGGAAAAAGAAACATGATCTAGTAGCTGATGATAAGGTCGAAAAAGTATTTCGTTTAAACACGGATGAATCAAGAGAAAACTTTATGGCCCTTCTAAAGGATGTTCCTCTTGATTTCATTACAACCACTTATGAAGTGATTGATACCTTGTCTAAGAAATATGCCTATCCTGTTCAAGAATATATCTATGTGACACTAACAGATCACATCTTTTGTTCTTACCAGGCGGTTCAACAGGGAAGATACAAACACAGTGATCTACCTGATGCGTCTGCTATGCATCCGATCCCCTATAAAATCGCAAAGGAAGCGATTGAAATCTTTCGAGAGCGGCTCTTAGATCAATTTCCCGATGACGAAGTGAATCGTATCGCCTATCACTTCATCAATGCACAAGGGGAAGTCATTCATGAGCAGGATCCTGATGTCCAAGATCGCCAAGCGATTTTGAAAGCTGTAGAAGAAAAACTAGCTCAAAATGGATTGAAACGAAAAGAAGAGAACAGTCATTTCTATGATCGCTTTATGATCCATCTTAATTATTTCCTTGACTCCCTAGATAAGGGAAGAGAGGATCCTGAAGGATTGAGCGAGATGGAACAACTGATCCAGTTAAGTTATCCAAAGGCTTATGAGATTAGTCATCAGATCTACCAAACCATCGCTGAACAGACTGGAGCTAAGATATCTCCTAATGAAAAAGTCTATTTAGCCTTGCATATTCAACGTCTATTATAAAAATTTTCAAAAGGTATCATAAGGAGGAACCAACATGAATAAAGAGGAAGTCCAATTACTTGGGTTTGAAATTGTCGCTTATGCCGGTGACGCTCGATCAAAATTAATGGAAGCATTAAAAGCTGCTGAAAACGGTGATTTTACGAAAGCAGAATCCTTAGTAGAAGAAGCAGGGTCCTGTATTGCTGAGGCTCACAAATCTCAAACGACCATGCTAGCGCAAGAAGCTGCAGGAGAAGAAATCCCTTATAGCATCACTATGATGCATGGTCAAGACCATCTCATGACAACGATCTTATTAAAAGACGTGATTCACCATCTGATTGAACTGTATAAAAGAGGAGCAAAATAATGAATAAACTGATTGAACTAATTGAAAAAGGGAAACCTTTCTTTGAAAAGATTTCTCGTAATAAATATTTGCGAGCGATTCGGGATGGTTTCATTGCAGGGATGCCTGTAATCTTATTCTCATCTATCTTCATCCTAATTGCGTATGTACCAAACGCTTGGGGATTCCACTGGTCTAAAGATATTGAAACATTCTTGATGACTCCATATAACTATTCTATGGGCATCTTGGCCTTCTTCGTTGGTGGTACAACGGCTAAGGCTTTGACTGATTCTATGAACCGGGATCTGCCAGCAACCAATCAAATTAACTTCATTTCTACAATGTTAGCTTCAATGGTTGGATTCTTGCTCATGGCTGCTGAACCTGCTAAAGAAGGTGGATTCTTAACAGCTTTCATGGGTACAAAAGGTCTGTTGACAGCCTTTATTGCAGCCTTTGTTACAGTTAATGTTTATAAGGTCTGTGTGAAAAATAATGTGACGATTCGCATGCCAGACGAGGTTCCACCGAATATTTCACAAGTTTTCAAAGACTTGATTCCATTCACAGTTTCAATTGTTCTCTTGTATGCATTTGAATTGATTGTGAAAGGTGCTATCGGTGTAACAGTTGCGGAATCTATCGGAACACTTCTAGCTCCGTTGTTCTCTGCGGCAGATGGTTATCTTGGAATTACCCTTATCTTTGGTGCATATGCCTTCTTCTGGTTTGTTGGTATCCACGGTCCTTCTATCGTAGAACCAGCGATTGCGGCGATCACTTATGCAAATATCGATAACAACTTGCACTTGCTTCAAGCCGGACAACATGCTGATAAAGTCATCACATCTGGGACTCAAATGTTTATCGTTACCATGGGTGGTACTGGTGCAACCTTGATTGTTCCATTCCTCTTCATGTGGTTGTGTAAATCTGAACGAAACCGTGCGATTGGACGTGCTTCCGTCGTTCCTACCTTCTTTGGGGTCAATGAACCAATTCTCTTCGGGGCTCCAATTGTATTGAACCCAACCTTCTTCATTCCATTTATCTTTGCTCCAATCGCAAACGTCTGGATCTTCAAATTCTTTGTTGATACCTTGGGAATGAACTCTTTCTCAGCAAACCTTCCATGGGTAACACCTGGTCCTCTCGGAATTGTCCTTGGTACAAACTTCCAAGTTCTTTCCTTCATCCTTGCTGCACTTCTTGTTGTAGTAGACGTGATCATTTACTACCCATTCGTGAAGGTTTATGATGAACAAATTCTTGAAGAAGAACGTTCTGGTAAAGCAAACGACAGCTTGAAAGAAAAAGTTGCTGCAAACTTTAACACTGCTAAAGCTGATGCGATTCTTGAAAAAGCTGGTGTTGAAGGTGAACCAGTTCAAAAAAATATCACAAAAGAAACAAACGTCTTGGTTCTTTGTGCCGGTGGTGGAACTAGTGGACTTCTTGCCAATGCCTTGAACAAGGCAGCAGCAGAATACAATGTTCCTGTCAAAGCAGCAGCGGGTGGTTACGGTGCTCACCGTGAAATGTTGCCAGAATTTGACCTGGTTATCCTAGCCCCTCAAGTAGCTTCTAACTATGAAGACATGAAGGCAGAAACAGATAAACTTGGAATCAAATTGGCTAAGACTGAAGGTGCTCAATACATTAAATTGACACGCGATGGACAAGGTGCCCTTGCATTTGTTCAAGCACAGTTTGAAGAATAAGAACGAATAAGTGAGATGGAGATGGATGGCTCACTAACTCCTCTCCACTCACTTTTCCTTTGATCCAATCAAGAAAAAGGTGAAAAAATGACAAAAATACTTCCTAAAGATTTTATTTTTGGTGGCGCTACAGCTGCCTATCAAGCAGAAGGGGCTACTCATACAGATGGGAAAGGCCCTGTTGCATGGGACAAATACCTGGCTGACAACTATTGGTATACTGCTGAACCAGCGAGTGATTTCTACCACAAATATCCAGTAGACTTACAGTTGGCTGAAGAATATGGCGTAAACGGAATCCGTATCTCTATTGCTTGGTCACGTATTTTCCCAACTGGTTATGGTGAGGTGAATCCTAAAGGGGTGGAGTTCTACCATAACTTATTTGCTGAATGCCATAAACGCCATGTGGAGCCGTTTGTAACTCTCCATCACTTTGATACCCCTGAGGCTCTTCACTCAAATGGAGACTTCTTGAACCGTGAAAACATCGAACACTTTGTAGATTATGCCGCCTTCTGTTTTGAAGAATTCCCAGAAGTCAACTACTGGACAACCTTCAATGAAATCGGACCTATCGGAGATGGTCAGTACTTAGTCGGAAAATTCCCACCAGGTATTCAATATGACCTTGCTAAAGTCTTCCAATCTCACCACAATATGATGGTTTCTCATGCACGTGCTGTGAAATTGTACAAAGACAAAGGTTATGCAGGTGAAATTGGAGTGGTCCATGCCCTTCCTACTAAGTATCCTTTGGATCCAGAAAATCCAGCAGACGTTCGGGCGGCTGAATTGGAAGATATCATCCACAACAAATTTATCTTGGATGCTACTTACCTTGGACACTATTCAGATGCAACCATGGAAGGTGTTAATCACATCTTATCTGTCAATGGTGGTAGCTTGGATCTTCGTGACGAAGACTTTGCAGCGCTTGAAGCAGCAAAAGACCTGAATGACTTTCTTGGGATCAATTACTACATGAGTGACTGGATGGAAGCTTTTGACGGCGAAACAGAAATCATTCATAATGGTAAAGGGGAAAAAGGAAGCTCTAAATACCAAATCAAAGGTGTTGGACGTCGTGTAGCTCCTGACTATGTACCTCGTACTGACTGGGACTGGATCATCTACCCTCAAGGTTTGTATGATCAAATCATGCGTGTCAAGAAAGATTATCCAAACTATAAGAAAATCTACATCACTGAAAACGGACTGGGCTACAAAGATGAGTTTGTGGATAATACGGTTTATGACGATGGACGGATTGATTATGTGAAACAACACTTAGAGGTCTTGTCTGATGCGATTGCAGATGGTGCTAATGTCAAAGGTTACTTCATCTGGTCTCTCATGGACGTTTTCTCATGGTCAAATGGTTACGAAAAACGCTATGGTCTCTTTTATGTGGACTTTGAAACCCAAGAGCGCTATCCTAAGAAATCTGCTCATTGGTACAAGAAAGTAGCCGAAAGCCAAGTGATTGAATAAGTATAAGAGGCTGGGACAAAAGTCCTAGCCTCTCAATTATTTTTGGATTGTCGAGCA
>NZ_CAUFJQ010000035.1 GCF_959025735.1 uncultured Streptococcus sp.
TTTAGTCTAAATGTTCTTTCTTTTCTAAGTAAAGCGAGAGCAAATGCCAATCGGGGTGTTCGCGCCAATTTGGTGTAGCTACGATCTGGCTAGCAACTTTCCTTGCTTCTTCCAGAATGGGATAATCTTCTACCAAATCAGCCACTTGAAACTCTGGGATCCCCGATTGACGGGTTCCAAAGATTTCACCTGAACCTCGCATTTTCAAATCTTCTTCCGCTAGCACAAACCCATTGGTCGTCTCTGTCATAATTTTCATGCGCTGCTTGCCACTATCTGTCTTAGGATTGGCTACTAGAATAGCATAGGATTGCTTGTTTCCCCGACCAACCCGGCCTCGTAGCTGGTGAAGCTGGCTAAGACCAAACCTATCTGCATCCATAATGACCATAACGGTTGCATTGGGTACGTTGACTCCTACTTCAATAACGGTCGTAGACACCAAAACATCGACTTGGTGCTCTTTAAAGGTCTGCATGATGGCATCTTTTTCTTCACTTTTCATCTTCCCGTGAAGCAGAGAAACGCGTGCTCGCTGCCCAAAGAAGGTCTCTAGCTCTTCTTGGAGGGCAAGGGCGTTTTTCAAATCTAGCGCCTCTGACTCCTCAATCAATGGAGAAATAAAGTAGGCTTGAGAACCTTTGCCAAGTTCTTTGACTAACCAGTCGAGGACCACTTCTAACTGCTCATGCTTGACCCAACGTGTGATGATTTCCTTGCGTCCCGCAGGCATCTGATCAATGATGGACACATCCATATCTCCAAAGGCTGTAATAGCCAAGGTCCGGGGAATAGGGGTAGCCGTCATCATCAGGACGTCTGGATTTTGTCCTTTTTCTCGAAGAATACGACGTTGGGAAACCCCAAAGCGATGCTGTTCATCAATAATGACCAAGCCTAGATCTTGGTAGTGAACTCCCTCTTGAATCAAGGCATGTGTCCCCACAATCAATTGGGCTTTTCCTGAGGCGATCTCTTCTAAGACTTCTCGTTTCTCAGCCGCCTTTAATCCTCCTGTTAGAAGGGCAATTGGCAAATCTGGAAAAAGATTTTGCAAGCTTTCCTTGTGTTGCTCTGCCAAAATCTCCGTTGGAACCATCAAGGCAGCTTGCTTCCCAGCGCTTAAGGCTGCATACATAGCAAGACCGGCCACGACTGTCTTCCCGCTTCCCACATCCCCTTGTAAGAGGCGGTTCATATGATAAGGAGAGGCCATATCTGTCAAGATTTCATTCAGGCTGTTTTCTTGAGCTTGCGTTAGCTCAAAAGGAAGCTGTTTTTTTCGTTCTGCTAATTTTTCTGGATTCCAGGCCAAGGAAATCCCTTGGCTGGCATCGTGATTTTCTTCTTTTAGCACTTGGAGTTGCAGCTGGAAAAAGAGGAGCTCTTCAAATTTTACCCGGCGAAGGGCTTGCTTGTACTCTGCCAGATCCTTAGGAAAATGCATAGCTTGCACTGCTTGGGAACGAGACATAAGTTGATAACGATCCCGCAAGACTTGGGGTACATTCTCTTCTAAAAGCTGGTCCAAACCCTGGTCAAACGCTATTTTGATCAATTTCACCAGGCTGTTTTGGCTGACTCCTTGCGTCACTCGATAGACCGGTTGCAAATCATCTTCCACTTGAGCCAGGAGTTTCATCCCTGTCAAACTGCCTTTGGCCTTGTCCCATTTCCCAAAAATCGCCACTGTCTGCTGAACCTCAATTTTGTCTGCTAGATAGGGTTGGTTGAAAAAATTAACCGCAATGACCTGGTCTCCCTGTTTGATCGAAAAACGCAAGCGATTTCGTTTGTAGCCATAATATTGGACATTGGCTGGTGTTGCTACCACCCCAGAGATGACGGCTTTTTCCCCATCTTCCAACTCTAAAACATTGCGCGTTTTGAAGTCTTCATAGCGAAAGGGGAAATACAAGAGCAGATCTTCTAAGGTTTTAACCCCTAACTTTTTAAATTTTTCCGCCGATTTTGGACCGACTCCAGGCAGTACGGATAAGGGTTGGTGTAGATTCATTTCTCCTCCTTTCTTTTATAAAAAAGCAGGTCCATTCGGGAAAATCCCACCTGCTTCTTCTTATTCTTCACCTGTATAGTCACGAGGAATCCGATCACTCAAGAGACAGACAACTTCATAATTAATGGTCCCACGGTAATCTGCAACCTCTGTTGCCGTGATTTCTTTCTCGCCCTCTCGTCCAATCAGGGTAACCTTGGTCCCCAGAGGCAATTCTTCTGGAAGGCGAACAGTAATCTGGTCCATCGAAACGCGACCAACAATAGGACAATAGTCCCCCTTAATCAGCACGTGGAAATTTTGCATCTCTCGGATCCAACCATCCGCATAGCCGATAGGAATCGTCCCGATCCATTGGGGTTCTTCTGTCGTATAAGTTGCTCCGTAGCCAATATCTTGACCAGCTTCTAACTGTTTCACATGAACTAATTCGCTCACCAAACTCAAAGCTGGCTTAATTTCATAAGGCAAGGCTAACACAGAACCACTGGGATTCAAGCCATACATGACATCTCCCAAGCGCACAGCGGTGAAAATCGTATCCGCATGCCACAAAGAGGTAGCAGAATTACTCGCATGGACAATAGGAGGAAGGGTTTCAAGAGCAGCCAATACTTCTTTGAAAAACTGGTATTGCGCTTGGAATTTTCGATCATCTGCCTCATCTGCTGTCGCAAAATGAGTAAAGATTCCTTCAATTTCAGCTCCAGCTGCTAAGAGAAGGCGTTCAGCTTCTTTGATCTCTTCGATCGTTCGGAATCCAATCCGCCCCATTCCTGAATCCACCTTGATATGGACCTTCAATCCTGAAAGATCTGCTTCTTGTCCAAGCAATTGTTCCAACCAAGCAAGACTAGCCACTGTTAAGCGGATGTCATGCTCTTTGGCTAGGTTCACTGTTTCACTTGGCACAACTCCCAAAATTAAAATAGGGTGTTGCAAGCCTTCTTCACGGATTTCGAGGGCTTCATCCATATTGGAAACACAAAAACCATCTACCTGAGGTGCCAATTTTTGGGTTACCGCAACGACCCCATGACCATAGGCGTTGGCCTTGACGACTGCATATTTCAAGGCTTGACTCGGAATATGCTCACTGACTTGTTGCACATTAAAGGCAATGGCATCCAAATCGACTCTTGCAACAGTTGGTCTATGTTTACTTGCTTTCATTTTCTTCCTCCAAAATGACACTGGTCGACACTAGGTCTCCCTTATGACTGATCGAAATCCATACCTTCCCAGAAAAAGGAGACTTGGAAAAATAGGGAGCTCCGTGGGCATCATTTAAAATTTCTAAATCTTGAAAACCAACTGGTCCAATCCCTGTTCCCATTGCCTTTGAAAAGGCTTCTTTGGCGGACCATCGGCCCGTTAAATATTCCATTTTCCGTTTTCCAGACAATTCCTCAAAGCGCTCTCGCTCAGCCTCGGTTAAGACTTTTTCAGCGAATCGAGTATTCTTCTGATACGCTTTTTCAATCGCAGCGATCGATTCGATATCGATGCCATGTCCTTTGATCATCTTGTTTTATCCTTATTTATCGTTTCAGTATCGTTTTACTGACAAAAGAGAAGGGGCTAAAGAATCACTCCTTCCGCCCCTGCCTTTTACTTATTCATCGTTGCAATTTCTTTGACCAAGGCCTGTGTTTTTTCCCAACCCAGGCAAGGATCTGTGATGGATTGACCATAAACCACTGGTTCATTTTGACGGCCATCTTCTAGATAGGATTCAATCATGAAACCACGAACTAAAGTTGCCAAATCCTTGTTCCAAGCACGGTTCATCATGGTTTCTCTCACGATGCGTACTTGCTCTTCGAATTGTTTGCCAGAATTGTCATGGTTGGTATCCACCAGGATGAAGGGATGTTGCAAGCCCATTTCGCTATAGCGTTTTGCTGCCGCTAGCAAATCTTCATAATGGTAGTTTGGAACATTCTTACCACTCGCATCCAAGCCCCCACGAAGGATCGCATGGGCTAAAGGATTTCCTGATGTTTCCACTGCTTGGGCATTGAACAAAAAGTTTTGTGGATGTTGCGCCGCATAAATCGCATTAAACATGACAGAAAGATTTCCTGATGTTGGATTCTTCATGCCTGTTGGAGCAGAGATCCCACTAGATACAAAGCGGTGCTCCTGATCTTCGACTGAGCGCGCTCCAATCGCGTGGTAGGAGATCAAATCTTCGACATAAGGAAGACTGCCTGGGTAAAGCAATTCGTCCGCAGTCGTTAAACCAGTTTCTGTAATCACACGATAGTGAAGATGGCGCACAGCTTTTAAGCCATCGACAAAGCTTGGTGCGGCCTGTGTATCTGGTTGGTGCATCAAGCCTTTATAGCCATCCCCATTGGTCCGAGGCTTAGCCGTATAGACCCGCATCACAATAAAAATCTGATCTTTCACTTGCTCTTGCAGGTCTGCCAAGCGACGGGCATAGTCCATCACAGCTTCTTCATTATCAGAAGAGCAAGGTCCAATCACAAGAAGGATCCGTTGGTCTTCTCCTTTGATAATAGCTTCCAATTCTCGATCACGCGCTTCTTTGCGCTCCAAGACTGGACCTTCCAAGCGGTAAAGCGAAGTGATCTCTTGCTCATCAATCTTATTGCTCTTCGTAATGAATACCATACGGCCTCCTTATGCTAGCTAGACCCATCCTCTTTCTATTCAGAGGAGCTCTTAAAATTTACGTCCGTGACAGTTTTTGAATTTCTTACCTGAACCACAAGGGCACAAATCATTGCGTTTCACTTGTGACAAATCAATTTCTGCTGGCATATCTTGTTGTTGGGCTGCAATATTGCGAGTAGCAGTTGTTGAAATGCTGTGTTCTGTACGAGGACGTTCTTGTTCGTGAATTTGGGCTTTCATCATGAGACGAGTGACATCAAATTCAATTGATCCAATCATATCGTTAAACATACGGAAACTTTCTGATTGGTATTCCACCACTGGATTATTTTGCGCATACCCACGAAGTCCAACTGCATTTCGCAATTGATCCAAAGCATCGATATGGTCTGTCCACTTGCTGTCCACCACACGAAGGATCAAGACTTTTTGGAATTCTTGCACAGACTCTTCGTCACGCAATTTCGCTACTTGGCTAGCATAGATTTCTTCTGCACGTCCATACAAGTAATCGATAACTTCCTTGTCAGATTTTCCTTCAATATCGCTTGCAGAAATCGTATCTTCCGGAACCAAATTGTATTTGGCAAAGTTCAGAATCGCTTCAACGCGTTCTTCCTTACTTGAGTGGCTGGCTCCTTCAACAATCCGTTTGATGGTCCGTTTGATCATGGCCTTGATTTCAGGTGCCAAGTCACGGTTAGCTGTGATAACATCATAGCGTTCAGCGTAGATAATTTCCCGTTGTTCCCGCATCACGTCATCGTATTGAAGGACTTGCTTACGAGTATCGTAGTTATTTCCTTCAACCCGTTTTTGTGCACCCTCTACCTGGCGGGTGAACATGTTTGAACGGATCACTGATTCTTCTTCGCTCAACTTAAAGCGATCGAGCACTGCTTTGATCCGTTCGGAACCGAAACGACGCATCAACTCATCTTCAAGAGACAAGTAGAATTGAGATTCACCTGGGTCTCCTTGACGTCCGGAACGTCCACGAAGCTGGTTGTCGATCCGACGACTTTCGTGACGCTCTGTCCCGATGACACACAGTCCACCGAGTTCGCGAACCCCTTCACCGAGCTTAATATCGGTACCACGTCCGGCCATGTTGGTCGCAATGGTAACGGCACCACGTTGACCAGCATTCATAATGATTTGCGCTTCTTTGTAGTGGTTTTTCGCATTCAAGACTTCGTGAGGAACACCTGCTTGCACCAACAATTGGGAAAGGTAATCACTGGTTTCAACGGCAACAGTACCAACAAGGACTGGCTGCCCTTTTTCATGACGAGACTTGACATCTTCCACAACAGCCTTGAATTTTGATTTCAAGCTTGGGTAGAGAAGGTCTGGATGGTCAATACGGGCAATCGGACGGTTGGTTGGAATTGGAATCACGCGAATGTTATAAATTTCACGGAATTCTTCTTCTTCGGTTTTCCCTGTCCCTGTCATCCCAGACAACTTCTTGTACATACGGAAGAGGTTTTGGTAAGTAATCGATGCAGATGTTTTGGTTTCTTCTTGAACTGGAACACCTTCTTTAGCTTCGATCGCTTGGTGAAGACCATCAGAATAACGACGACCTTCCATGGTCCGACCAGTAAATTGGTCGACGATCAAGATTTCTTGATCCTCACTGACCACATAGTCGATATCCAAAATCATGATGTAGTTGGCACGAAGGGCGTTGTCGATAAAGTGAGTCAAGGCTACGTTTTCAATATCGTACAAATTTTCAAGATTAAAGTAGCTTTCTGCCTTATCAATCCCTGAATCGGACAAACCGATGGTTTTAGATGGGACATCGATAATGTAATCGTCCTCTGTCAAGGTCTTCACATAAGCATCCGCCATGTGATAGAGCTGGCTCGTATCAGAAGCTGTCTGACCTGAAACGATCAATGGAGTACGCGCTTCGTCGATCAAAATCGAGTCTACCTCATCGACCAAGGCGTAGTTCAATGGACGTTGAACCATGTTTTCTGCACGCACAACCATGTTGTCACGCAGATAGTCAAATCCGATCTCTGAGTTGGTTGAGTAAGTAATATCACAGAGGTAAGCTTCTTTTTTCTCAGCTGGAGATTTTGCTGCCAGGTTGATCCCTACTGAAAGACCAAGCCATGAGTAAAGTTCTCCCATCTCTGTTGCATCCCGCTCTGTCAGGTATTCATTGACGGTAACAACGTGTACCCCTTTACCAGACAAGGCATTCAAGTATACAGGCATGGTTGCTGTCAGGGTTTTTCCTTCCCCTGTACGCATCTCTGGAACGTCACCATGGTGAAGAACGATCCCCCCCATGACCTGAACCTTGTATGGGAACAAACCAAGGACCCGTTTTGCAGCTTCACGAACAACTGCAAAAGCCTCGTACAAGAGATCATCCAAAGACTCACCATCTTGATAGCGTTGCTTAAACTCAACTGTTTTCGCTTTTAATTCGTCATCCGTCAAAGCTGCCATTTGGTCTTCATAAGAAAAGACCTTGTCAGCCATTTTTTCAAGGCGTTTGATTTCGCCTCGATCATTTTCAATAATTGTTTTTACTAAATTTGCCATTTTTTTCCTTACTTTGATTTTTTCAAAATCTAAAATGTTCTTTTTATTCTAGCATTTTTTTAACATTTTTTCAAGATCAAGGCTGTATCTTACAAGACTTTCGAGTGGTTTTTTTCGTGTGAGAAAATCCAAAAGATGCCTGCTCAAGCAGACATCTTTTCTATATGCGATAGTTATTCAGACAAATGGTAAGAATAGCTTGCCACAACCACTTCTTCATGCCAACGAAGTGCGTACTTCAATTTCAAACTCATTTGGTTATGGAGAATATTTTGCCAATGTTTTTTAGGGATGAATTGAGGGACTAAGACTGTGACAGTATTGCCTTTTTCCTTAGCTTCCTCAGCTACTTTAGAGACAAATTCAACTGTTGGTTGAATAATATCCCGGTAGCTCGTCATGACATTTTCAAAGCGAATATGAGGGAAATAGTGCTTAAATTCTTCTGCCACCTCTGCATCTTTAACCTTGGTTTCTTCTGTTGAGACGTGCATGGCTATGACGTCATTTCCTAGGCTATTGGCATAACTCATCGCTCCCACACTTACCTGAGTGACATTTCCGACAAGTACAATAACAGTATTGCCCGCATAACTTGTCTTTTCGATCTTACCTCCCAAGCGCAATTGAGCCGCAACTTTATCATAGTGATTGCGGATACTCAAGAACATCCAAAGCAAAAGACCAATAATAGGGAAGAAGGGCCAGATTTCACGCAGACGGAACAGCAAGAGGATCAAGACAATCCCATAACAGATAGCTGCCCCGAGGATATTGGCAAGTGAATACTTGAGAAATCCTTTTTGATATTGGCGTTTCCAGTGGATCACCATCCCTGTTTGAGAAAGGGCAAAAGGAATGAAGACCCCAATGGTATAAAGCGGAATCAAGCTTTCTGTTTGCCCATCAAAGATCAAGAGCAAGACGATGGCACCAACCGCCAAGGTCAAAATCCCATTGGAATAGCCCAGACGATCCCCTTTTTCCATATACATGTGTGGCATGTATTTGTTTTTAGCCATGTTAAAGGCCAACATTGGAAAGGCTGAGAACCCAGTATTCGCCGCAACTGCCAGGATCAAGGCTGTTGATAATTGGAAAACGTAGAAGAAGGCTTGTCCGACCGGAGAATTTCCTAAGATCGCTTGGGCCATTTGAGCTAGAGTTGTTACCCCTTTTGCTGGTACGACACCCACCCAGTAATTGAGGAAGGTAATCCCTGCAAACATGATCCCTAAAATCAAAGCCATGATGGTCAAGGTAGAGGCTGCATTCTTTGCTTTTGGTTTCTTAAAGAAAGGAACCGAATTGGAGATGGCTTCAACCCCTGTTAGGGAAGCTGATCCACTCGTAAAGGCCCGCAACAAGAGAATGACACTAACCCCTGAAATGGTTTGCCCCACATGAGCAGTCGCATTGTAAGCCAAATGCCCTGTCAAAATTTGGATCACACCATAGCCGATCAAGGCAATCGTACTAACAATGAACAGGTAGACTGGAATCATCAAGGAAGTAGCTGATTCACGCAGCCCCCGTAAGTTCATCAGCATCAAGATCAAGACCAACAAAATGGAAATGTGAAGATTATAAGGATGAAGAGAGGGAATCGCTGACGTGATGGCATCTGCACCGGAAGAAACAGATACTGCTACTGTCAGCATGTAGTCGACCAAGAGACTGCCACCAGCGATCAACCCCGCTTTCGGAGACAAATTCTCCGTAGTCACCATGTAGGCCCCTCCCCCTTGAGGATAGGCATGAATGACCTGGCGATAAGAAATCGTTAAACTGGCTAGGAGAACCAGGACCACAATCCCAATCGGAATAGACCACCAAATGGCTCCCGCTGAAACGGTCATCAAGACCAGGATAACTTGCTCTGGACCGTAGGCGATAGAAGAAAGCGCGTCACTAGAGAGCATGGCCAAGGCCTGCATTTTCCCAAGCAACCCTCCTTCACCTTCTGCACCAGATTTCAACGGACGGCCAATAAACCATTTTTTCAATGTTGAAAACATAAAAAACTCCTTGAAAAAAGATCATGAGGCCGGGGATTCCCTGCCTCTTTTCATAAAACAGGGGTTATTCTACTCTTTTTTTTCAAGACTGTCAACCGAAATTGTAAAATTTTCATAAAGTTTTCATTGTGTTCATTTATCCAACCTCTCTTAGATCGGTCCGCTTCTTTTCAAATTGATCCAAGAAAAAAACGAGGCTGGGACAAAAATCCTAGCCTCTCAATTATTTTTGGATTGTCGAGCAAGACACAGTGGTTGAGTGGGCTCTACTACGCTGATTTCATCAGCTTTTACAGCCCTACTCAACTGTGCGGAGGTGGGACGACGAAATCGAATTCTAACGAATGACCGATTTCTGTCCCACTCTCACTTTTTTATTTTGCTTGATTTTCGACATAAAAGGCAATGACATCCGAAGTGTACTGGGCTGTACCAGCCCCAAACTTGTCGATGTTTCCCTTGAATTCTGGATTATAGACATAGCCTTTGCCAATATGGCCAAAAACCTCTATAGAGCAGTCAAATCCATACGTTCGAATTGCGTCTAAAAGTCTGGCTGCTTGATTTTGGTTTTCATTTGCTGATACGGGTAGACCATCTTTGAGATTTTGCGCCAAAGTTTGAAAAACTTGGTTGAAGGCTTCCGTAGCCTCATCTTCACGCCCCTTTTGGCGCTCGAGAGCCTGGTCCATGACTTCTTGACCATATTTCTCTACTGCTTCTTGGTGGTATTTTTGAGTATCTTGATAGCTAAATCCTGTAAATTTTTCCTCAATGGTCATTTGTCTTTCTCCTTTTTGTTCTTGAATAGTTTTTTGCAAGGTAGAAATCAAGGTATCCAAACGTTTTCTTTCTTGAGTCAAATAATCTAACTGTTTGGTCAAATGGGGCAATAAGTTAGACTTTTCTTCGGCTAAGAGTTCTGCTATTTGGTCCAAGGAAAACCCTAGATACTTGTAATAGAGAATTACCTGTAAGCGTTCTAAATCTTCTTGGCTGTAGGTCCGATAGCCATTTCCAGATTTCACAGGGACTAGAAGTCCTATCTTATCATAGTGGTGCAAGGTCTTGATAGAGACACCTGACAGCTCTGCAGCTTCTTTGATATGGTACATGATTTCCTCCTTACAAGGATAGTATAACCCCTCCCCTTAGGTCAGAGTCAAGGCTTAACATAAAAAAAGTTTTCAGATAAAAAAGGCTTGAGTTGTTTCACAACTTTTAACTCAAACCCTTTCTTTTTTATGGATGACTCACGATCAATTCTAAACCTTGCCCTTCCAAAGTCCAAGATTCAACATCGCTCGGTAAGATAAAGTGACTTCCTTTTCGAATAGGATAATCCTTTCCATCTACCGTCAATTTTCCTTCTCCAGTTAAGACGCTCAATAAGCTGTAATCGGCAGTCTTTTCAAAATTAGCTTTTCCAGTAAGTTCCCACTTATAAACCGTAAAGAAATCACTTGCAACCAAGGTCGTCATCCGAAGATCATCGATCACAACTGTATCTGGATGGCTATTGGCAGGCTCTCCAATGTTCAAGACATCAATCGATTTTTCCAAGTGAAGTTCCCGCAAGTTTCCTTGAGCATCTTTGCGGTCAAAATCATAAACCCGGTAAGTGGTGTCACTCGACTGTTGAGTTTCAAGAATCAAAATTCCAGAACCAATGGCGTGCATGGTCCCGCTTGGCACATAGAAGAAATCTCCAGCCTTGACAGGAACCTTTGTCAGCAAGGCATCCCAGTTTTTATCTTCGATTTGCTGGCGGAGTTCTTCTTTTGACTTGGCATTGTGTCCATAGATAATCTCAGATCCTTCATCAGCCGCAATCACATACCAACACTCAGTTTTTCCAAGTTCTCCTTCATGCTCCATTGCATAGGTATCATCTGGGTGCACCTGTACACTGAGCCAATCGTTGGCATCCAAAATCTTTGTTAATAAAGGAAAGACAGGTTCTTTACGATTACCGAATAATTCCCGATGCTCTTGATAGAGCTGATCCAATCCCATTCCTTCGTATGGACCATTGGCTACTTTAGAAACTCCATGTGGATGGGCTGAAATCGCCCAAAATTCACCGACATGGTCGCTCGGAATTTCGTAACCAAATTCTTCTTTCAGACGAGTTCCTCCCCAAATTTTTTCCTGCATGACTGAATGTAAAAATAATGGTTGTCCCATGATATCCTCCTCGCATTTCATGTTTCTATTATACAAAAAAAAGAAAGTTTTTGAAAGCCCTTTCCATCATTTTCCTCTCTCGCCAGAAACTTCATTTTTGTGTATAATGAAAGGGATGACACTAAAAGAAAACATTATCCAACTGGCGCATTCTATTGGGATTTCAAAAATTGGCTTTACAACCGCTGATGACTTCGCTTATTTGGAAAAATCGCTCCGCTTGGCCGTTGAGGAAGGACGGAATTCTGGATTCGAGCATAAGAATATTGAAGAGCGCATCCACCCCAAATTAAGTCTCTCCTCCGCCAAGACCATCATCTCAATCGCTGTCGCCTACCCCCACAAACTCAAGCAACAACCTCAAAAAACAGCCTATAAAAGAGGAAAATTTACCCCCAACAGCTGGGGATTAGACTACCATTATGTCCTTCAAGACAAGCTCAACCGCTTAGCTGCTGGGATTGAAGAAATGACGCAGGATTTTGAATATAAGGGTATGGTCGATACTGGAGCACTGGTAGATACAGCCGTCGCCCAACGAGCAGGGATTGGCTTTATCGGAAAAAATGGCTTGGTCATTTCAAAAGAATACGGTTCTTACATGTTTTTAGGGGAATTGATTACCAACCTCGAAATCGAACCAGATCAACCAGTCGACTATGGTTGTGGAGACTGTCGGCGTTGTTTAGATGCTTGCCCAACCTCCTGTTTAATAGGGGATGGCTCTATGAATGCCAAACGCTGTTTGTCCTTCCAAACCCAAGACAAGGGCATGATGGACCTAGAATTTCGCAAGAAAATTAAAACGGTCATCTATGGATGTGATATTTGTCAGATTAGTTGCCCTTATAACAAAGGGCTAGATAATCCCTTAGCAACGGAAATCGATCCTGATCTGGCTCATCCAGAGTTGATTCCCTTTATCGAGCTGTCCAACGGACAATTTAAGGAAAAATTCGGACATGTTGCTGGAAGTTGGCGAGGCAAGAACATCCTCCAGCGCAATGCCATCATTGCATTAGCCAATGCCAATGACCGCTCGGCCATCCCTAAGCTCCTGAACATCATCGAAACTTCACAAAATCAGATCCATATTGCAACGGCTATCTGGTCCTTAGGGCAACTGCTCCGTGAAGTCACGCCGGACCTTGTTGAGCTCTTACGGAATATCAAACATCCGACCGACGCTATCATAGAAGAACGAACTGCTTTCTATGAAAAATTCGGTATTCAAGCAGATTCACAGCTACAATAAAAAAAACACTAAGGTTGTAACCTTAGTATTTTTTCAGTTCCTTCAAGAAATACCAACTACCCATCTCTACTTGGTTAAAGCTAATCTCACTTGAATAGACTTCCTTGTAACCATTTTTCGTGTAAAAATAGACATTTCCTTTGGTATTGGTATAAAAGGCTAGTTTTTTTCCTTGGATCTCTTCCAAGAAAGGCTCAATTCCTTCTGTCATAAAGCGACTGCCATAGCCCTGCCGTTGGTGTTTAGGGGCGACTGCGAGAAGCATCAAATACCAATCAAAGTCTACATTTTGCTCCAATTCCTTATCCGTGTCCTCCATAAATTTAAAGTAGGCCAACATATTTTTCAAGGAAATAAACTTGAGCAAACCGAATCCCCCATTTAAGAGATAGGCCCGAAAAGGAATCGGTCCCTTTTGCAACAAGGCAACTGCATAAATTTCATCATTTTTTTCTGCCACAAGGCAAATATGGTGCTTAAGAAAAACCTTTACCAGGATGCGCATCATTGCCTCAACAAAGGCTGGGTATTGCTTGGGATCCCGAACCAAATCCTTGATGACCTTTAAAAATAGATAGTCCTCAAAGGCTGTACTGGCTACTCGAACCACCTGATCCAGATCTGCTTTTTCTGCTTTTCTGTACTTCATCTTCTCTCCTATTCTAAGTCTACTTTCCAGTATACACTATCCCTCGCTCTTAGACAAAGGTCAATTTTCAGCAATTTGTTCATTCAAACCAGCAAAAAGAGTCCTCCCCAAACGAGTCCCAGCCCCCAAGCGACGAGAACATCCTTGGGATAATGAACCCCTCCAATAACTCGGACAAGGGCTAATAGAAGAGATAGGAGCATGGAGCACATTCCTAGCGGAAGAGACAACTGACAGACACACATCGAGATAATGGTCGCCGAAAAAACATGTCGGCTAGGAAAGGAATGACCGGATGATTTTTTTTCTAATAAGGGTTGAATCTCCCATTTTTCATAAGGTCTTGGAACATTGACCCAATGACGAAAGAGGCTAAACAAGACAAAACCCGAAGCAGGGATCCAGATAAAAGGCCAGATTCCTCCCATTGAAGTTTTCTTAAAAAACAGCCAACAAAAGACCAGGCCGTAGATGCCTGGCATGGCGAACGTCAAGATTCGATTCGTCCTTTGAAGGACCCGCACACGATGTGGTTTTCTCGCAAAAGGCAGGGTTAGCCAACGATAAAATTTCGGATAATCTTGAAGATTGGGCTTCATGTTGGCACTCCTGTCTTTCATCTTATTTTATGCTACTAGTATACGCGATCCTAAGAAATCCTGTCAAGCCAGGCTTCTTTTTTATCCTTTCTTTCTTCTTTTTCACATTAGAAGCGATCTATTTTTGACGCTTTGTCATTTTTCTGTACCTAAGAATCGTCTTTCCCATCCCTTCTTCCAGCATAAATAATAGGATAGAAGCACATAGAATTGCCTTCTATCCTATTATTTTACTTTACATTTCACAAGCCTTGTATCTTGATTTCATGCCACTTCTTCTGTGAATTGGCTATTGTAGAGATCAGCATAGAAGCCATTTTGGCTCATGAGTTCTTGGTGATTACCATGCTCGATAATATTTCCATCTTTCATCACGAGAATCAGATCCGCATTCCGGATAGTGGACAAGCGATGGGCAATGACAAAGGAAGTTCGGCCTTCCATGAGTTTGTCCATGGCTTTTTGAATCAACTCTTCTGTACGGGTATCGACAGATGAGGTTGCTTCATCCAAGATGAGGAGCGGGGCATCCTTCAAGAGGGCACGCGCAATGGTCAAGAGTTGCTTTTGACCGACGGACAAGGTGACAGAATCATCTAGCACGGTGTCATAACCATTCGGCAAGGTCCGAATAAAGTGATGGACCCCAACCGCTCGAGTTGCTGCTTCGACCGCTTCATCCGAAATATCGGTTTGATTGAAGACCAGGTTTTCCCGGATAGTCCCTTCAAAGAGCCAGGTATCTTGTAAGACCATCGAAAAAGCATCATGAACTTCTTCGCGACTCATGGCCTTAGTATCCACACCATCGATGGTAATTTTACCAGCTTGAATGTCGTAAAAACGCATCAAGAGATTGACCATGGTGGTCTTACCAGCACCTGTTGGACCAACAATGGCCACCTTCTGTCCTGGCTTCGCTTCAGCTGTAAAGTCATGGATAATAGTCTTATCTGGTGAATAGCCAAAACGCACATGTTCAAAGGTGACATGACCTTTTGGTGTTTCCAATTGACGTGTTTTTTTGGATTCATCTTCCATTTCTTCTTCGTCTAAGAATTCAAAGACACGCCCCATAGCAGCACTAGCCGATTGTAATTGGGTAATTCCTTGGGCCATTTGACCAATTGGTTGGGTAAAGATGCGGACATAGGTCATAAAGGCCACAATGGTCCCGATGGTAATGTCCCCATTAATGGTGAGGACAGCCCCAACGATACAGACCATGACATATCCGAAATTCCCCACAAACTGCATCAAGGGCATCATGATCCCAGAGAAGAATTGGGATTTCCACATGCTATGGTACAAATCTTGGTTGATGGCATCAAAATGATCTTTGGCCTGATGACGGCCATTATAGGAAATGACAACATTATGGCCACTATAGATTTCTTCAACATAGCCTGAAACTTTAGCAAGATTATCTTGTTGTTGCTTAAAGAGAGGTTGGCTCTTGACCATAATAATGCTGGAAAGAGCAAAACCTGCAAAGATGGACACAATCGCTGTCACCGCCAAGTGCCAGTCCGTCTTAAACATCATAAAGATGGAGCCAATCAATAAGACAACAGAAGAGACCATTTGAACCAAGCTTTGGTTAAAGGATTGGGTCATCAAATCCACGTCATTGGTCACACGAGACAAGGTATCTCCTTGTTCATGGCTATCAAAATATTGGAGGGGCACGCGATTGATCTTCTCAGCAATGGCATTGCGCAAGCGTTCAGCGAAGCGCTGAATCATCGTTGAGATAATGAAACTACTGCTGTAGGACACCAGTGCTCCAACTCCATAAAGGATGGCTAAGGTCAGGGCAATCGAAGTGATTTTGTCAATATCAATGGCGCCTCCCATCCCTTTTGTGATAGTATCCGTGATTTCTTTTAATTTATCCGGTCCAATAACCGTGATAATACTCGATACGATCGAAAAGAGGATAGCAATTCCAAAAAATAAGTGGAAGCCCTTCAAATAGGGAGAAAGTTGTCTCCAAAGGGACGATTCTTGTTTTGTTTTATGCATGTTCCAACTCCTCCTTAGACAATTGTGAATAGGCAATTTCTTGATAGACTTCATTGGTCGCAAGCAATTCCTTGTGGGTACCTTGACCGACGACCTTCCCTTGATCCAAGACCAAAATCAAATCCGCATCCATAATGGTAGAAATCCGTTGGGCAACGATCAATCGGGTCGTATCTGCCAACTCTTCTTTTAGGGCTTGTCGCAAGATACGATCCGTTTTATAATCCAGGGCTGAGAAGGAATCATCAAAGATGAGGATCTCGGGCTTGCGAGCCAGGGCACGCGCAATGGCCAAGCGTTGCCGTTGTCCTCCAGAGAAGTTGCTTCCTCCTTGCGCTACTTCTGTATCCAAGCCTTTTTCTTTTGCGGCCACAAACTCTTTGGCTTGGGCCAATTCAAGAGCTTTCCAGATGGCTTCATCCTCTAATTTTCCTTGACTACTTTCTCCAAATTCCATATT
>NZ_CAUFJQ010000036.1 GCF_959025735.1 uncultured Streptococcus sp.
CATCGTCGTCCAAACTGTACCGCAAGCTTTCTTCTTCCACCCGAAAATATAGGTATTTTTCTTTTACTTCCTGAAGGGAAACTTTCCCAGCTTCATAGAGAAGGCTCCCTTGTGAACGAACCTTCCCAGGAATTAATTTTGCCATGTTTACCACCTTAGATTAATCCCTTTATTATACCATATTTAAGCAAAAATTAGAAAAAATACTTATCATCTTGAAAGGATTTTAGCCCGTTTTTGATAGAAAAACTGAGACAGCATTGTCCCAGTTTTTTACCTGATTTCGTAACAGTCTCAGCTTAAACAGCTATCCCTAATATCTATCTGTTAACTGTTTGATCAAATAGCTAAACAAAGGGAATAGCAAAATCCCGATTGCTCATAGAGAAAAGAAAAAAACACGACCTATTTTTTTCTAAACTAATAGTAGCCTCAGTTGCAAATGAGAAAAGGACTCCTTGTAATCTATTACAGGTGACAAAGAGTCCTTTTTACTTATGGTTCAATCATGTTCGAACTTTACTGAACCTTAACCATCCCGTTTTCTTCTAACGTTTTTTTGGTTTTAATATAGTCAGTTAAGTCCTTCAATTTATTATTCGACTTAAAAGCTTTGTTCCAAGTTTTTAGGTCCAATTTTGAAAAATCTGTCACTATATGGATCTGCAAATGGCCTGACTTGGACTTTTCAACAGTATAGTCCACTCCCTTGATATGACCATAATTTTCAAGCAAACTATCTTTTGCTGAGTTAAATGCTAATGAGTCGGAAGCATCAATATCCGGTATTTCTTTCCAGAACTCCGTCTTAAGTATTTCCTTATTTTTAATGGTCAGTATGATTGACTCATCCCCATTTCCATAGGATCCCTGATACTTTTCTTGACGCGTTGACTGACAAGCTGTTAAGAAAACAATGATGAGGCTCGTAAGCAAAAATTTCATCAAAACAGTAATTTTTCGCATATTCCCTACTTCCGTTTTCGCGCAATCAAATGGATTGGAGTTCCTTCAAAAACAAAGGCCTTGCGAATTTGGTTCTCCAAGAAACGGAGGTATGAGAAGTGCATCAGTTCTTCTTCGTTAACAAAGACCACAAAAGTTGGCGGCTTGGTTGCCACTTGTGTCGCATAGAAGATCTTGAGGCGTTTTCCTTTGTCGGTCGGCGTTGGATTAATGGCAATGGCATCCATAATCACATCGTTCAAGACAGCTGAAGGAATCCGTGTATTTTGACTCTCACTGATCTGTTTGATCATCTCTGGCAACTTGTGCAAGCGTTGTTTGGTTAAGGCAGAGACAAAAACAATCGGCGCATAAGAAAGATATTGGAATTGATCGCGAATGTCATCTTCCCACTGCTTCATGGTATGGTTGTCTTTTTCAATGGTATCCCATTTGTTGACAACAATGATCATACCTTTACCAGCTTCGTGAGCAAAGCCAGCGATCCGCTTGTCATACTCCCGAATCCCTTCTTCGGCATTAATGACCATCAAAACCACATCTGAACGGTCGATGGCACGCATGGCACGCATGACAGAATATTTCTCAGTGTTTTCATAGATTTTACCAGATTTGCGCATACCAGCTGTATCGATCATGGTAAATTCTTGGCCATCTGCATCGGTAAAATGGGTATCGATGGCATCCCGTGTGGTTCCAGCAACAGGGCTTGCGATAACGCGGTCTTCTCCCAGGATCGCATTGATCAAGCTTGATTTCCCAACATTTGGGCGACCAATCAAGCTAAATTTGATGATATCTGGATTTTCTTCTTCTGTTTCATTCGGAAGATTTTCAATAATGGCATCCAGCACATCCCCAGTTCCGATCCCGTGGACAGAGGATACCGGTAGTGGCTCACCCAGTCCTAAGGCATAAAAGTCATAGATATCATTGCGCATCTCTGGGTTATCCACCTTGTTGACTGCAAGAATCACCGGTTTATGGGTCTTATACAAGATACGAGTGACATATTCATCCGCATCCGTGATCCCTTCTTTTCCAGAAACAACAAAGACGATCACATCTGCTTCGTCCATGGCAATTTCTGCCTGATGTTTGATTTGCTCCATAAATGGGGCATCTACGTCATCAATTCCCCCCGTATCAATGATACTAAATTTTCGATTCAACCACTCAGCTGTTGCATAAATGCGGTCACGAGTGACTCCTTCTACATCCTCAACGATGGAAATCCGCTCACCGGCAATCCGGTTAAAGAGTGTAGATTTTCCGACATTGGGACGGCCTACAATCGCAATAGTTGGTAGGGCCATGATTTCCTCTTTTCTAATGAAAGGCGAGACTTCGGTTCAAGAACGCCTCTCTTCATTTCATAATAGTTTGTGTTTTTCTAGTAGTTTTTTGGTCTCTTCTTGTTCAGGTTGACCAAATTGAGCTGCAAGGCGCTCGCTCCAGCTATCGGTTGCACGCGCTCCAGCGTAATCTGCCTGAACCTTGTCATAGGCAGTCACAACCGATAGGTCTTGTTCTTGGTATTCTTCTTCAAAAGCAACCTGCTCCAATGGCAAACGTGGTTTCACCGCATGTTGCTGGTTGGGTACTCCGAGAGCAATCCCAAAAACCGGATAGGTATAGTCTGGCAGACGGAAGAGTTCTGCGACTTCTTCTGAACAGTAGCGCAACATGCCGATCATCACTCCACCATAGCCGAGACTTTCAGCTGCCAATAGCGTGTTTTGAGCTGCTAGAGCCGCATCCACTGAGGTGATCAGTAAGTTGTCCACCCCTTCAGGATGGAAATCCTGCTCATGAAGTTTGACAGCTTTTTCAGCACGGTTTAAATCTCCAACAAAGAGGAGAAAGACATCTGATTGGCGAATCGCTTCTTGAGGAAGCAAGTCGTAAAGAGCTTCTTTCTTTTCCTTGCTTTTGACCACAATCACAGAATAAGACTGAAAGTTTTTCCAACTTGATGCCATCTGCCCAGCTGATAAAATTTCCATGAGGTCAGCTTCTTTGATGGCTTCTTCCTTAAAACGGCGAACAGAAAAATGAGATTTCATTAAACGGATGGTTTCATTCATCGGCGATTGACTCCTTCCAAATGGATTTCCTTGGCTAAAAATTTCACGCGCTCCATGACACGTTTGGCCTGCCAGGTTTCATCTCCATTACGCGAAGCTGCAAAATGACGTTCCAACTCTTCAAAATTAAAGTTAGAAGTAAAGAAGGTTGGGAGATTTTCCTGCATTCGGTGCTGCAAAATCACTTGTAAGATTTCATCTCGCACCCAGGCTGACATCTGTTCCGCACCGATATCATCGAGAATTAAAATTTCGGCTTTTTTCACCTGATCGACGGTTTCTTTGACCAAGCCTGAACTGATGGCATTTTTAACGTCAATAGCAAAACTTGGGAAATGAAGTAAGGTGGTAGAGGCCTGGCGTTTTTCGGATAAATCATGAGCCAAGGCTGCCATCATGTAGCTCTTTCCTACTCCAAAATCACCATAGAGGTAGATCCCCTTTTGATATTCTGGATAGTTGGCCACAAAATTGGCTAATTCTTCAAAGGCCTCAAATCGCCCCTTATCATCGAGTTCTACCTTGGCTAGACTCGCTTCTTTCAAGGTTGAAGGGAGATTGATCAAGTTGAGACGTTGGTTGATCGCAGCTCGTTTTTGGGCTTCAATTAACTCTGGCGTCTCCTCATAAGCGACATCCGCATAGCCTTCATTCATGGTGAGGATGGGTTTGTAGCCTTTGGCAATATAATCCGGATCTCCCAATAAGAAACGGTTGCGTTCACTAATGTATTGATTAAATTTTGAAATACTACGTCGAATTTCTTGTTCAGACAAAGACTGGTCCTTGATAAAGGCAGCCACTTCTTGGTCTGCCAAGATCTGTGCGACCAAATCCTCATAGTTAAATTGACGCGCACGGTTCATGTGAGACATGGTTTGACCTACACTTTCCATCTACTCACCTCCTTGATTCAGTTTTTCTAATAGGCGTTGTTTCTCTTTAGCAAGATCCACCTTTTCTGCTTGACTGGTTTGATTTTGATAGTTTGGTTGGCTCCACTTGGGAACATTGCTGTTCTTGCCCTTAGCTGATGTAGGACTCGTCCCCTTGTTTCCTTGAGCTTTAGCTTGTTCCTGGCGTTCTCGAACTTTTAAAACTGCCAGTTCTGCACTGTTGACGCCTTGATAAGAAAAATCATTTCCCACCTTCAAAGCATACTTTTCATTGAGATTAGCAGACTGGGTCTTGTTAAAGGTCAACAACAAGATAATATTGATCACCTCGTCTAGTAAGCCTAGATCAGCTAACTTGGATAATGTCTTGCGTTCGCTCTGCGTAATGGTCGCATTGCGCGCCTTCTTAATCTCCGCTAGAAATTGTAGGCTGGATTTTGCCTTCGCTTCCCTCAGAATGGTTTCTTCCTGACGGCTATAGGAGATGCGGGGGTGCTCCTGGCTCGCCTGAGCCAACTTTTGCTTCATTCTCTTTGGAGAGACAATCCGGTCTACAGCCGTTTCTTTTGCTAGGAGATAGGTTTCATACCAGGTCCATTGTTGTTCTTCTGCGAGGGCAAAGAGGGCTAAAGTCGCTTCTCCTTCATCCGCAAAACGAAGTCCATCACGCCCCATCATTCGCTTAAACATCTCCATATCAAACTGCTGTTTCTTACTTGGAAGAACGGTCGCCTCACCAGCATCTAGTCCAAAGACTTGAGAGAAGGAAACTTGCCGTCTAGTTCCTAAAGAGCGTGCTGGGATCAGATCCTCAACAGCCTTTTCCCCAATCTTTTTTTCAAGCAAGCGTTTAAAAACAGCATTTGAAAAAAATTGTTCTGAGGCAAGAGGAGCATGTAATTGGATGGTGATCCCAACTTCTTCCTCATAGAGATCGATCAACCCCATGGCAATTAAACGATCAAAAGCGAGTAGCAACTGTGGAAATCCTATATTCAAGTGATTGAGGATTTGAGCCAGTAAATATTGTTTTTCACCCTGATCATAAGAGGCCAGCAGATAACGATAAACTGCTACCGTTTCCGTCTCCAAAATAGGCAGGTAATACTGCTCCAATGCAGCCCCTGCCGGCGGAAGAAGATTATTTTTTAAAAATGAGAAAGGCGTATTAGGCTTCATCTATTTTTCCTTTTTCTTCTTGGTTCCCTTCGTGATTTGTTTCAAGAGGGTCTCTAATTCACCGACATCCTTGAAACTCCGGTAAACACTTGCAAAACGGACATAGGTAATCTCATCTAGATCTGCTAACTCATCCATAACCAAAGAACCAATATACTCACTGTTAATTTCATTATCACTTTGGCTGCGAACCTTTTGCTCGATCCGGTTTACAATTTCTTCGATTTCGTCACTAGAAACCGGCCGTTTTTGAGCTGAGCGGATAATACCATTAAAGATTTTATCACGAGAAAATTGCTCGCGTGTCCCATCTTTTTTGACGACCACTAGGGTCCGCTCTTCCACTCGTTCGTAGGTAGTAAAGCGATAATGGCATTCTTCGCATTCCCTGCGACGACGGATGGTGTTCCCATCTTCAGCTTGTCGACTATCCACCACACTAGACTTACTTCCACCACATTTTGGACAACGCATTTGCTACCTCCTTAAACTGTTTTAACACTTCATTTTACCATAAATTGAATCGTAAAGAAAGCAGAAGAACAGGAGAATCCCCTATGCTTGCTCCTATTTGATCCATAAAAAAGAGTCGAAGGACGATTTGAATAAAATCGTTTTCCTTTCGACTCTCCGTTTATATTAAAGCGATAATTCAGCTTCTAAGCCATAGTGATCACTAACATGGGGTTTGTTTTGACCATCAAAAATGACATGTAGACGCTGGATGTCCCATTCTGGACTTGCAAAGACGTAATCAATTCGCAATGGAACTTGATTGTCTGTCCAGCCATCGATTCCAGGGCCTACAGTATAAGTCCCCTTTGTTTCTTTGGCTTCAATAAAGCTGTCTTGAAGCTTAAGGGAACTGGATAGAATCGTCTCATACCCTTCTTGACCAGCAGGATTATTGAAATCACCAGCTAGAATAAAGGGTTTGCTTACTTGGCTGAAGTAGTTCTCAATGCGTGGCCACTCAAATTGGAAACCTTTGTCCCACCAAGAAAGATGGACGCTGGCAACAGCAATCTCTTTGCCATCCACACTCGTATGGGCAACAGCCACTCGACGGGTATGGTAGTCCGTTGGATCATCCATATTGGATACCAAAATCTCATCCGCCTTCAAGGGTTGACGCGAAAGAACCGCTACACCCTCATTGAGGTGATCATAGCCAATATGGTTGTAAGCCCAAGTCCAATAATAGTGGAGCCCATGAGCAGCTAACTCTTCTACCAATACGCGAACAAAGTGATCTTTGTGAATGGCTACAGCTGATGGCAAAGCTTGATAATACTCATCTGTTTCGACTGCTTCTGAGGCCATTTCTTGATTGACCTCTTGGAAACAGATCACATCATATTGCGCTTCTAAAATTTGTTCCTTGAGGGTTTCAAATTTTTGCTGAGCATTCTCTTCCATCCAACTATGGGAATTTAATGTTAAAAATTTCATCCCCTGATTTCTCCTTCTCTCCAAATCAAGAAACGGCAAGAGGCCGGGTGCACTGCCCCAACCTCATTTTCTTTGCCGACGTCTCTTATAATTCTACTGTTGCAACTGGCGCATTTGCTGCCAATTTACCAGTATGTTCGACCTTAACGGATTTAATCGCATCTGCATTTGTGAAGACAACAATTGTTGAAGTTTCACGACCAGCTGCACGGATTGCATCAAGGTCTGCTTCTACCAAGAGGTCTCCAGCAGCCACTGTTTGACCTTCAGAAACTTTAACCTCAAATGGTTTTCCTTCAAGACTAACAGTATCTAGACCGATGTGAACCAAGACTTCCAAACCATTATCTGTTACCAAACCAAGGGCATGTTTGGTTGGGAAGACACTAGTAACTTTACCAGCAACTGGTGAAACGATGTGGCCATTTTCAGGCTCAACTGCAAATCCGTCTCCCATCATTTTTTGTGAGAATACAGGATCTTTCACATCTTCGATGTTGATCACTTCACCATCTGCAACAGAGTGAACTTCATCAGTTACCCCTTTAAAGGTTGCTTCAGCCTTTTGAACTGCTGTCATTTGGCTAGGAAGTGTTTCAGGAATGACTTCACCTGAATCAAGAACGTCTTGGATATCAGATTTCAATACGTCAGCTTTAGGTCCGTAGATCGCTTGGACCCCTTGTCCTTTCATGACAAGACCCATAGCGCCTTCAGCTTTCCATTGTTCTTCTGTTCCGACTTTTTCAGCGTCCTTAACGGTTACACGAAGACGAGTCATACATGCGTCAACGTCTACAATATTGGCACGTCCACCAAGAAGGTTAATAATGTTAATGACTTGTGAGCTTGCTGAGCTTGTAGCAGCACCTGCTGCTGCACCATCTCCTGCAGGGGCGTCATCATTTTGTTCATAGTTACCGTTACGTCCTGGAGTTGCATAATTGAATTTCTTAATCATGAAGTTAGCAATGAAGTACATGATAAAGGCAAAGAGGACTGTTACCCATACAAAGTTAAAGATATCTAATGCCAAACCAGCGTTGATGGCCATTGGGGTACGTGTCAAGAACTCGATTGAACCGAATGAGTGGACACGAAGGTGAACCAAGTCAGCCATTGCAAAGGCAGCTCCTTGAACAAAGGCATAGATCAAGTACAATGGTGTTGCAATGAACATGAACATGTATTCAATTGGTTCTGTAACACCTGTCAAGAAGGTTGCAAGAGCAGTCGCAACAAGCATTCCTTTGTATTTTTCTTTTTTATCTGGGTCCACATTGCGGTAGATAGCCACCACGATTCCCATCAAGATACCGAAAGATCCGATCATTTGACCAACTTTGAAACGAGCTGGTACGTATGCTTTAAGCAAGTGTTGATACTGACTAGGATCTGCTTTCTTCAAGTTGACAAGGTCTGTTACCCAAGCCAACCAAAGTGGATCTTGTCCAAATACAGTTGTTCCTTTGGCAGCACCTGTAAGAACTTGGTAGCTACCACCCAATTGAGTATAGTTGATTGGAATGGTCAACATGTGGTGAAGACCAAATGGCAAGAGAAGACGTTCCAAGGTACCAAACAAGAATGGTGCCAATACTGGAGCTGTTGATTGTGAGTTGGCGATCCAAACACCAAATCCATTAATTCCTGATTGAACTACTGGCCACAAGGCTGACAGAACCAAGGCTGTTAGAGCTGAACGAACGATAACAACGAATGGTACAAAGCGTTTCCCGTTGAAGAAAGAAAGGGCTTCTGGGAGTTTACGGTAGTTGTAGTATTTATTGAAGGCAGTTGCTCCAACGAAACCTGAGATAATCCCTACAAATACCCCCATATTAAGAGCTGGAGCTTCAAGAACACTGATAAAGTAGTCCGCAACTTTAATTGATCCACCGAAGATTGTGTGAACCGTAGCAGCCTTATCAGCTAACATTGCAGATGTCACTCCGAAAACTGCACCGGTAATACGGTTAATCAAGATGAAAGAAAGACCAGCTGCAAAGGCACCCCCTGCACGTTCTTTGGCCCAGCTACCACCGATAGCAAGGGCAAAGAGGATGTGAAGGTTTCCGATAACCCCCCAACCGATTTGTTCGAGAATTCCACCTGTAATAACAAGTGGAGATAAATTCGGGTTGATCATAGGGATAGATTTCCCGATTGAAATCATCAACCCAGCCGCTGGCATGACAGCGATAACGACCATCAAGGCCTTACCGAACTTCTGCCAGAATTCAAAGCTAAATAAACTTTTGAATGATCCTTTGTTCATCATTCAACCTCCTTATATTGTTTAAGGCTTTGTTTTAAGAAAACGTTTGCGCTTAATTTGTTTCTAGTATACCATATTTTAAAAATTTGTAAAGCCTTACATTCATTTTTTTCTCCAAATTTTATCTTTTTTTATCTTTTTTAAGCCATATTCTTTTTAAAACTCATTCTTTTTTGACGCAAACGTTTCCCTTGAAGTATAAAAATATTCGAACCCTCTAAGGGTTCGAATGTTTTATTCTAATGCGTCTTGCATGGCATAGCCAATCCCACGAACGGTCTTAATATAGCTTTTTTGACCTGGTAGATCAATTTTCCCACGAAGATACCGGATATAGACGTCCACAATATTAGTCTCACCTGTACTCTCGTACTTCCAGACACTTTCCAACAACTGATCTCGTGTCACCACCCCTTTGCTTCCCATCAGAGTCGCTAAGAGATCATACTCTCTGCGGGTTAAACTAATCATATCTTTCCCACGATAGACGGTATGGTGTTCCACATCAATGCGCAAATTGCGGTATGATGTTGGGATTTTCATCTGGCTACAATGTTGGTCAATATAATCACGTCCTCTAAAAATGGCTGTGATCTTATCTACCAAATCGCTGATAATAAAGGGTTTAACCATATAGGAAACGGCAAAGCGCTGAATACTCTCTTTGTGCTCAGCAATTTTTTCGCGGCTATCCAAAACAATCAAAACAGAAGCTGGGCGAATCCGACTGATTTCCTCTGCGAATGTTTCACCAGACATATCTGACAAATCGTAATTAAACAAGATCAGATCATATTTGGTCGCAGCAATCAAGGCCAGAGCCGCTTTTCCATCCTCGACCACATCAACTTGGTACCCTTCTTTTTGAAGTTCCAAATCAATGAAGCGAGCGATTTGCTTCTCATTTTCTACTAGTAGAACTCGTTTGACCATAGAGCAAGATTATTTTTCGTCGTACCAAGAATAGTGGAAGGTACCTTCTTTGTCTTTACGTTGGTATGTGTGAGCACCAAAGTAGTCACGTTGTGCTTGGATCAAGTTCGCTGGAAGATCCGCTGAACGGTAGCTATCGAAGTAAGTGATGGCTGCTGAGAAGGTTGGTACAGGTACACCTGCTTGAACAGCAAGAGCTACAATGTCACGAACTGATTGTTGGTACTTAGCAGTGACATCCAAGAAGTACTCATCCAATAGAAGGTTAGCAAGATCTGCATCGCGGTTGTAAGCATCTGTGATCTTTTGCAAGAAACGAGAACGGATGATACATCCATCGCGCCAGATAGATGCGATGTCCGCAAATGGTAAGTTCCAGTTGTTTTCTTTAGAAGCAACACGCAATTGCGCAAAACCTTGTGCGTAAGAGATGATTTTTGAGAAGTAAAGGGCTTGACGAATTTTTTCGATCAACTCAGCCTTGTCTCCTTCAAATTTGAATGCAGCTGGTTTTGGAAGAACCTTGCTAGCGTGTACACGTTCTTCTTTGTAGGCAGAGATGTAACGGGCAAATACTGACTCAGTGATCAGAGACAATGGTACACCAAGGTCAAGCGCTGATTGGCTCGTCCATTTACCAGTTCCTTTGTTTCCTGCAGCGTCCAAGATGTAGTCTACGATTGGTCCATCTTGACCTTCATCGTCTTTGCGTTTCAAGATATCAGCAGTGATTTCGATCAAGTAGCTGTCCAATTCACCCTTGTTCCATTCAGTGAAGATTTCAGCCATGTCTTCTGCAGAAAGACCAAGCAAGTGTTGCATGAGGTCATAGCTTTCTGCGATCAATTGCATATCACCGTACTCGATACCGTTGTGGACCATTTTCACGTAGTGACCAGCTCCATCAGGACCGATGTAAGTCACACATGGTTTTCCATCTTCAGGCGCTTTTGCAGAGATTTCTTCAAGAACGTCAGCTACCAAGTCATATGCTTCTTTTTGTCCACCAGGCATGATAGAAGGACCTTCAAGGGCACCTTTTTCACCACCAGATACACCTGTACCGATAAAGTTGATCCCTGAATTCGCCAACTCTTCGTTACGACGGATGGTATCTTTATAGAAAGTATTTCCTCCGTCGATCAAGATGTCACCTTTATCCAAGTGTGGAAGAAGGGCTTGGATAGTTGCGTCTGTACCAGGTCCTGCTTGAACCATGAGCATGATACGACGTGGTTTTTCGATTGAGTTTACGAAGCTTTCGATATCATAGCTTGGCACAAAGTTTTTATCAGGATGGCAAGCAATCACATCTTCTGTTTTTTCTTTACTACGGTTAAAAATGGCAACTGTATAGCCACGAGATTCGATATTAAGGGCAAGGTTACGACCCATTACGGCCATACCAACAACACCAAAGTTTGCTTTAGTCATGTGACACTCCTCTTTATAGTTTGCCCTTATTTTACCATTTTTCCTCCTCAAAAGAAAGCAGAAAATAGCTTCCCGCCTTCTCCAAGAGGGGGAAGATCATGCAAGTCATTTGATCTTCAAAACAAAAGTGCCCGAGAAACAGTTCTCAGACACTTTCTTAAGAATGGTACTAATCTTCTTTAGAAGCTAACTCCTCTGCTTCAATGACCGGTTGTTCTCCTTCTTTGAGTTTGTTGACCGTCATATTGACCCCAAGAGCTCCTGCTAGCAATTGACGAATATCAAATCCAGCTCCTTGAGAGACTTGGTCGATACTTTGCATAATATCGCCCACCATCTTAGAAGCATTGCCTTCCCCGTACATGGTGATCTTATCCACCTTAGTTAATGGTTCTGCGACAGCACGCGCAATTTCAGGCAACTTGTCAACGACCATTTCAGTAATGGCTGCTTCTTGCATTTTCTTCATGGCTTCGGCCTTTTGGTCCAAACCTTTGGCTTCGGCTTCCAGTTTCAAGCGAATGGCTTCAGCCTCGGCACGACCTTTAGCCTCAATAGCTTCGGCCTCTTGCAATTGGGCAAATTTCTCAGCTTCGGCTTGGGCTTTTCGAGCTTCGGCTTCTTTTTGTGTTTCGAAGAGTTCTGCTTCCGCCTTGCGTTGGCGTTCAATCAATTCTGCTTCTGCAGCTTGTTGACGCGCATATTTTTCAGCTTCAGCTTGTTTGCGGATGTTGGCATCCAATTCTTGCTCACGAACCTTAACTTCGCGCTCTTTGACTTCCGCTTCTTTTTCCTGTTTCATGATATTAGCTTCGGCTGCCACGCGCTCTTGTTCACGACGTTGCACCTCTGCCTCAATCCCTTTAGCGGCATCCGCTTTTGCTTGGGCAATATCTGCTTCTTGCTTGAGGGCTGCTTGTTTGAGTTTTAATTCGTTTTGTTTTTGCGCAATTTCAAGATCGGCTGCGACGCGTTTGTCGTTAGCCAATTTATCTTGTTCTGCTTCAACTTCCTTGCGTTCACGTTCTGCTTTGGCTTTGGCAATCAAGGCATCTTTCTTAATGGTTTCAACATTTTCAATCCCGAGGTTATCGATGACGCCCCCTTCATCAGAGAAAGATTGAACCGTAAAGGCGATGACTTCTAGACCCATTTTAGCCAAGTCTGGTGCTACGTTGTCCTGCACTTTTGAGGCAAACTCTTGACGGTCATTGACCATCTTACGGAGCTCCATCTGACCGATCACTTCCCGCAAGTTTCCTTCCAAGACATCTTGGACAGAATTGGAAATATCTGTCGTATTCCAGTTCAAGAAGTTTTCTGCAGCCCGGGCAATCATTTCATCGGTTGTACCAATTTTTAATTTAACAGCCGCATCGGCACGGACGTTAATGAAGTCCAGTGTTGGGACTGCTTCTGACGTCCGAACATCTGTCGAGAATTGCTCAATATCAAGATAAGAGCGTTGTTCGACAAAGGGAATCATAAAGCCTGCTTTCCCACGCAAGTGACGTTGCTTCCGAAGACCGGTAATGACCACGACTTCGTTGGGTTTAGCATTGACATACCCTTTGACCAACAAGATCAATACAAGAATGGCTACGATTACAACAGTAATCAACCAACCTGGAATAAATAAAGTATCCATACTTTTTCTCCTTTTTTAGAGGTCTCCCCTCTGTTGTTTATTAATCCTAGTATATCAAAAGAAGGCCTTTCCTCAAAGAAAAGACCTGTATTTATGTCTAAATTTATCAAATGCAATCTCTAGCTTATTCTTCGTCAAACAAGCCATTTAGACCAGCGAAAGGACTGTTTTCTTCTTTCTTGATCGCTTGAGCGGCTTGGTATTCTTCTTCGGATAGGATTTTCCAATCATTGCCTTCAATAAAACCTTGTCCAGCCTCTTCTTCTGGAGTGAGAACCTTGAGAGGAATATTGAGCAGAATATTATCCGCTACACTCTCACTCAGGTCAATCTTCCCACCTTCGATTGGAAGGATCAAGTCTTCCTCTAGGGCCTCGATATCTGCGTCAGACTGTACATCCTCCGCAAACACTTCTGTTACAGGATAGCTCTCTTGAAGCTCGACAGGCTCCATGCTTCGGCTAGATGCCAAAACGATGGTGTAGCTCAACTGGTAATCCAAGATATAGAGGCCTGTATCATAGGCTACTCGTCCTGTCGCTGTCACATTCTTTAAATCAAGAATTTCTGAATTACGCTTTTGCAATTCCTTTAACAAATCAAACTCTTGATCAAAGGCTAGTCCTTCAGGATTTTTACGGATTTCTTGTGTATATAAGTTCATTCTTTTGTCCTCAAATCTTCTAGATACTACTAGTATATCATGAAGCTGCCCCTCAACCAAGAAGTCTCCTCAAAAATTTGTTATAATCATGAAAAAAGATATAGAAACTAGGCCAATTGGTGTTGTACACAGGGTCCCACCATCTCTTGGACAAAAGAGGGTCACTGGCTAGGGCATTGAGCAATGTTAGATAGAGGAGAATTCATGAAAGAAATCGGAGCAGTTTTTCGGCAGATACGTGAAAGTCGCCACATCTCTTTAGAGGAGGCTACGGGTGGCGAATTTTCGCGCTCCATGCTATCTCGATTTGAAAGAGGGGAAAATGACCTGACCACGCAACGTTTTTTTCAGGCCCTTCAACAGATCAAAACCAGCCTCAGTGAGTTTTCCCATCTAGCTGGAATCGATCAGCACTCCTTTATTCCCAAATTGTTGAAAGAGCACTATGAAAACATGAGCTTAGAACACGACCAAGCCTTGTACCAAAGCTACCAGCAAGCCTACCAGAAATATCACAAAAAAGAAGACTTCATAGCCAGCATTATTCTCAAGGCCCAAATGCTTGGCTTCTATCCTGAGATGGAGCTCACCGCTAGCCAAGAGGAACTGGATTTCCTCCATGATTATCTCTTCTCTGTCATGATCTGGGGAAATTTTGAATTGAACCTGTTCTCTCTGACCTCTCCTCTTTTCTCTAGTCAGCTTTATCGACAATACACAGAGGAGTTGGTTCAACGGGAGGATTTCAAACTTCTCCTAGATTCCTCTCGTCCTGCCCTTAACTCTATTTTTCTCAATGGCTTCTTTCTGGCCACTAGTTCGAATGAATTTGAAGACGCGATCTATTTTGATCAGTTGATCAAGGACCACTTTTACTCTGAAAATGAAGCCTACCATCGGACGGTTTATCTCTACGCCAAAGGAGAATTTCTCTATCGAAAGGGAGAGAAAGAAATTGGTCTTGAAAAGATGGAACAGGCCATTCAGGTCCTCTCCATTCTTGATTGCAAGGACAGTGCCAGCTACTACAGGCAGGGCATGCAGGAACTCATCAAAGAAACCTAAAAAACTCACAGATCTGTTCTGTGAGTTTTTGTTGAAAATATGCAACATTTATTTTTTCTTGTTTTTTAGGTTTACAATAGGACTATCAAGCAAAGAAAGAAGGTTCTTCCCATGATAACCAAACTAAAAAGCCACTTCCTCCGCTTTCTTCTCTCACATACCAGCGTCTATCTGAAGGATCAGAAACTCACTCTCTCTGAAGAGGAGAAAATGGACCTCTTCAAACAGATTTTTCAATTCGTAAAAGAATCTATGACAGCCGCTAGAAAGAAGGAGGAAGGCTTATGAAACTCTTAGTCCGTAATAAGATTTTTGCCTTACTTAGTCTTTCACGCTTTTTAAATACCCTTGGCGCTGCCATCTACAATCTGGTCTTTGTGTTCTTTGCTGCCAGTATGCCGCAACCGAGCCTAGCAGTTGGCATTGCCAATCTCATTGTGTTTATTCCTAGCCTCTTTACCATTTTTGTCGGAATGAAGGCTGACCGCACCAAGAAAAAAGCTAACTGGTTGATACGCATTGGCTATCTTCAAGCCATCCTCTTCATCCTTATTGCTCTCATGACCAAGATTCCGGGTTACCTAGCCTTTTCGATTGTTTGCTTTTTAAACATTGTTTCAGATTGTTTGAGTGATTATCGCGGAGGCTTGCAACTCCCCATCATGAAAAAGAACATCCCCGACGAGGATTTGATGGAGGCCTATTCCTTCAACCAACTACTTAGCATGGTCTGTTCGATTTCTGGACAAGCTCTAGGAGTTTGGCTGCTAGCTATCAGCCATCAAAATTTTGCTCTGGTCGCTTCGATCAATGCCGTGACTTTTCTCCTGTCTTCCACTTGTCTCCTGATGAGAAAAAAGCAGCTGACACATGATCCCGTTATTGAGCCCACAAGTAAGAATTCTTTAGTACACGAATGCCAAGAGATGTATTCCAATGCCAAAAATATTTTTGCAGATGAGGAGGTTCACCACTTTGGCAAGTTGCTCTTCTCATTGGTTCTCATCAATGCCCTTGGGGGATCCATCTCAGGTATCTACAATTTGCAACTGCTTCACTCCCCCTTCTTTCAGTTGAGCTTTAGCCAGTCGCTCTTGATTTTAGAGGCAGTTACTATTTTAAGCATGGTCTGGGCTAGTTTGACACCCTATGACTATTTTTCCAAGCAATCGCTCCACCATATCCTACTGTGGATCGCAGGTGGGCTGACCATGCTTGGGCTCACAAATATCCTGGTACGCTGGGACATTCTTTCCCTTCTACTCATCACATTCCTTGGTTATCTTGTTGCAAAAATCAACCCAAAAGTTTCCAGCCTTTTAATGAGCAAATTACCCGCTGAAAAATTAGCTTCTACCTCTAGCTTTTTGGGACTGATGGTCAGCTTTGCCATGCCAATTGGGACAGCTCTCTTTTCTAGTCTAGCTATCTGGAGCCTTCCCCTAGCGTGGGGGATCTTTGCCATCCTTGGTTTCACTACCCTCCTCTTAACTACCAAATAAAAAATCCACCGTTTGGTGGATT
>NZ_CAUFJQ010000037.1 GCF_959025735.1 uncultured Streptococcus sp.
GGGACGACGAAATCGAATTCTAACGAATTACCGATTTCTGTCCCACTCTCTTTTCATTTTAACTAATCTGTTGCTGAGCTGTCTGCATCTTGTAGTAAACACCTTGCGCTTCCATTAGCTCTTCATGAGTGCCATGCTCAACAATATCTCCATCCACCATGACAAGGATCATATCGGCATTTTGAATGGTCGACAAGCGGTGTGCAATGATAAAGCTAGTCCGTCCTTTCATGAGCTGATTAAAAGCATCTTGAATCAAGACCTCAGTCCGAGTATCGATGGAGGATGTAGCCTCATCCAAGATTAAAATCTTAGGAACTGAAAGGAAAACCCGCGCAATCGTTAAGAGTTGGCGTTGGCCTTGGGACAAAGACTCTCCAGCATCTGAAAGATAAGTATCGTACCCTTGTGGCAACTGCCGAATGAAGAAATCTGCATTGGCTGCTTTGGCTGCTTCGATGACTTCTTCTCTAGTTGCATCTGGACGAGAAAAGGCGATATTTTCATGAATGGTCCCGACCTTGAGCCAGGTTTCTTGCAAAACCATACCAAACTGTTGGCGGTAAGAAGCACAGGTGTAGTCCGTAATTGGCACCCCATCAATCGTGATCTCTCCAGAGTTAACAGGGTAGAAACGCATGAGCAGATTAATCAAGGTCGACTTTCCAGCTCCTGTAGGTCCTACAATGGCAACCTTACTGCCAGCTGGAACCTGAATGGTTAGATCTTTGATCAAAGTCCGCCCCAAATCATAGCCAAATGTGACGTGTTCAAAACCAATCGCACCTTTGACATTCTGACTTTCCAGAACCCGTTGCCCTGTCTCTTCGACCTCAGCTTGATCCAAAACGCTATACAAACGCTCTGCGCAGGCAAGGGCACTTTGGAGTTCTGACAAGACAGAGGAGATATCATTAAATGGCTTGGTGTATTGGTTGACATAATTGAGGAAGGTCACCAATTGACCAACAGTAAAGTGAGATCCCGAAATAATGCGTACAGCACCAAATCCAGCCACTACTGCATAAATCAAGGCATTCACAAAGCGAGTGGCAGGGTTGACAGTTGAGGAATAAAAGACAGCGGATTTGGAATAATTGGCATAGCTTTCATTCGTCCCTTTAAAAGCCTTACGGAATTGATCCTGAGCATTAAAGGACTGGATCAAACTTTCCTGGGTCAAAGACTCTTCGATCAACTGGGTTTGAAGACCACGCGCCTTGGTCTGCTTTTGGAAAAGCGTATAAGAACGCTTGGCAATAAAACGAGCAATCAACAGGGATAAAGGGGTCAAGACCAGAACCGCCACCATCATAAAGAAATCCAATTCCGCCATCGTCACGATAGTGACAAGAATGGTTAAGAGGCCAACAAAGAACTGGTTAAAGACCATCAGAAGACCACTATTGAGTTGCTCTACATCGGTCGTGAGGCGACTGACGAAGTCCCCGCTCCCTTGTTTATCTAGATAAGACAAGGGCAATCGGTGTACTTTTTCCATCACTTCTGCTCTTAGGCTTTGGCTAAAACGATAGACTAATTGATTGTATAACAAGGGATTGATCCATTGGATCAAGGTATTGGCCACAATGACCAGAACCATTTGGATCAAAACAGGACATAAGACTTTCATCCCTTGAGGATTAATGACCAAGTCAACCGCATGTCCAATCAGGATCGGTAACCAGACTGTTAAGGCCACTTGAGCGATGGTTCCGAGACTAGCTAGAATCAGGAGCCCGGGATGGTGAGCAAAATCTCTAAACAGACGTTTTAAATAACTAGAACGTTTTTGACTCATGCTTCCTCCCTCCCGTGTTGTGAATAATGAATTTCTTGATAAATCTCATTGGTAGACAAGAGAAAATCATGATTTCCCAGTCCTACTTGATGTCCCTTGTTCAAGACCAAAATCTGATCAGCAGACTTGAGACTATTGGTTCGTTGAGATACTAAGATCAGACTTGTGTCACTCAATTCTTCTTTAATCGATTTTAAGAGACGAGCTTCCGTCAAATAATCCAAGGCGGAGGTCGAATCATCCAAAATCAAGAAAGGAGCCTTCTTCAAAAGGGCACGCGCAATGGTCAACCGCTGGCGTTGCCCACCTGAGAAATTTCGACCAAAGGCTTCCACTGGCTCATCGAGTTGTCCTTCTTTTTCACGGACAAAATCAGTAGCCTGAGCTGTTTCTAGCGCCCACCACAAATCATCATCCGATAGACCTTCTTCCATTCCAAGTAAGAGATTCGAGCGGATGGTTCCTCTAAAGAGCTCTGCCTTCTGTGGGACAACAGCTACCCACTCCCGCCACTCCTTAAGAGTTTTAGGAGAGTGACCTTGATGAAAGAGGGCTAATTTTCCCTGACTAACGGCATACAAGTGACTCAATAACTGAACCAGGGTGGACTTCCCAGATCCTGTACCACCGATAATTCCCAACATCTGTCCATGATCCAGATCAAAGGAAATATCTTCTAGAGCAGGGCTTGAAGCCGTTGGATAAGTGAAAGAAACTTTCTCTGTGCTGATCGCTTCTTGCTCTCTTGCAGTTTCTACTGGCAAAGCTTCCAAGAGGTCTTCTTCCTTCAAATCGAAAATCTCTTGCACACGCTTGGCTGAAATATAGCTGACATTTAAAGACGTGACCAGCATCGCGAGTTTGATCAATTCTGTTAAAATTTGTAATAAATAATTGACCAAAGCGACCAACATCCCTTGGGTTAGTAAGCCAGCAGAGATAGTTAGTTGTCCCTGCCAAATGACACAGACCAAGGTCGTATTGACCACAAGGAAGGTCAAGGGACTCACCAAACTAGACCAGATACCAGCGCGAATTTGCCAGATCTTGTAGTCCTGATTGACCTCTCTAAAGTCCTCTAATTCACTAGACTGTTGTCCAAAGGCCCGAATCACCCGCATCCCTTGAAATTGCTGACGCGTCACCGTGACCATTCGGTCTGTGATTTTCCGAATCTTGGCAAAAAGAGGATTGACAATCCGAGACATGATCACAATAATCAAGGTTAAAATCGCCACCATCCCCAAGAACCAAAGGGTTAGTTTAGGACTGATGGTGAAGGCCATGATGATAGATCCAAAGACAATGATCGGTGCCCTCAAAAAGAGGCGCAAGAATTGGTTGATCCCAACCTGGATTTGATAGGTATCAGAAGTGAGACGGGTTACCAAACTAGAAGTCCCGATCCTATCTCGCTTGTCCTTTGGAAGTGATAAGATCTTATCATACAAATCCTTGGTCATCTCGCGGGTAAAGCCGACAGCTGCTTTAGAAGAAAAATACTGGGCCGTAATAGCTACGACAACACCAAAACTCGCAAATAAAAACAAAACACCGACCGTCATCACCACCGCGCTCGTTTCCTTTTTCGGAATGACCTGATCGACTAAGTGGGCGATGATTAAGGGGACACACAATTCAAAAATAGCTTCTAAAAGCTTAAACACGGGCCCTAGAAAAGTTTCCCATAGATAGCCCTTAAAATACTTCAATAATGATTTCATACGACTCGATTCTTTTTTTAATGGATATACATATTTTACCACAAATTCTTAAGATGAAAAAACTCCCCCTACAGAGCAGAGAGAGTTGAATACTGACCAAATGAAGGTCAGAAATCTTATTCCTTCTTTGTTACCTTGCTTAAGATCTTGCCCATTTTCCCCAACCCAAACATCAAGAGAGGGAAAGAGAATAGCGTGATAAGGCCTAATACAAGAAAGACTGCTACAAATCCACAACTATCAATGAACCAACCAGTCAGTGGGAAAATGACAATCATAGATAGACTAAACATCATGGAATTGATACTCAGCATGGTTGCTCGCACACTGGAAGGCAGATAAGCTTGTAAATCATTGTAGTAGATGGGTTGATAAACGGCATAAAGGGCATTGGTCAAGAGATAGACACTTAAATAGGCGAATGGAGTCTTCACACCTACCAAAAACAAGGCCAACCCAGTCAGTGCAACCAGAATCGGAAAGACTTGATTACTATTCCATTTTTTCCCGATTTGACTAGCCAAATAAACCGCTAGGAGATTGAATCCACTACCAATCAACATGATGAGTGAAACTTGCCAACTGGCTAAGTCACTGATTTTCTGTTGGTAGTAAAAATAAAACATACACATGATGGTCCCTACCAACTGATAGGTGAGCATCCAGTAAAACAAAACTGGTTTGTCCTGCCATTCTTGTTTCACTACCTCCAATATCCGCTTTAAGGTCAAATGATTTCTTTCATCACTCTTGCTCTCTGGCTCTTTCATTAGAAAGATCAAAAGAATGGAAAGCAAGGAAAGCCCAATAGCAATATAATAGGTCCAAGCCAATGCTCCGTGAATAAAGAAGCCTGCCACCACTGTACCTAAAGTTCGGGTGACTTCGGCCACCCCAGACAAAAAGCTGGATATCTGAAGATAACGGTCTTTTTGACCTGCTTCCACTGCTGAATCAAATAAGAAAGCTGTACTGGTCCCCGAGTCAAAATTATAAGACCAAGCATTGACCATCATGGCAAGGGCATAGATCCAAAAATTCCCCTGACCAAATAAAATCAAGATCGAGGATCCAATACTGGACAAGCGAGCCAAGTAGAGATTGGTCTTGTAGCTAAAGCGATCAGCTAACATACCAGATGGGATCTCACACAAGAGACTGGTCCCATGAAAGATACTCTCTAATAGACCGATTTGAAGCAAAGAAAGACCATTTTGAATAAAAAAGAGAATCCAAAAACTGGTGATTCCAAAATAAGATGTAAATTCCAGACCTGCTAGGAGTGAAATATTGCGTTTGTAAGTTCTTTCAAACATTGTTTTTCCTCTTTCAATAGATTATATAAGTGTTTCTAAAAGACTTACTTAGAGTTGCCTACATCTTCTCCACCTCCTTCATTTTTTCTTGATTCATTTCTTGACGCAGCTGGGCCACTTGATTAGACAAGGACACCAACAATTCGGTTTGCAACTTTTGAATTTCCAGTAAATCCGTCTGGTCTTGCTGCACCATATGATCAATCTTCGTATGCAGTAAGCGAATTTCTCGTTCCGACTCCATATTGACATTAAAGTCATTTCGCGCTTGCAAACGATCGTAATCTGCCGCCCGGTTTTGGCTCATCATGATCAAAGGAGCTTGAATCGCCGCAATCGTAGAAAGCGCAAGATTGAGCAAGATGAAAGGGTAAGGATCAAAATTCCAGCCAAAAGGATGCAGGACATTGATCAGCATCCAAATAGCCATCATCAGGATAAAACTAATGATAAAAGTCCATGAACCACCAAAGCGTGCAACCGAATCCGCCACCCGCTGACCGAAGGTATAGCTGGCTGTCAAGCGGTCTTCAACGTTAAAGGGACGCTCGCTTTCGGGCATGACACCTGTCACCTGCTGTTTAATGGCTTCGTTTTTATCATTGGCACGCTCAATAATCTGACCTAGATAATCCATACAATATTGGCTCAAATTTTTATACGTGATAAAATCATCCATTTGACTTTCCGGATAGGATGTCTTGAGCATCTGTTGAATGCTATGGTCTAGATCTGCGATCAAAGACCCCTGACCATCCTCGTATTCTTTCCCATCGATGATGTCTATTTTCAGCATTGAGTTTCCTTTCATAGTTTTTTGAAGCAGATAAAAGTGAAAAACGCCTAATGGCGTTTTTACGTCTATTAAGGTTTGATACGATGCAACATACGTGGGAATGGAATGGCTTCACGAATGTGTTTTGTACCAGCCGCGAAGGTTACCATCCGTTCAATCCCAATACCAAATCCACCGTGTGGAACTGTACCGTATTTACGAAGGTCAAGGTAGAATTCATACTCTGTACGATCCATGCCAAGAGATTCCATCTTCGCAACAAGGGCATCATAGTCTTCCTCACGCATAGAACCACCGATGATTTCTCCGTAGCCTTCTGGTGCGAGCAAGTCTGCACAAAGCACGCGGTCTGGGTTACCAGGAACTGGCTTCATGTAGAAGGCTTTGATGTCTGATGGATAGTTGATCACGAAGGTTGGTACACCAAAGTGGTTTGAAATCCATGTTTCATGTGGTGAACCAAAGTCATCTCCATGCTCCAAATGCTCGTAATCTGCACCTTCATCGTTTTCATGCTCTTGCAAGAGATCAATGGCTTCATCGTAAGTAATGCGTTTGAATGGCTCTGCAATATAGCGTTTCAAGAGCTCCGTATCACGTTCCAAGGTTTCCAAGGCTTGAGGTGCACGGTCCAAAACACCTTGTAGAAGAGCTTTCACATAAGCTTCTTGCAAGTCAAGTGACTCATCGTGTGTCAAGTATGAGTACTCAGCATCCATCATCCAGAACTCAGTCAAGTGACGACGAGTTTTTGATTTTTCGGCACGGAATACTGGACCAAAGTCAAAGACGCGACCAAGTGCCATAGCACCTGCTTCCAGATAAAGCTGACCTGATTGACTCAAATAGGCTGGTGTTCCAAAGTAGTCTGTTTCGAAAAGTTCTGTAGAATCTTCTGCAGCATTTCCTGAAAGAATGGGGCTATCAAACTTCATGAAGCCATTCTTATCAAAGAACTCATAAGTTGCATAGATAATGGCATTACGGATTTGCATAACGGCAACTTGTTTGCGTGAACGCAACCACAAGTGGCGGTTGTCCATCAAGAAGTCTGTCCCGTGTTCTTTAGGAGTGATTGGGTAATCTTGAGATTCACCGATCACTTCGATGTCTGTAATATCCAATTCGTAACCAAATTTAGAACGCTCGTCTTCTTTGACAATACCAGTCACAAACACTGATGTTTCTTGGCTCAAGCGTTTGATGGTATCAAATTTTTCAAGACCCACTTCTTCGCCGAATTTTTCGATAAAGTTTGGTTTAAAAGCCACACCTTGGAAAAAGGCAGTCCCGTCACGCAATTGCAAGAAAGCAATTTTTCCTTTACCTGATTTGTTAGCCACCCAAGCACCGATGGTCACTTCTTGACCAACATAGTCTTTTACTTCGATGATAGTAATCCGTTTTGTCATCATTCATCTTCCTTTTCTCGTTAAACTTGTCCGAAGACATTATCTTCTTAATTGTATCATAAAAAGGCTTTCAGTGCTAGGCTCTACCTGTGAAAACCAGATTTTTTTTAAAGAAAAAGATCCTCAGCTCATTACTAAGGATCTTGCGATTTTATTTTTCCATAAAGGCCTTGAGTCGGCGAACAGCCTCTTTCAGGGTGTCCAAATCTGTCGCATAAGACAAGCGAATATTTTCAGGGGCACCAAAGCCAGCTCCCGTTACTAAAGCAACCTCTGCTTCTTCTAAAATTGCAGTGGTAAATTCCGTCACATCCGTATAGCCCTTCATCTCCATGGCCTTCTTGACATTTGGGAAGAGATAGAAGGCTCCTTGAGGTTTGATGGCTTCAAAACCAGGTACTTCATTCAACAAAGGATAAATAGTATTCAAGCGTTCCTCAAAAGCTTGACGCATGATCTCAATAGAAGATTGGTCTCCTGTGAGGGCTTCGATTGCGGCATATTGGGAAACGGTTGTTAAGTTGGAAGTTGTTTGGCTGATCACCTTGGCCATAGCTCCGATAATCTCAGAATCTCCTACAGCAAAACCAACCCGCCAACCAGTCATAGCATAGGTTTTAGAAACTCCGTTAATCACGATGGTTTTCTTGCGAATCGCTTCTGATAAGCTAGAAATGGGCGTAAAGGTATTGCCATTGTAGACTAATCGCCCATAGATATCGTCTGCCAAAATCAAGATATCATGCTCGACAGCCCAGTTTCCGATTGCTTCGAGTTCTTCTTTACTGTAGATCATTCCTGTTGGATTGGATGGCGAATTCAGCAAGACAACCTTGGTCTTGTCTGTCCGTGCTGCTTCCAATTGCTCTACCGTTGCCTTGAAGTGATTTTCTTCTGTTGTTTGGAAAGTAACAGGTGTGCCTTCTACCATCTTCACCTGGTCTACATAAGAAACCCAGCAAGGGGTTGGAATGATGACTTCATCACCTGGATTGATGACAGAAGTAAAGAAGGCATAGATGATAAACTTAGCACCAGTACCGACCACAACCTCATTTCGATTCACTGCATAGCCATAAAACTCTTTCATGTAGTCGCTAATGGCATCCTTCAATTCTGGAAGTCCAGATGCTACCGTATAAAAGCTAGCGCGACCATCCTCAATGGAAGCGACTGCTGCTTCTTGAATATTTTTTGGAGTCGCAAAGTCAGGTTGACCCAGGGTCAAACTTAAGATATCACGACCTTCTGCTGCCAAAGCTTTGGCACGCGCATTTGCAGCCAAGGTCACACTTTCTTCCATTTCCAATACACGATTTGATAATTTCATATTTCCTCCTTAAATCTTAAAAAACACCGGTGACTTTCCCAGTCTTGAAATCCACCACATAATAAGAGCTCCCAGCCTTGACTTCCCAGATCGGTTTGCCTTTAAAGCGTCCAAAAGTTACCCGATCAATCGCGTCCTGACTCTTCTCTTTGACGACAGAAGCTGCCTCTTTGGAACTAACTCCTTCTTTCAAAGGGTAGGTATAGACTGCATCATCCGCCTGTGCCACCAAGACCGCTAGTTCTTGCCCCTCTTGGTCCTTGCCAATAAAGGAAAGATACGCTTCTTTACCACGAAAGAAACTCTCCGTCTCAATGGTCGCAATCGAAGAGTGAGACAGAGCTATTTTTCTTGCTTGTGCCATTTGATCCTGCAAGCGATCTGAAGTTTTTTCAGCAAGAAATAGCCAAGAAAAAAGGACCGTCAACACTAAGATACAGATTCCTATTATATGTTGCCATACTATAAAAAGATTATTTTTCTGTTTCACTCCCTCATTATACACCAAAGCCACCTAGAATTCTATAGATTTTCAAGAAAGAATTGTTACTAATATTTCATACCTGTTACAATGTTTTAGTATAAAATTGTTTGATAAACAAAGTAAAATTAACATCTATGCTATCATTTGTTCATAGTTTAATAAATTTGTCACAATTTTGTAACTAATTTGAAAATAAAATTAAACGACAGAAACACTATTTATTGATAAAATATAGATATGGAAAATTTAAAGAGATTATTCAAAGAAGCAAACGTAGATTTAAAAACCATGATCGTCTTCCACAAGGCAGAACGATTGATCCGTGCGTCTGAGGCTCATATCTTTAAAAAGCACCAGTTGACACCGACCCAATTCTCTGTCCTTGAGACCTTGTACAGCAAGGGCGATCTCCGCATTCAAGATCTGATCGATAGCATTCTTGCGACCTCTGGAAATATGACTGTGGTTATTCGCAATATGGTCCGCGATGGTTGGATTACACGCGAAACCGATCCAGAAGACCGCCGTGCATATGTTGTATCTATTACAGATGCCGGTCGTAAAAAGATCGAAGAGGCTCTTCCAGATCATATTAAAAATATCCAACGCTTGATGCAAGTCTTTAATAGCGGCGAGCAAGCTGAGTTGACAGAACTCTTGAAGAAATTCAAACATATCGCCTAAGCCTACAGCTCAAGACGATTCTGACTCCAAAATCCTCTATTTTGGAGTTTTCATCGTGCATTCTCTTTATCTAACAGATCAAAAAACTATTCCTGATGCTTCTCAGGAATATTTTTATTTATTCTTTCACAAAGACCCATTCCTTCTCTTGCGATAAATCCTCACGATAAGAGAAACCTGCTACTTCTAATGATTTCAGATCTTCTAGATGGGTGATTTCTTCCTTCATCATAGCTGTCACCATAGCCCCACGTGCTTTCTTTGAAATCGTTGAGTGAATCTTTAGTGTCCCACCACGATTCTCCATGAATTTGATCCGAATCATTCGCTCACGAATGGCTTTTGAAAAGACCTGTTCAAACTCAGAAGACAAAAGGGATAAGATCTGCTCCTCACCTTCTACTGCCTGATCATAGTCCTCTTTCCAGAATGCCTTTAGAGATTTTCCAGCTGGTTTTAGCTTCATCATAAAATCCAAGCGATGGGGAGCAATCCCTTCATAGGCAGGTAGTACACCATATAAAGCGGTCGTGATTAACAAATGCTCCTGCAGATAAGCCTGCTCATTTTCGGATAAGTCTTGACGCTCGATACTACGATACATAAGGCCATCAAACAGTTCCAAAGCAGGATAGGTTTTAGCACTCCCAGCTAACAAAGCCTCAATTCTTTCTTTTTCTACTAGGGCTCTTTCCTCTGAGATCCCGTAAAAGGTCGCTAATTCTTCTAGCGAGAATGCCTTCAAAGCTTGGAGGATGGTTTTTGTGTTCTCTGACAAGGGTTGGGGCTCGACGATACGAGCCTGTTCGTTCAGTTCTTTGGCGGATGGAATTAATAGTTTCATAGGTCTATTGTACCATATTTTTCAAATTTTCTTGACAGGAGTTTTTATAAATGTTATTATCTAGTTATGAAAACTAGATTAAAGAAAGGTGAAGATTTCGTGTCCACTTTTTCCTATCCAACGTGGGAGCAACTGCCTGAGCTAGACCTCTATCTCGATCAGGTACTTCTTTATGTCAATAAAACCTGTGCACCTGTTCTCTCTTCTTCAGACAAGGGTTTGACGGCTGCCATGATCAACAATTACGTAAAACATGGCTATGTCGAAAAACCAGATAAGAAGAAATATCAGCGTAGACAGGTGGCTCGCTTGATCGCTATTACAACCTTAAAAACGGTCTTTTCTATTCAGGAGATCGCTTCTACTTTAAACTTCTTGCAGGACCAGGCGAGCTCAGATCTTCTCTATAATAGCTTTGTCGCTTATCTCAATGAGCAAAAAGAGCCGATCGCTCCTATCATTCGCTCTGCCTGTCAGACGGTTCAACTTTATCTTGAAACCCTATCTTATATTCAACCAGCAACAACGGAGGAAGAAACTGATGAATTACACCATGAAACTAAGTAAAAAATTATCCTTTGGAGAAGAGATCGCCAATAGCGTAACACACGCTGTTGGCGCCCTCCTCATGTTGATCTTACTTCCGATCTCAGCAGTCTATAGCTTTGAACAACACGGTCTGCTCAGTGCTTTTGGGACTTCTATCTTTGTGATCAGTCTCTTTTTGATGTTTCTGTCTTCGACCGTTTACCATGCCATGTCTTACGATTCACCTCAAAAGTATGTGCTTCGTATTATCGACCATTCCATGATCTACATTGCGATCGCGGGTAGTTACACACCGGTTGTCCTTACCTTGATGAACAACTGGATGGGTTACAGCATTATCTTGATCCAATGGGGGACCACCATCTTTGGTATTCTCTACAAAATCTTTGCCAAAAAAGTCAATGAAAAGTTCAGTCTCGCTCTTTACTTGATCATGGGCTGGTTAGTCATCTTTATTATTCCACAAATCGTTAGCCAAACCAATCCGATCTTCTGGGGTCTCATGCTCATGGGCGGTCTGTGCTACACGGTTGGAGCTGGCTTTTATGCTAAGAAAAAACCATACTTCCACATGATTTGGCACCTCTTCATCCTGGCAGCTTCTGCTCTTCAGTATTTAGCGATTGTATACTTTATGTAATAGGCTCACCACTCTTATGAGTGGTTTTTTTGTGATTTTTTCTGTACAATAGAAAAAAACTGTATGGGGACAGTCAGGATGAAGACAAGCAAATACCAAGAAATTATTCATGTACTAAAAGAAGCCATTCAAGATGGAGAACTGGAAACTGGAGAGAAAATTCCCTCCGTTCGCCAGTTAGCTAGTCAATTTTCTTGTAGTAAGGACACGGTGCAACGAGCCTTGCTGGACTTGACTTACCAGCACTTCCTCTATGCTAAGCCTCAAAGTGGCTACTATGTTTTGGAGCAAGAACCTAATCGACATGAGGATATTCCACTAAAATTAGAGAAAGACCGCAACCAGGCTTTCGAGGACTTCCGGACCTGTATCAACGAAACCTTGATTGGACGGGAGAATTATCTCTTCAATAACTTTTCGGACCAAGCAGGCTTACTCGAAGTACGCCAATCGATTCAAGGCTTATTGAAGGAAGAAAGTATTTATACGACTGCAGATCAAATTGTTTTGACTGCTGGTACCCAGCAGGCCCTTAATATCCTCAGCCAGATTGACTTTCCCAATAAAAAATCGCAGATCTTAATCGAGCAACCGACTTATCACCGGATGAACCAACTCTTAGATTCGCAACAACTTGCCTACCGTACCATTCAACGAAATTTAATGGGAATTGATCTCGAGGAACTTGAAGAGATTTTTAAAAGTGGCCATATCAAATTCTTCTACACGATCCCCCGTTTTCACTATCCGCTCGGTCATAGCTATTCGACCAAGCAGAAAGAAGCGATCTTGCAACTAGCTGACCAATATGATGTTTACCTTGTTGAGGACGACTATCTTGGAGATCTTGATGGCAGCAATGCTCCTTCTTTTCATTATTTGGATCAAAAGAACCGTGTCATCTATATCAAATCTTTTTCGACCAATCTCTTTTCTGCTCTTCGCATCACTTCCATGATCCTTCCCCAAGCCCTTCTAAAGCCGGTCTTAACCTATAAGACGATTCTGGACTATGATAGCAATCTCATCATGCAAAAGGCCTTGAGTCTCTACATTGATAACGGTATGTATCTGACCAATAAAAAGCGACTCCTAGCCAGAAAAAGAGAGGTAGAAGCCAGTCTAAAGACCTTGATGGCCCAGTCTCCTCTTCTTCCCCATCTGACCCTGACCCACGATGGGATCCTTCTAGGACTCAGCCAAGTTCAATCCCTTGCTGCCTTAAAACACAGTGGACTCCCGCTTGATTTCTTTGAAGCAGCCTACATCACTTCTTGTCCTTATCAACTCGCCAAGATCAAATCGGCAGATGTGACCAATGTTTTACCAAAGCTTACGCCTTTTTTTGAAAGAGAAACCCTCGTATAGACTATACGAGGGTCTTTCTTATTTCTTCAATTGCTCATAAACAAGTTTGGCATTTTGAAGGCCGATCCGATAATCGAGGCGGATCAGGCGAATCGCTTCCATCTCTGGTTCTTTGAGGTACTTCTCTCTTTGTTCCTTGGAAATACTACCTGGTTTTAGAAGATAGTAGGTGAATTGATTTCTGACTTTATTGAGCTCAACTTGAAGAGTGAAATAAAGTCCAAATAAGACAATGACAACTCCCATCAGGATCAGATCGTTTGACATGGTTTATGCTCCCTTTTTCTGTTCTTTTCTATATTTTACAGCTTTCAAAGAAGAAAAACAAGAGAGTGGGACAGAAATCGGTAATTCGTTAGAATTCGATTTCGTCGTCCCACCTCCGCACAGTTGAGTAGGGCTGTAAAAGCTGATGAAATCAGCGTAGTAGAGCCCACTCAACCACTGCGTCTTGCTCGACAATCCAAAAACAATTGAGAGGCTAGGACTTTTGTCCCAGCCTCTTGTTTGTCCTTATTTCATCATACCGGCCTGGAGATCATACATTTTCTTATACGTTCCTCCTAGAGCAATGAGTTGGTCGTGGTTGCCTGATTCGATGATTTTTCCTTTATCGAGAACATAGATGCAATCGGCATCTTGGATGGTAGAAAGGCGATGGGCAATGGCAATGGTTGTCCGCCCTTGGCGCATCTTCTTCAGAGAATTTTGGATCATCTCTTCCGTCTCTTGGTCGATATTGGCAGTGGCCTCATCCAAAATGAGGATCTTAGGCTGAGCAGCAATGGTCCGAGCAAAAGCCAGAAGCTGACGCTGACCAGTCGATAAGGTAGAACCCCGCTCTGTTACCGGATGATCATAGCCACCAGGTAGACTCTCAATAAAGTCTGCTACATCCACAAATGCAGCTGCTTGTCGGATTTCCTCATCTGTCAGTTCTTCGTGGTACATCCGGATATTAGAAGAAATGGTTCCATGATAGAGGAAGGGTTCCTGCAACACTAGACCAATGGACTTGCGCAAGGCTTCCTGGCTGTAGTCCTTGATATCCTGTCCATCAATCAAGATCTGGCCACGATCAAATTCATAAAAGCGCATGAAGAGATTGATAATAGAGGATTTACCAGAACCAGTATGGCCAACAAAAGCGATGGTTTGTCCGTTTTTGACCTCAAAGGAGATCTCTTTTAGGACATCCCGTTTGCCATCATAAGAAAAAGATACATGCTCAAAACGAATATCCCCCCGCTCAATTTCTTTCAGGCTACTAGCTTGCTTGGGCTCATAGTCGTCTCGATCCATCATCTCAAAGACACGACCTGCAGAAATGGTTGAGGTCTGCAAGGTTGCAAAGTTCTGCGTAACATCAATCAAGGGTTGGAAAAGCTGGCTAACATACTGGATAAAAGCATAGATAAGACCTGCCGTAAAGCCAGAGGACTGCCAATTTAGGCCGAAAAAGGTTAGAATGACCGCATAAGCCAGGACCTGTAACAGGGTCATAGCTGGCCTCAAAAAGAGGGAATTGACATCCACAGATCGGTTGGCATAGTCCAAATGTTCCCCATTAATCTGTTCGAATTCATCCGTCAAACGCTTTTCTTGACGAAAGGCCTGCACGATCCGCATTCCTTCGATAGATTCCGATAATTTCACATTGATATCTGATAATTTTTGTCGGGTCATCTTGACCAAGCGATTGGATAACTTGCGATAGAGACGGATGGAAAACCAAATGATGGGAAGAAAAGGCAGGATCCAAATGGTCAAATGCCAGTCCAAGCTAAACATGGTTACTAGAGTGACTAGAAAGAGTAAAAAGGATGAAACCAGGCTTGAAAAGACCGTAGAAAACATATCTGCGACTGCCTGTGTATCATTGGTCACACGCGAAACAATCGAACCTGCTGCTGTCTGGTCATAAAAGGACATGCCCAGCCTTTGAAGATTTTGGAAAATATCTAGACGAATGTCTCTTACGATAGAATTGGATACGCGCGCAAAGGTTAACTGGCTCAGGTAAGTCGCCAGCACACGCCCAATGAATAACCCATAGTAGAGAATCAAAAACTGAAAAGCTGTCAGAACTGGTGAGTCTGTTTCTGTTGGATCCACTAGGTGGTCAATATACCAGCGGGCTGCAAGAGGGATCGCCGTCAATAACAGACTAGTCAGGAAGGTAAAGGCTAAGGCTAGGGCCGTTAACCATTTATAACGCCACATGTAAGTCAAGAGCCGCTTCATCACATGAGCTTCAGATGTTTTCATTCAGCTTTCCCTCCATTTCTTCTGATAATTGTTGGGCTTGGTAGGTTTCATAGTACCAACCTTTTTGAGCCATTAATTCCTCGTGATTTCCTCGCTCCTTGATTTGTCCATTCTCCATTACCAGAATCAAATCCGCATGAACGATCGCTGATAGGCGGTGGGCTGTTATAATCGTTGTTTTCCCCTTGCGTTCCTGATTCATATTTTCAATGATTTGGTGCTCCGTTTTAGCATCTACTGCCGACAGGGAATCATCCAGAATCAAGATCTCAGGATTCATGACTAAAGCACGACTCATGGCAATCCGTTGCTTTTGCCCGCCAGAAAGAGAGACCCCTCGCTCTCCCAGCACTGTCTCCATCTGGTCTGGCATGGCCAGAATATCCTCATAGACTCCACAAGTTCTCAGAGCCTTCATCACCTCTTCTTCCTTGATCTGTGGATCTGAAAAAGCGACATTCTCGCGAATGGTCATGGCAAAGAGAATCTGATCTTGAGGGACGTAGCCGATCAAGCTTCGAAGATCTTCTAAACGATAGTCTTTGATAGAGATTCCATTGAGCAAGATATCTCCCTGCTCCAAGTCATGCTCTCTAAGCAAGAGACGCAACAAGGTGGTTTTTCCAGATCCAGTTGGTCCTACAATTCCAAGGGTTTGCCCTTTTTCTAAATGAAAGGCAACCTTTTCAAGGACAGGCTCTTTCTCATAGGCGAATTCTTTAATGTCATATTCCAGATCGCCATTTTGAATGACTGTGACTGGTTGACTCGGATCTTGAATATCAGGTATTTCTGCTAAAAGTGTCTCAATCCGATCATAGGAGACGCTA
>NZ_CAUFJQ010000038.1 GCF_959025735.1 uncultured Streptococcus sp.
GATCACTCGGTTTGATTTTACTTTGTTTCATGGTCATAATCATATACCATTTCTTTTGGATCTTTTGTTTGACTAATACAAAATAGGTCTTCATAGGTCTTCGCATTTTTAGCGCCCATTAGGATCATCAGTATAATTTTCTGAATTAGGAGACTGTCCCATCACTATTCGAACTTCGTCTCCCAACTTACGCTGTTCCCATTCATCCGTGAATCCTTTAAATCGCAATTCTGGAACTTTCTTTTTAACTGAATCATCTATTTTCGCCATAGTCCCCACCATTTTATTGGTTTTTCTTGATTTACCTTATCAACAGTAGTTGGTTGGTACCAATGGACGAAAGCTGCTAAGAAGGGGTATTAGTGACAATTAATAAAATGCATGAGGTTGGGCAATGTTGCCCCACCTCTTTTTATGATATACTAGAGTAGTTTTTGAGACTTGTAAAAAATGATATTCTCTAGTTCAAATTTATAAAAAGAAAAGGAGAAAACATGGAGATCTTTTTGAGAAGTATATCAGGTATCCTTGTCATTCTAGGTATGATTTTAGTGGGCTTTGTCATAGGTGAAAAAGGCTGGTTTGATGACAAGTCACGTGGCCTGATCGCTAAATTGGTCACTCAAGTTGCTCTTCCCTGCTATATGCTTTACACCATTACGCAGCGCTTCACAGCAGCAGATCTACTTAAAATGTTGCCAGCTTTGCGGTTTCCTGCCCTGTCTATGGTTGTTTTGCTTGGCATCGCGACAGGAGTAGCCAGAATCTTTGCGGTGAGACAGGACCGTCGTGGCCTCTTTATTTCCATGTTTTTTAACTCCAATACCATCTTCGTGGGACTCCCCATTAACCAAGCCCTCTTTGGAGATGCCAGTATTCCCTATGTTTTGATCTATTACATGTGTAATACGACCTTTTTCTGGACTTTGGGAACTTATCTCATTCAGCGAGATGGTGAGGGAGAAGCTCAGTTTGATCTCAAAACCAGTCTGAAAAAAGTCTTTTCTCCGCCCCTTATGGGCTTTCTCTTGGGACTAGTCTTGGTGATGCTACAGATCAAGTTGCCAGCTTTTCTAGCCAGTGATTTACAGTACCTGGGCAATTTAACAACCCCCTTATCCATGATATTCATCGGTTTGTCAGTGTCTCATGTAGGTGTGAAGCAGTTGGTTCTGGGAAAAGAGCAACTATTGATTCTACTAGGTCGCTTTCTGGTTGCCCCTCTCTTGATGGCCTCCATCGTCTACTGGGTGCCTCTTCCAAGTTTGATGAAGCAGGTCTTTATCATCCAGTCCGCTATGCCTGTGATGACCAATGCGCCAGTTGTTGCCAGACTCTATGGAGCTGATAGTGACTATGCAGCCGTCATGGTGACAGAAACGACCCTTGCAACCATGGTGGTGATTCCTATTCTCATGCTGTTGATGGCATAATAAATAGAAACTACAAAAGCTCAAGTTTTTTGAAAACCTGAGCTTTTCTTATATGAGAGCTAATAAAATTGTAATCACCAGAGCGATGCCCATCCGAATCAGGTGGTGGACTGGGTGGAAGTTTCCTTTGTGTTTTCCATTCCAATAGGCTCCGTAGCAAATCAAACCACATCCGATCAGCCAAAGGACTAGAGAGACAATCGGTAAAAAGAAGTAGAGGATGAGAGATAAGGTCGCAAGGCTACTTCCGATGAGGAGAAATGTATTTCCTAAAGTGTGATTTCCCTTTTTAAATTCTGAAAGGGAGGCCAATAAGTGAAGAAGAACAAAAGCAAGGGCAAAGAAGGCTGTAAAAAAGCCGAGAAGAATGGGGAAGAACATAGGGTTTCCTTTCTAAGATATGATTGCCTGAGTACTATTTTTTATGACTGATTTTATGAAGAATCATAAATGATACTACAAGATTTAAAATAATAACCAAGAAGGTAAAAAGAGAGTAACCATAAAGTTTAATTGGAAATTCATTTTTGAGATTGCAAAGAGCAAACAAACTTGTTAAAATGCCCGTTAACAACCCAGGCACATATTTTCGAATAACGACTGTCTGAATCAGATGTCCGAACACATGGTAGATATAAGCGATTATGATGCTTGCGTAAATGCTATAGTTGTTAAACTGGTAACTAAGATATAGCGACGTCATTAGGATCAGAAATTGCTCCAAGACAATGGCATTGAAAGCAAAAGGAGTGTAACAAGATGGGATTCGATTATCTGGAAACTGTGCTGATAATTTTTTGACAAAGGATGGCATCCAAATGATTTCTTCAAGTTCGTGAAGCATGAAGAGTGATGGAAATAGAAAGTAAAATTGCACGCTGGTCATTGAAAATACTCCCTTCTAGTTCGAGCCCACTTTTAAAATCTCCAAATAAAATTGGATCACTTCTTGTTCGGTGTAGGACTTGCCTTTTTTCAACCACCAGCTGAGGGTTTCGATGAAATGGCTGACGACCAGGTGTTTGAGGTAGGAGTGAGGGATGGTTGGATGGGACTTGATAAGTTCGTCGGCTACCATTGGGTAGACATCGTGTTCTAGTTCTTTTCGCAGTTGCCGTATAAAATAATCGTTTTTAGAGAGCAAGAGACTGGTCACATGATCTTGATTTTTCTTGAAATGCTGAAAGATATGAGCCAGATAGTCTTGTGGTGAGAGGTGTTCAGCACGCTCAAAGAGATGGTGAAAGAGCTTTTGACAGAGTTCATCTAGCAATAATTCCTTACTTTCGTAATGGCTGTAAAAGGTTGATCGCCCCACATCGGCTAAGTCAATGATTTCCTGAACCGTGATGGCCTCGTAGTCTTTTTGGTTGAGTAATTGTAAAAAAGCTTGATAGATAGCTTTTCGAGTTTTGGTGATGCGACGATCCTGTGCTGTCATATGGACACTTCGAACAAACTGTTCAGTAACGTACACCCTAAACGGTTTGCCCCTATCCTTTCTGTTGTGAATGTTAGATAATGATAATGAACATGATGTTCATGAATCTATTATAACAAAGGAAATAGGATTATGAAGACAAAACATGCGGTCTGGATCGCTTTTTTCTTGAATTTGAGTTATGCCATTGTTGAGTTTATTGCAGGAGGGATTTTTGGATCCAGCGCTGTCCTTGCGGATTCGGTCCATGACTTGGGGGATGCGATCGCTATTGGGATCTCCGCCTTTTTGGAGAGCATTTCTAACCGTGAAGAAGACAGCCACTATACCTTGGGCTACAAGCGCTTTAGCCTTTTAGGGGCCATGGTAACGGCTGTGATTCTCATGACAGGGTCCATTCTGGTTATTTTAGAAAATATAACGAAAATATTTCACCCACAACCTGTCAACGATGAGGGCATTCTCTGGCTTGGAATCATAGCCGTCAGCATCAATGTGCTAGCGAGCCTCGTCATTCGCAAAGGGCAAACCAAGAACGAATCCATTCTCAGCCTGCACTTTCTTGAAGATACTTTGGGTTGGGTGGCTGTCATCCTAATGGCCATTGTTCTCCGATTTACGGATTGGTATATCCTGGATCCGCTCCTGTCCCTTGCTATTTCCTTCTTTATTCTGTCCAAAGCCATTCCACGTTTTTGGAGCACGCTCAAGATTTTCCTCGATGCCGTGCCAGAAGGAGTAGATATCCAGCAAGTCAAGAGTGATTTGGAGCGGTTGGACCATGTCGCTAGTATCAATCAGCTCAATCTTTGGACCATGGATGGTTTGGAAAAAAACGCCATTGTCCATGTTTGTCTGGAGCATGTCAAGCATATGGAGGTCTGTAAAGAGTCTATCCGCACCTTGCTCAAAGAGAGTGGATTTCAAAATGTTACCATCGAAGTGGATGAAGACTTGGCGACCCACCGCGCCCACAAGCGAAATATCGAAGAACTGGAAGTGGATCAAGGTCATGGGCATGATCATCACCATCATTAATGACGAGTTGGTACGAGCAGAAGCCTAAGAAAAAGTGTATACTGTAGGTAAGTAAGCAATAGAAAGTAGGTTGTTCCTATGAAGAAAACAGTTTATACAAAAGCTGGGCAAGTGGGTCTAGTAGAAGTTGAACGTCCGCAAATCGAAGCGCCGGATGATGTTATTCTCCGCATCGTCCGCACATGTGTCTGTGGATCCGATCTCTGGAGCTACCGTAATCCAGATATTGAAGCAGGGCATCAAAATAGTGGCCACGAAGCCATTGGGATTGTCGAAGAAATCGGAGAAGCTATTACAACGGTCAAACCAGGAGACTTTGTCATCGCACCTTTCACCCATGGTTGTGGGGAGTGTGATGCCTGTCGTGCTGGCTACGATGGGACGTGTGACCGTCATATCGGCACCAACTGGTCTGATGGGGTGCAAGCGGAGTACATGCGCTTCGAATACGCCAACTGGGCCCTTGTCAAAATTCCAGGGCAACCATCAGATTATACAGAAGCCATGCTCAAATCTTTCTTGACGCTGGCAGATGTCATGCCGACGGGCTACCATGCGGCGCGTGTAGCAGACGTGAAGCCTGGTGACAAAGTAGTGGTCATCGGGGACGGTGCCGTTGGTCAATGTGCAGTGATCGCAGCTAAGATGCGGGGAGCGTCACAAATTGTCCTCATGAGTCGCCACGAAGACCGCCAACAGATGGCTTTGGAATTTGGTGCGACAGCAGTCGTAGCGGAGCGTGGTGAAGAAGGCATTGCCAAGGTCCGTGAAATCCTTGGTGGCGGAGCAGATGCGGCCCTTGAATGTGTCGGTACCGCAGCAGCTGTTGATCAAGCCCTTGGGGTGCTTCATAATGGTGGGCGTTTAGGTTTTGTCGGTGTCCCTCATTACAATAATCGTGCCCTTGGTTCGACCTTTGCCCAAAACATTTCGGTGGCAGGTGGGGCAGCCTCTGTTACTACCTATGACAAGCAGTTCTTGCTCAAGGCTGTACTTGATGGCGACATCAACCCAGGTCGCGTCTTTACTCATAGCTATAGCTTGGATGAGATTGATCAAGCCTATAAAGATATGGATGAACGTAAGACGATTAAGGCTATGATTGTACTGGACTAACGAAAAAATTCTAGTAGAAAATATCTACTAGAATTTTTTAATACAATTCCCAATCCGGACTTGAAAATTTCTTGGTTCGGGTCATATAAAAATGGATAAAGTGAACTTCCATTGCTAAAGTCATCACGGTTGCGATGGTAATGACAATGGTTGGATTGGCTGAGAAAAGAAGGGAGAGAACCAGTCCGATAAGGAACATCCCTGCTTGCAAACCATAATAGAGCTTGTCATACTTGAGGTGACTCTTGTTAAAATAGCCATTTGCAAGGATAGCAGCTTGAAAGAGGCCGATACCCGTATAGAAGAAGCCAGTCGCAAAATGGTGATGGACTTCTGGATTGACCAAGAAACTCATAGACACAGTCACCATAATCAAGCCGATGAAAATTGGATAGTGACTATAAATTAGGAAGATTCCCTTATTCTTTCCTTCTTCATCAATGGCATGGTCAAACTTACCAAAGTAATTCATAAAGAGGTTGACCATGATGATAAAGTAAAGGATAGAGTGGATAGAGAAATTTTCAAGTGTAAAAAAATCTGCAAGGCCCATAATCATCTCACCAAAAGTGATGATAACTAAAAGCGAGATGCGTTCAATCAGGTGGGGGAGATTAATCTGAAAAAGACTTGTATGTCGAGTTAAGATAATAGGCATGACGAAGGTCAAGAGAATCCCTAGCATATAGACATAGATACCAAAATCTATCGGAAGAAGTGCAGCTATGTAGATAGCCAAGGTCCTGAGCCCTGTCATCCAAAGAAAGCCCTTGATACTTTTTCGATTGGCTGGAGTAGTAGACTTACGCAAATACTCTACTAAGTATTGGAGAAATAGGGTTAAGGTCAGGGTTCCCACTGTCCAGCAGAAGGTATGAAAGTAGCTCTGCCAGTCATTGGTAATCATGTTTGAGATTAAGAGCAACATTGCCATATTGATGAACATGACGGTCATATTGAAAAGGGAATTCTTTCCATAGCGGTTGGTATAGACGGTCTGAATTATCCAAGAATTGACCAAAACCAGAAGTGTCATCAGGAAACCAAAGATGGCATCTAATGATAAGACTCCATGGTGAAGATGATGGATAAGGGCAGTGGTTTTGGAAATAGCGTAAACAAAGACCAGATCATAAAAGAGTTCACTATACTCAACCCGTTTGTGTTTGATAAGATTTGACATGGGTTATCCTTTCTGCGATGTTTGAACAATTTATTATATCAGAAAAATGACAGTATATGATGGAAGGAAGGGGAGTAGACCAATCAATTTCATTGTGACGCAAATTGTCATTACATGACAACAGTTGATGTAGCCTATTTACTAGGATACTCCGAAGTGTCTTCCTTCTCACGAGCCTTTAAAAAATGGACCGGACAGACTATTTCAGAGTATCGCGAGTAGATGCAGACAGAAGCTTAACAGCAGAAATTTCCATTATCAACACCAGATGTATTCATCTGGTGTTTTTATCTTTCTGAAAAAAATGAAATTTTCTACTTGACAAGTGAGTGTTCACTCACTATAATAGATTTATCATTAAAAAGTGAGTGAACACTCACCTGGGAGGAAGTAAATGAAAACATTGCTACATTTACAAGATTTAGAAAAATCTTTTGGTCAACAACTTGTGTTAAACCACGTTGGTTTTGAATTACAGTCTGGGGAAATCATTGGTCTAATCGGTCCTTCTGGTGCTGGTAAATCAACCATGATAAAAACCATGTTAGGAATGGAAAAGGCAGATAGCGGTATCGCTTTAGTCTTAGACCACACCATGCCCAATCGTCATATTCTGGGAGATATTGGCTATATGGCCCAGTCTGATGCTTTATATGAGGCTTTGTCAGGACAAGAAAATTTGGAATTTTTCGGTCAGCTAAAAGGCCTTTCCAAAAAAGACTTAAAGGATGAAATTGCCCATGTGGCTCAGGTGGTAGATTTAACAGAGCACTTAAATAAGGCTGTGTCTGGTTATTCCGGAGGCATGAAACGACGCTTGTCGCTGGCGATTGCGCTTTTAGGAAATCCTCAACTCCTGATTTTGGACGAACCGACAGTTGGAATCGACCCTTCTCTTCGAAAGAAAATCTGGAAGGAATTAATTACTCTTAGAGACAAGGGTGTAGGAATTTTGGTTACCACCCATGTCATGGATGAGGCAGAGCTGACAGATAAGGTTGGCCTCTTGTTAGGTGGAAACATCATTGCCTTTGATACACCAAAAAATCTCAAGGAAAGTTATGGTGTTTCAAGTATTGAAGAAGTCTTTTTGAAAGCGGAAGGAGAATAAGATGAGAACCCTTGCCATTGCAAAAAAAGTTATCAAAGAATTGCTTCGTGACAAACGAACCCTTGCCATGATGTTTGTGGCTCCGGTCTTTATCATGTGGTTGATGAACCTCATGTTTTCGGCTAGTACAACCGTGAACATCAAGCTAGCAACGCAGGATCTACCAACTAGTTTGGTAAAGAAAATGGATGATCTGGACCATGTCAATGTGAAAACATACAAAGACATGGAGCAAGCCAAAGAAGACTTGGCTGATGAGAAAGTCGACGCCGTCATTTCTTATAAAGACGGGGAGTATCAGGTAGATTATGCCAATACAGATGCTTCGAAAACTGCTATGACCCGTCAAGTATTGCGGACCAGTATCGCCAGTGAAGGCACCAATCAACTATTAACTCGTGTTAAACAGGCCCTTCCTCAATTGAAACTCGATGCAAAATCACCAGAAATTAAGGAATCTTATGAGTATGGGAATGAAGATACAGGTTTCTTTGCCAAAATGATTCCAGTCTTGATTGGATTTGTCGTCTTCTTCTTTGTCTTCTTGATTTCAGGGATGGCGCTGTTGAAAGAACGCACCAGCGGGACCCTAGATCGCTTATTAGCCACTCCGGTCAAACGTTCTGAAATCGTCTATGGTTACATGATGTCTTATGGAATCATCGCTATTCTTCAAACAGCAGTTGTTGTTTTAGCAGCTATTTGGTTGTTGAATATTGAAGTTGTCGGAAGTTTATTAAATGTTATAATAGTTAATGTGGTATTGGCTCTTGTAGCACTCGCCTTCGGAATTCTCTTGTCCACCTTGGCCAAATCAGAATTTCAAATGATGCAATTTATTCCTCTTGTGATTATGCCGCAGCTCTTTTTCTCAGGAATCATTCCTCTTGGTTCAATGGGAGAGTGGGCAAAAACAATTGGGAAATTCTTGCCTTTGACCTACTCAGGTGATGCCATGAGTCAGATTATTCTTTACGGACGTAACCTTGGGGATATTTTGCCAAATATCGGTGTTTTACTGCTTTTCCTTGTCGCTTTGACAATGCTGAATATTGTCGGATTGCGTCGGTATCGTAAGGTATAAAAATAAAAAGGATGTGAGGATGGACATGAACGAGAGTATTTTTGAGTCGTTTGAAGCTTATCTAGAGGGAGCAGACTATCCCAAAGGAAAGAAGAAAATTATGCAGGCAGCCGTCGATTTGATCTCGACCAAGGGTTATAATGGGACTTCAACTCTTCAAATTGCGGAGCATGCCGGGCTTAGCCAAGCCACACTCTTCAAGTATTTCAAGACCAAAGATGAGTTGCTGACAGCTATTTTACATCCGATCCTTCCTAGTCTTCTGGGGAATTTTCTGGATCAACTCTTAAAATTTCAAACAACAGAGGAGAAAATTCACTATTTCGTTTATGACCGAATGAACTACCTCAAAACCAATCAAGCTCTCTTAAAAATCGTGTTACAGGAGATGTTTTCGAATGAAAAGATCAAGAAGGAGCAAGAACATATTTGGAGTTTCATTCAGGGTAGAATTGGTGACCTCCTTCAAGAACTGAAAACGGACCCTCGCATCAATCCTGATCTGACTATTTCCCAATTCCTGCGTATTCTGATTGGCCCGCTGCTTGCCTATTTTGGTCAGCTCTATATTCTTGGAACTGATGGGCCAGTGACTGATGAAGATCTTTCCTTGGTCGAAAAACAAATCTTAGGTGGCTTGTGGAAATAGGGGGATCTGATAGAAACAAACCAAAAAACCATATTCCTATTAAAAAGGAATATGGTTTTTTTGCAAGTTCTATTTCAAATCCGACATCACTTGTTTCTTGGTGAAGGTGCGCTCTTGTTTGTTGGCTAGGGCCTTGATGCGCGCATCAAGGAGAATGGCGCGGCCTTCGGCACTTCGGGTATAGACGAGGTCATACTTACCTAGGCTCTTTCGGATTTGCTCCACAAAGGCTTGGGAATCCTCTTTCCGTTTGTCAAAGAGGCTTGGTACAGCGAAATATTCTGTTTGATCGGATACCTTTTCCTGTGCTTTCAGGATATAGCGCTGATTTTCAATCGGTGCGAAGAATTCGATCATGGTTTGCGAGAAGAGTTCCTTCTCCCGCATGGTTCCGCCCTTCAAATAGATCAGTGTGTTGATGGCATCCTTTCTGTCTCGTACGACTTGGATACGGGTCTCTTGAGTCTGAATATGCCCAAAGAGGAGCAGAGCTTGGTGAATTGCCTGGCCGAAGACTTCTAACCGTTTATAAGGGCTCTTATAGAGATAGTAGCGGAGCCAAGCAAGGAGAGCAAGAACAGCTAGGAAGAATAGAAGAATAAGAGACTCTTTATTCCCTCCTCCTCTATGTGAATAGTAAATCAGGTTGGCAAAAGCATCGGTCAAAGTGGCGGCCGTCAGCCAACGAGCTAGCTTCCTAGCGTCAAAAAATAGGGCCAAGGGCAGGAAGTGTTTATCCACTTGGACCTCGTTTGCAATCTCCATATTCTCCAGAATCGGCAGGGCTTTTTTCCAGCCGTCTCGGAGTTCTTGAAGATGGGTGGAGCGCTCTAAGGTTTCTTCATTGAGTTTTTGCAACTGTTTTTTGGTATAGCGGATATTGTCAAAGGCTAGACGCTCGATACCGGATTCGATGAAGGGCTCCTTGTAATGGAGACCTAAAAATTGCTTCATCCGTCTTTCTAAGAGCTCCAGATCAGGACTGTATTCTTTCAACTGATCAGTGATGGCTTCGATTTCCTCCTTTTCAAGATCGGACTTTTCATACCATTTCTTTAGGGAAAGGTTGATAGAGACTAGATGCCAGATATTACTGGTCTTGTCTGGATCCTCAGGCCACACTCGGATGGCACGACCTCGCATTTGGTTGCTGAGCATAAAGCTGCCGACAAAGCTCGCTAGGATCAGGGAATTGACGCAGGGAGCATCCCAGCCTTCTCCTAGAAGTGACTTGGTTCCAATGACGACTTGGATGAGCCCTTCTTGAAAGAGCTGGGTCACGGCTGTCACCAAATCATGTTGAGAACCAACCAAGCGAACCTTGAGAAAGTCATCAGGAGATAATTGGCCGACACTTTGGTAAGTCAATCGATCCTCTCCTAGAAGGTCTTCTAATCTTGGCTTAGCGACCGTCGGGATGATGACGATACTGCCGGTCAAGACAGCGATGGCAGGAGGAGTTGCTTGCTCTAAGCTTTCCCTGCGAATAGATTCGAAATAAGAGAGCACTCCCAATTGAGTAAATTGGGCGTCCTTATCTCCTAGATGAACTTCAAAATCTTGGCGGATATAGTCTGTTAGGACCAGTTGGCGCAGTCGGCTTCCAAGAGCCTGGTATTCCGCCTTGAAAATTTCTCGGACTGCATTGAGTTTTCCGAGGGATTGATTGAGCAGGAGGTCTTGTTTTTTGTTGCGGACCAGTTTAACTTGTTTTCGATCGATTAAGCTGGCTGCTTTTAGTTCATGGAGGACTTGCTTCTCGTATTCCTCAGGTAGATTGTACCAGTGAGGTACCTGAAAGAGCAGACCTTGCAGGAGAATTTCAAGCCAGTCCAGGGTGAAAGCAGGTAGTTTCTTGGCTCCTAAGAGGTCCTGGAAACGTTTGGGAAAGACGATTCCCTTGCTTCGAAGAAAGATCAGGGTAGCAGAGAGATACTTGGGATCATTGAGCAATTCATCATCGCTGATCTGACCCGATAAGGCTTGGCAGTTTTGGAGGTATTGGCAAAAGAGGGGATCGGAAGTCAGTTGCTGCAAGAAAGCATTCTTTTGTTGGCTAAAGGCGTCCAACTGCTCTTGCTCTTCCTTGGTTGGAAAGGCAAAGTAAACATAGTCTTGATGGGGACAAAGGGTGTCTTCTTTGACCAATTCGGGGACGGTGATTTCCTCATCGATCTCACCACACATGCGGATATAGCGATCCCAAAGGGCAGGATCCCCTTCATAGGGAGGGGTAGCAGTAAGGGAGATCATCTTTAAGTCAGGGAAGGCTTGACGAAAGGCTTCCAAACTCTTCCACCACTCATTACGCAGGTGATGACACTCATCCAAACAAAGGGTTCCGAGTGAGATGGCTTGGAAAGTAGTAAAGATATCAAAGCCTTTGAAATCAAATGTTTCAATCTCTGCCTGGTCATCGGTATCCTCAGCTTGTGATTGACCGACGACTTGGTTCATGGCGCTGTGTAGGGCCTGATAGGTAGCCACTGTAATCAGCTTAGGGTGTTTGAGGTCCTGAGAGATCAATTGCTCCGCTTGGCTTTCATCACTCAAGAATGCCTGGATAATCCGGTCCACCCATTGCTGACGAATGGTGACCGTAGGAGCCAAGATCAGGGTTGGCTGGCCAAAGCGTCTGATAAATTCGATTCCCAGGGTTGTTTTTCCAGAGCCAGGAGCTGCTACCAAATGTAGATGGCCATCCGCCATAAAAGCGTCACTCTTATCGAGAACGCGTTTTTGATAGTGTCTCCATTGGCCTGTAAAGGCTAGTTCTTGTAACATTGGTTTCCTCCCTTGTACTGTCCCCATTATATCATAGCGGAGGACAAGAATCTTTTGGTAGAAGCTGAAGATTTCTACTTTCAAATGGAAATGGCAAACAGGAATCATTCGTACAGAGCTAAAAAGGCCTAATCATTTGATTAGGCTTTTTCATGTTAGTCTTTTTTTGTTTTACGAGAGAGTCCAAAGGCAGCACCCATGCTAAGAAGACCAAGACCTAGAGTCGTCAAAGCAATGGAGTTTTTGCTTCCTGTATTTGGAAGACTTGCTTCTTTTTGAGGAAGAGCTGCAGGTGCGATATAGACTGCGGTTTTGGCAGGCTCGTTTTTAGCAGGTGTGAATACAGTCGGTTTCGCAGGGGTTACAACAGCCGGTTTTTGAGGAGTAGGAGTCGGTGTTGCAGGCGTTTGGATGCTAGATGTTTGTGGTTTTGCTTTCGCCACACGATGAGATTTTGAGATCAACTCATACTTGTCTGTTTGTACCTTGAAGACACGACCTTTTTGGACAGTTTCAACGACTTTATTGGCAAATTGAACGTTCAACAAGTTAGCAAAGTTTTTGTCGATATCTAGGTAGAGACCATTTGTTCCATTGACCAATGGATCAAAGTCTTTTTTTTCACGTGTTTCACCAACCACTGTCAAAGAGATACCAGCATCTTGAAGGGCTTTCAGTGTCGCTTCTTTGGTTGGTGTATCCTTTGTAAGATCAATGTCCTCATCTGTAATCAAGAAAGCAAAGCGATGGTTGTTTGCCCCAGTCCCCCAGTTGTAGTCTCCTGAAGTAGCGATATGATGCAATGGAACAGTAGCATTTTCATAGTAGCCTTTAGTTTTGATGGTTTTCAAAGCAGAAATGAAACTTTCTGGATCACTTGTGAACTTAGATCCATTGAAATCATGGTATTTAACTTCACTAGCTCTTTCGTATTCAACCAATCCTAAACGAGCTTGAATATTTTTTGCCGATAGATTGCGAACGAAGGTCTCGACATTCTTCATCGTATCCCTGATGTGAGAATCCATTGAAGTTGATTTGTCAATGACAAAGACGATGTCTGATGTTGCTTGAACTTCTTTTTTATTGACCACATCGGCTTCTTTTGTCACTTCGACTACAGTTGTTTTATTAACTGTTTCAGTTGTTGTCTCAGTGTAGTCCGCTGTTTCCTTGGTTGATGTAGCTGTCTTAGTAGATGAGACCGGTTTTGAAGTGCCAACAGGTGTGTTTGGATCTGCTAAGCTAGTCGTTTTGATGGTTGCTGTTGAAGTAGTGGTGGTGTCTGCACCGTCTGTTTTAGCAGATGGGCCAGTTTTTTTGACGTCCACAGCGATGATATCCCCAGTTTTTGCTTTATCAGCAGGAACAACTGGTGTATTGGCTTTGGCGTTGATTTCTTCTGTTGCAGCCGTGATAGGTGAATTTGCGGCTGTAGTAGCTGCAGGAGCAGCTTGGGTTGTGCTAGGTGCAACGTCATCAGCTGAAGCAATAGTCGTTCCTGTGAAGACAGTTCCTAAAACAACGGATGCTAAAGTTAAAGTTTGTTTACGTGAAATAGTATATTTTTTCAAAATACGTCCCCTTTTTAATAAACTTTTTTCTATCATACAGGTTTTTGAAAAACTTGTCAACGGTATAATAATCAAGGGTTTTGCTGGCTTTTATATCCCTAATTATTGATAAAAATACGAGAGAGAAAAATATACATAAAATAATTTAAATATACAAAGTGCGCAAAAGAAAATAGGATTCCCGCAAATTTGCAGGAATCCTTATTTTATCGGCATTTCTACTATATTTTTTAGTCGTAAAAAATACTAGCTAGTCACTTTATTTATGTTTCTAAATCAGGACAAAGAATGGAGGTTGTGATTAACTTAGTAATTTTTCAAAGAATTGGATGACCTCCGGTTTGAGATTACTTTCCCTCGGTTCAACTAATGAAACGTAAAAGCTGATCCGTTCGTCTTCATCCATCGGAATGGCAATCAATTCCTCTTCATCATCTGTTAGTGCAAGATCTGCTAGTAAACTGATCCCCACTTGTTTACGAAGAAGTTGTTTTAGGAGCTGAATATCATCCGTCTGAAAGAAGGGCGTAGCCTCATGGTGATAGCGCTCATTCAACAGTTCAAAGGCTTTTAAATGAACAAAGTGCTCATCTGGAATGATAAAATCTTCATCGATGACGTCTGAAAATTGTAATACTTTTTTTGAGGCTAGTGGATGGTTGTGATGAAGGATATAGAAGAGATCTCGTTTGGCCATTTCTCTTACCTGGAAGCGATGATCTTTAATCGGTTCTAAACTCCCTAAAAAACTAGCATCTAGTTCTCCTTTGGAAAGCATTTCTAAAAGTTCAACAGATCCTTCTTGGACAGGATGGATACTTTGAAGAGCTGCAACATTACTGATAAAGGCGGGTTGTTTTCGGACAAGATAGTCAATGATGATTGGTGGGAACCCAACCGTATTGAATTGAGAGAGACTCCGGAGGATCTCTTTTTTGGCCCCTTGAATCTCAGGTAAGACCTTTTGAATATGTCGTAGCAAGATTTCTCCTTGGGGCGTTAATTTGAAAGTACGGTGAGAAGGATCGTGCGCGATTAATGGGCAGTGAAATTCCTTTTCTAGTCGTTTAATCGCATAGGAAACGGATGGTTGACTGATCCCGTGTTTTTGGGCAACCCCAGTAAAGGATTGCTGTTGACTAAGATCAAGAAAATAATAAAAGTCCTTAAGATTCATTGGGCTCCCTCTTCTAAATAGACAGACATGGATAAGCAAAAATTATCCGTGATAGCTAATTTGACTATATGATTTTTTGTTTGTTACAATCTGAGGTGAGTCAGAGGACAATTAAAGGCTATCTAAAAGATCTTCGAAAATCGTTAGGATCTTCTCCCTTTTTCCAACTGGAAGTTGCTTAATTTTCATATTTACTCTCTTAAGTGAAAGGCTGTCGGTAGAATCTGAAGACGCTTCGAGTGAATCAAAATTGAAGAATTCTTCAGGCGTTAACTCAAGAGCGACAATGATTTTTTCAAGACTGTGAATGGTCAGATTCACGTTTTGATTTTCCAATTGATTGATGTATTTTAATCCAAGATCTGCTTGTTCCGATAGCTCCTCTTGACTCATATTTTGTTGTTTTCGCAAATATTTGACCTTTTGCGCTATATACCGTTGTAAATAATGTTTTGTTTTCATGTAACCAGAATACAAGTTTTAAATGACAAAAATAACACCTTAAACAAAACAAAGTATCTTATAACAAACATATTTTGGATTTATTATCTATGGCTTTTATAGGTATTGATCATCATAAGAAGAAAAAAGAATACCTGAAAACAGTGGATCTTTTGATGAGAATAACCTTCTAAAAGGTGGAAAGGAACAGGCTTTTTTAAGAGATGACCATGACTATCTAGGAAGTGATGGATAAACCTATTATTTTGTTAGCTTTTGAAATCGCATCATTTTCGGTTGTATCGCCTGAACTTTCATTGACTGATTCATTTATATTGTATCATATATAGAACAAAGTGTCATTTGGGGCAAAAAAGTGCTACAATAGAATAAACTAAATAAGGAGGTCACATGATGACTGCACATGATATTTTAAACAACCCTTTTCTCAATAAAGGAACTGCCTTTACCTTGGAGGAACGTAAGCAACTAGGTCTCATTGGCCTCCTGCCACCTTACGTTCAAACCATTGAAGAACAAGCAGCGCAAACTTATGCGCAAAT
>NZ_CAUFJQ010000039.1 GCF_959025735.1 uncultured Streptococcus sp.
ACCAAAAGACCAATCTTCAAGAATTGGTAACGGATTTCCAATACAAGACCAAACTATTTAGTCAACAAGCAACAGCCTCTCTAAAAGAAATTCAAGACATCTGGCAACCAAGTAAAAACGATTGAGAAAACTCAATCGTTTTTTTCTTATTCTGAAGGTACCGTAGGTGTCACACTGCTCGACTCTGTAGCTGCAGGAGCAACTGGTGTCACTGGTGCAACAGAACTTTGAGGCGTCACCACTCCCGTATCCTGGGTCGATGGTACAACTGGTAGTTGGTTAAACTCTTGGTAAACAGGTGCTTCCTCAGATGATGCCGCTGGCGAATCATTTTGAGAAGAAGTATTCTTCAACTCTTCATCTCCATCTAATAGGTAAGCATTGGTTTTCAATGTTTTAATTTCTTTCATCCCCAAAGCTTTGCGGATGATATTTTGAATTTTCAAGAGATGTTTTGAAGTGACAATCTGATAACTTCCGCCATCTGCTAAGGTGGCATCTTCTCCTTTCAGCTGGTACTGATGAATCGTTGAAAGGGCATCTTTATATCCTAACAATTGAAGAAGACTGTTGCTATCAAGTGAAATGTTGGTTTGCATATTGTCACTAACAGACTCAATGATTCCTTTGTAGTGACTCAAACTATTGAGGCTTAAAACTTTCTCAACAATCTTTTTGATCACTTCACGTTGGCGTTTTTGACGTCCATAGTCTCCTTCTGGGTCTTGGTAGCGCATGCGTGAATAAACGAGAGCTTGGTCCCCATTAATCTCCTGACGTCCTGGTGCGATCTTAGCCGTATATTCTGGCTCATTTTCCTCGATCGAGATATCGAAGTCAAATGGATTGTTGACCGTGATGCCACCAACCTTATCCACTAATTGAACCAATCCCTTCATATTGATCATGACATAGCGGTCAATATGGATATTCAAAAGATCTTGAATGGTCTTAATGGCTAACTTGGCACCACCTTGAGCATAAGCCGAATTCAATTTTGCTTGGACCGTTTCGCCATCTGAAGTAATATTGGTTAGGATATCTCTTTCCAAGCTCGTCATGGTTGTTTCTTTTGTTTGAGGATTAACAGTCACCAAAATCATGGTATCACTATTTCCGGCCCAAGGATCTTCCCGAGAACCGCTACCTGTATCAACCCCCATCAAAAGGATAGTCATCGGCTTGTTTTCTGCAATGACATTGGTCTCATTTCCAAAGCCTTTATAGGTCTTACTGAGAGTCCCAGTCGTTTGGTTTAGGATGGTAAGGCCATAGGCCCCAATTCCAATCACTGTTACCGTCAATAAGCTCAAAAACATCAAAATAATTTTTTTAACCATATAGAATCTCTCTCTAATCTATCAGTTTCCCCATAAGGTAAACATCTAAGAATTCTCCTTCAGCTGAACAAGCTCCACGAGCTTGGCAACCTTCGATCTCAAAACCTAACTTTTTATACAGGTGAACTGCTCGTTCATTGCGCACTTGGACATTCAAGACTAGTTTGCGAAGAACACCGGTCGAGTGCGCCCACTCGATCCCTTCTTCCAACAAGATCTGTCCAAGTCCTTGATTCCAATAAGCTTTTTGAACCACAATAAAGACATCACCAATATGCTGAATGTACCGTTGAGAAGCTGCAGTGATATTTAACAAAGCTGCCAGTTCCTGATCTAGAAATAGCAAGAGGCAAATCCTGTTTTCCGCCATCTCTTGCACCATCAGAAATTGCTCCATGTCTGCTGGAGACATGCCAATTCCAGCTTCATCTAGCGTCATGTAATCTGACTCTTTCCCAACTTGATTTAAGAAATCAACGACAAGAGCCGCGTCTGCACTGTCAGCTTGCCGAATTTCTACTGTCACTTCCTTTTCCTTAGTCATCGGTTTTTTCCACCTGCTCAAAGGATGCTAGCAAAGCTTCTGCACGCGCTCCATGAGCTTCAAAAGCTAACTCTCGCCCATCTTCTAATTTTCGGATAAAAATTTTTAGATAAGCATCCGAGAGACTCGGCTCAATCAGCTCTCCCCATTCAATAATGGTCGCACCATCTCCAAATAGAAAATCATCTAAATCAATAGAATCTGGATCATTCCCAATCCGGTAAACATCCAAATGGTATAAAGGCAAGCGACCTTCGTATTCACGAACAATAGTATAGGTCGGGCTTTTAATCATCTGATCAATCCCTAACCCCTTTGCAATTCCCTTGGTAAAGGTCGTTTTCCCTGCTCCTAGATCACCTGATAAGATGATCACGTCTTGCTTTTCTAAGAGTTTTCCTAGCTGTTTTCCTAGAGCGATCAGCTCCGTTTCATTGTGACTAATCATTTCTCTATTATACCAAACTTTTTAAAAATCTGCTCTTTCTTTTAGAAATTGTTCGACTCAGGTTTGCTTTTTAGATAGATAGTCAAACTATTTTAAAGTAAAATAAGTTAAGTGATTCTGCAAAAAAATAAATTTGAGTTCCAATTTTTAAATCGATTTAAGAAAATACTGAAACTTTCCGCTGTGAGAAAAGTGCCTGAAACAATAACGTTTCAGGCACTCGGAATTATTGAGACCTTAGGCTCAATAATTAGTCATGGAACTTCAAAGAAGTTCGCTGACGTCCGTACTCACCTAAGGAATGTTTTTGGTATAACTTTGTCTTCAATCTGAAAGGAATGGGAAACCACTCCCATTCCTTTTTAAATATTTCCCTGATAACTAATTCAAGGCCATGCTCACGTAGTTTAAGATAAAGAGAACATCTAGGATCCAAATCATGCTATGCACTTCTTTGGCTTGTCCTTTAACCACTTTCACCAAGCTATAGGTGATAAATCCAGCAGCGATCCCTTGTGTAATCGAGTAGCTGAAGCCCATAAAGATAGAAGTGAAGAAGGCAGGAACTGCTTCTGACATATCTTCCCAATGGATATTTTTCAAGCCACTCAACATCATAATCCCAACAACAATCAAAATTGGAGCTGTAGCAGCGGTCGGTACAATCGCCAACAAAGGACTAAAGAGACTTGAAATAGCAAAACAGATTGCCACAACCAAGGCTGTCAAACCAGTGCGTCCACCAGCTCCAATACCAGCTGCAGACTCAACATACGTCGTTACGTTTGAAGTTCCTGCAATGGCTCCGACTGAAGTCGCTACAAGGTCTGAATAGAGGGCCTTATCTAATTTCGCTGATTGATGGTTTTCCCCATTTGTCGCAACAATCCCAACTTTTTCACCCGTACCGATCAAAGTTCCAATTGTATCAAAAATATCGGTCAAGGAGAAGGCTAAGATTGCCATTAAGGTTTCAGGCAAACGAGACGTATTGGAAATCAACGAACCCAATCCTTTCGATCCTAAAGCTTGACCAAAGATCGTGCCTAAATCATTAAAGGCAGCTCCTAGATGGTTACTTGCAAAGTCGATTTTACTGATATCAACAACATGGATGAGAATTCCAAGAACAGTCGTTGCTAAGATGGAAAGGATAATCCCTCCCTTAATCCCTTTGACAACAAAGAAAATGGTAATCGCAAGACCAACAAGGGCCAAGAGGACGGCTGGATTGTTAAAATCAACCAAACCAGGAACAGCAGATGCATTGGCTGAAATCGTTGCATTCGCCTTATCTGCTCCTTCTCCGACCACTGTATAGGTATGAGGGTCAATCGTAAATTTCAAAAATCCTGCATTCTTAATCCCAACATAGGCCAAGAAAATCCCAATCCCCGCTGAAATAGCAGAGCGTAGGGCTGTCGGAATCGATTCGATGATCATCTTCCGAACATTTGTCAATGTGATGATCAATGAAATCACACCACAAATGAAGACCATTCCCAAAGCTTCCTGCCATGAGTAGCCCATACCAAATACAACGGTAAAGGTAAAGAAGGCATTCAAGCCCATTCCTGGTGCTTGTGCATAGGGTAAATTGGCATAAAAAGCCATCATCAAGGTTCCGACCACAGATCCAATAATCGTTGCAAGGAAGACCCCTTGAGCTGGCATACCTGTTTGTGACAACATTTGAGGATTTACGAAGAGGATATAACTCATCGCAAAAAAGGTTGTCAGACCAGCAAGAACCTCTGTCCGAACAGTGGTTCCATGTTCTGAAAGTTTAAAAAACTTATCCATTTCAGAATAAACTCCTTTTTCATCATTCTCGCTCCCAATCAATTTGCGAACGTTATATCTATTCTACCAAAAGATCTTTCGTCTTTCAAGAAATCCCGCTTCGCTTCTCGATTTTTGAGCGCTTTTCCGATTTTTCTGATATAATGGTCTCATTCTTCTCGAAAGGAACTGAAATATGCATAAAAAGATGATCGCTCTAGATCTAGACGGAACCCTCTTAAATTCCGAAAGCAAATTGAGCGACTTTACCATTGATACCATTAAAAAAATTAGCGCTCTTGGCCATAAAATCATTATTACAACAGGACGTCCCTACCGTATGGCCCATACCTATTACAAACAACTAGAGCTTGATACTCCGATGATCAATTTCAATGGCTCCCTCACCCATCTGCCTGAGAAAAAATGGGCAGATGAACAATGTTTAACTTTAGATAAAAAATACCTCCTAGATATGGTCGCCAACCGGGATACCATCCAAGCGGACTTTATAGCTGGCGAATACCGCAATAAATTCTATATTACCGATCCAAATGAGCAAGTCGCAGACCCTAAATTATTCGGTATCGAGGCTTTCCAACCAGAAAATCAATTTAATCCAGAACGGGTAACAAGTGACCCAAACTGTATCCTTTTTCAAACGAAAGCGGAAGACAAATATGCTCTGGCAGATGAAATGAATCGGCATTATGACTACAGTCTGTCTATCAATACTTGGGGTGGTCCCTTAAATATTCTGGAATGCAATCCAAAAAATGTGACCAAAGCTTCTGCTCTGACCTACCTTCTGGATAAACTCAATATGGATCAGAAAGATTTGATTGCCTTTGGAGACGAGCACAATGATACTGAGATGCTAGCTCTAGCTGGTTATGGATACGCTATGAAAAATGCCAGCTCCATCCTTCTCCCCTATGCAGACTCCATCACTGATTTCACGAATAATGAAGATGGTGTCGCGCGTCAACTCATTCAATTATTCTTATAATAGGAACAGACATGAGCTATCCCCTCATGTCTTTTTCTGCGCTAAATCCTTAATCGGTTAATCAATACCCTTCTTTTTTTCCATTTTTTTATTGTTCAATAGATAAGTTTGTGATATTATTAACATAGTTATTAAAGAAGCGCTTTCAAAAATTCTAAATCGCTTCTCGTTCACTTAAGGAGGAACAAAATGAAAGCTGTTGTTGTAAATCCAGAAGGTACTGGTGTTGAAATCGTTGCAAACAAAGACATGCGTCCACTTGAAACAGGGGAAGCTCTTGTTCAAATCGAATACTGTGGTGTCTGCCACACTGACTTGCACGTCGCTCACGGAGACTTCGGTAAAGTGCCAGGCCGTGTTCTTGGACACGAAGGAATCGGAATTGTGAAAGAAGTCGCTCCAGATGTCAAGAGCCTAAAAGTTGGAGATCGTGTCAGTGTCGCATGGTTTTTCGAAGGATGTGGAACTTGTGAATACTGTACAACCGGTCGCGAAACCCTTTGCCGTACTGTAAAAAATGCTGGTTATTCTGTTGACGGAGGAATGGCTGAGCAATGTATCGTTACTGCAGATTACGCAGTGAAAGTACCTGAAGGATTAGATCCAGCCCAAGCTTCTTCTATCACTTGTGCAGGTGTTACAACTTACAAAGCCATCAAAGAAGCCAAAGCAGAACCAGGACAATGGATCGTTATCTACGGAGCTGGTGGATTGGGTAACTTGGCTGTTCAATATGCCAAGAAAGTCTTCAACGCACATGTCATCGCTGTTGATATCAACAATGACAAACTGGAATTGGCGAAAGAAGTTGGTGCAGACTTTGTCATCAACGGTCGCGAAGTCGAAGATGTCCCAGGATTGATCAAAGAAAAAACAAATGGTGGAGCTCACTCTGCTGTCGTAACAGCTGTTTCTAAAGTAGCTTTCAACCAAGCAGTAGATTCTGTTCGTGCAGGTGGCCGCATTGTCGCAGTTGGTCTTCCTTCTGAAATGATGGACCTCAGCATTGTGAAAACTGTATTAGATGGTATCCAAGTCATTGGTTCTCTTGTAGGAACTCGTAAAGACTTGGAAGAAGCCTTCCAATTTGGTGCAGAAGGCTTGGTAGTCCCTGTCGTTCAAAAACGTCCAGTAGAAGATGCTGTCAAAGTCTTTGACGAAATGGAAGCTGGAACCATTCAAGGACGTATGGTACTTGACTTTACAAACTAAATCACTGAACCTACAGGACTAGCCCAACTGGGCTGGTCTTTTTTTGAGCACTCTCAATAGATCCATCAACCAGGTTGTTATATTTTTATTTTACTTTTTCGATTCATGAATGATTTTCGATCATTTCGCACCCAACCTTTACTTACAAACTATAGTATCTATGACACTGTTTTTAGGGAATCATATAGCGATAAAAACAGTAGGAATAGGTGTTCTATAGATATAAGTTAATATAACAAAGATGCTCTTTTACCTGTAAATTTTGATAGAAAAATTGACTTAAGTGTGGAAACGATTTATAATAAAGTAGCTTAAAGTTTTCTTAAACTGAAAGTCAAACAAATTTTATAAGGAGGAATGTCAATAATGAGTATTGGTATCATTATTGCTAGCCACGGTGAATTTGCAGCTGGAATCCACCAATCCGGCTCGATGATCTTTGGGGATCAAGAGAAAGTTCAAGTGGTTACGTTCATGCCAAGTGAAGGCCCGGATGATCTCTATGCTAAATTTAATGCAGCTGTTGCCGCATTTGATGCAGAAGATGAAGTCTTGGTTTTGGCTGACCTTTGGAGTGGTTCTCCATTTAACCAAGCAAGTCGCGTCATGGGAGAAAATCCAGATCGTAAATTTGCGATCATCACAGGATTGAACCTTCCGATGTTGATTCAAGCTTATACAGAACGGTTGATGGATGCAAATGCCGGCGTTGATCAAGTCGCTGCAAACATCATCAAGGAAGCAAAAGACGGTGTCAAAGCCCTTCCAGAAGAATTGAATCCTGTTGAAGAAGCTAGTACAGCCGCTGCTGCTCCTGTAGCCCAAGCTGCTATTCCAGAAGGAACGGTTATCGGAGATGGAAAACTCAAGATTAACCTTGCCCGCTTAGATACACGTCTTCTTCATGGACAAGTCGCAACTGCTTGGACACCTGATTCAAAAGCCGATCGGATCATTGTTGCTTCAGATTCTGTTGCCAAAGATGAACTCCGTAAGGAATTGATCAAACAAGCGGCACCAAATGGTGTGAAAGCAAACGTTGTCCCAATTCAAAAATTGATCGACGTTGCAAAAGATCCACGTTTTGGAAATACCCATGCTTTGATCTTATTTGAAACACCTCAAGATGCTCTTCGCGCCATCGAAGGTGGTGTTCCGATTAAAACCTTGAACGTTGGTTCAATGGCCCACTCAACTGGTAAAACCATGGTTAACAATGTGTTGTCAATGGATAAAGATGACGTGGCTACATTTGAAAAAATGCGTGATCTTGGAGTTGAATTTGACGTCCGTAAAGTGCCAAATGATTCTAAGAAAGATTTGTTTGACTTAATTAACAAAGCTAACGTTCAATAATCGATTACTTACGAAAGGATTTTAAACATGTCTATTATTTCTATGGTATTAGTGGTCGTTGTTGCCTTCTTAGCAGGTCTTGAAGGTATCCTTGACCAATTCCAATTCCACCAACCCCTTGTTGCTTGTACCTTAATCGGTTTGGTAACAGGTAATTTGACTGCTGGCATTATGCTTGGTGGTTCACTTCAATTTATTGCACTTGGCTGGGCAAACATTGGTGCCGCAGTTGCGCCCGATGCTGCCCTTGCATCTGTCGCTGCTGCCATCATCATGGTACTTGGGGGAGACTTCAGTACAAAAGGAATCGCTGTCGCTCAAAGTGTCGCTATTCCACTTGCAGTTGCTGGTCTTTTCTTGACCATGATCGTCCGTACCCTTTCCGTTGGTTTGGTTCACACTGCCGACGCTGCTGCTAGAAAAGGGGATATCAAAGGTGTAGAACGCGCTCACTTTGTGGCCCTTCTTCTTCAAGGTCTTCGTATCGCCATTCCTGCAGCCCTCTTGTTGATGATTCCTGCTGAAACTGTCAAAACTGCTCTTGAACAAATGCCAAAATGGCTCTCTGATGGAATGCAAATCGGTGGTGGTATGGTTGTAGCCGTTGGTTATGCCATGGTTATCAACATGATGGCGAGCCGTGAAGTATGGCCATTCTTTGCCATCGGTTTTGCTCTTGCAGCTGTTAGCCAATTGACCTTGATCGCCCTTGGAGCAATTGGTGTTGCCCTTGCCTTGATCTACCTCACTCTTTCTAAGAAAGGTGGCAATGGAGGTGGCGGAGCCGCTACTTCTAACGATCCAATCGGCGACATTCTCGAAGACTATTAAGAAAGGTGTGACACTATCATGACTGAAAAATTACAATTATCTAAATCAGATCGTCAAAAAGTTTGGTGGCGTTCAACCTTCTTGCAAGGTTCTTGGAACTATGAACGGATGCAAAACTTGGGTTGGGCTTACTCATTGATCCCAGCTATCAAAAAACTCTACACGAAGAAAGAAGACCAAGCGGCTGCTCTTGAACGTCACATGGAATTCTTCAACACTCACCCATACGTTGCCGCTCCTATCATCGGGGTAACACTTGCTCTTGAAGAAGAAAGAGCAAACGGTGCTGCGATTGACGATGCTGCCATCCAAGGGGTTAAAATTGGTATGATGGGTCCTTTGGCGGGTATCGGAGATCCAGTCTTCTGGTTTACAGTACGTCCTATCCTTGGTGCCCTTGGTGCATCACTTGCTGCGTCTGGTAACATCCTTGGCCCACTCATCTTCTTTATCGCATGGAATGCGATTCGTATGGCCTTCTTGTGGTACACGCAAGAACTTGGATACAAAGCAGGTTCTGAAATTACCAAAGATATGTCTGGTGGGATCTTGCAAGACATCACCAAAGGAGCTTCTATCCTCGGGATGTTCATCCTTGCTGTCTTGGTAGAACGTTGGGTATCTATTAAATTCATCTTTAATGTTTCTTCTGTCAAATTAAACGACAAAGCTTATATCCACTGGGATAAACTTCCTGAAGGTTTCAAAGGAATCCAAGAAGCCTTCGCTCAAGTTGGTTCAGGCCTATCTCAAACACCTGAAAAAGTTACAACTTTCCAACAAAACTTGGATTCATTGATTCCTGGTTTGATGGGATTGCTTCTTACTTTCGCTTGTATGTGGTTGTTGAAGAAAAAAGTATCTCCAATCACCATCATCATCGCTCTCTTTGTAATCGGTGTATTAGCACACGTTGCTGGCTTGATGTAAGCAAAGATCAACTAAAAAGAAGGTTTCGGCCTTCTTTTTATTATGATATAATGGAGTGAACAGCAATACAGGAGGATCTCATGGCTCAATCATTGAATAAAACCGTTGAATTCCATACTACAGGGGTTTCTTACCTTGGAGTGGGGGGAAAGGTTGGAAAAATCCTAGTAGGGAATGCCGCTTTTGAATTTTATGCGGATGCAAATGTAGAAGACTACATCCAAATTCCCTGGCAAGAAATCGAGCGAATCGGAGCCAATGTATCCGGACGTAAAATTAGCCGCCATTTTGAAATCTATACCAGAGAATCAAAATTTCTCTTTGCTTCAAAAGACTCTGGAAAAATTTTAAAGATTGCTCGGGAACATCTAGGAAATGATAAAATTGTCAAACTTCCTACGTTGATCCAAATCATCACGGCTAAAATTAAAAATCTATTTGCAAAATAGGATCTTTTCTTGTATAATAGACGCAAACGGATAAGTAAGTTAAGAGGTTCTTTCAGAAAGTCTGCGGTTGCTGCGAGCAGATAGAAATCTTAATTGAAATTCTACCGTTTCTTTAAAATACAATATCGAATCAAGTGCACACCTGTGAAGTTGGATGGAACCGTGGCTATGCCACTCCAACACTCTAACAGGTGTGTTTTTTGTTAAAGGAGAAGCTATGTTAGATATTAAACGAATTCGTACAGACTTTGATGCGGTTGCTAAAAAATTGGCAACACGTGGCGTAGATGCAGCTATTTTGAATGAAATGAAAGAAATCGATGCCAAACGTCGAGATATCTTAGTCAAAGTAGAAAATCTCAAAGCAGAGCGTAACACTGTATCTGCTGAAATCGCACAAGCTAAACGCAACAAGGAAAATGCAGATGATAAGATTGCTGCCATGCAAACCCTCTCTGCAGAGGTCAAAGCATTGGATACAGAATTAGCTGAAATCGATGCAAAATTAACTGAATTCACTACTACCCTTCCAAACATCCCTGCTGATAGTGTCCCTGTTGGAGCGGATGAGGATGACAACGTTGAGGTTCGCCGTTGGGGAACACCGCGCGAATTTGGCTTTGAACCAAAAGCTCACTGGGATTTAGGTGAAGACCTTGATATCCTTGACTGGGAACGCGGGGCTAAAGTTACTGGTGCTCGTTTCCTCTTTTACAAAGGACTTGGAGCTCGCTTAGAACGCGCTATCTACAACTTTATGTTGGACGAACATGGCAAGGAAGGCTACACTGAAGTCATCCCTCCTTACATGGTCAACCATGATTCTATGTTTGGTACTGGTCAGTATCCAAAATTCAAGGAAGATACTTTTGAACTTAGCGATACCAATTATGTCCTCATTCCAACAGCCGAAGTTCCTTTGACAAACTACTATCGCGATGAAATTCTTGATGGGAAAGATCTTCCAATCTACTTCACCGCTATGAGTCCATCTTTCCGTTCAGAAGCTGGTTCAGCCGGTCGTGATACCCGTGGCTTGATCCGTTTGCACCAATTCCATAAGGTTGAAATGGTGAAATTTGCTAAACCAGAAGAATCATATGATGAATTGGAAAAAATGGTTGTCAATGCTGAAAATATCCTTCAAAAACTGAACCTTCCATACCGTGTAGTAGCTCTCTCAACAGGAGACATGGGCTTCTCAGCTGCCAAGACTTATGACTTGGAAGTATGGATCCCAGCGCAAAACACCTACCGTGAAATCTCAAGCTGTTCCAATACAGAAGATTTCCAAGCTCGCCGTGCGCAAATCCGCTACCGTGATGAAGCAGATGGCAAGGTAAAACTCCTTCACACTTTGAACGGTTCTGGATTGGCTGTCGGACGTACCGTCGCTGCTATTCTTGAAAACTACCAAAACGAAGACGGTTCTGTGACCATTCCAGAAGTCCTTCGCCCATACATGGGTGGCGCTGAAGTCATCGCACCAAAATAAAGTTTAAAAAAACTGAGTCTTGCAAATTGCAAGCTCAGTTTTTTAATATTTACGAAAACGTTGGTAGCGTTGCTCCAGAAGCTCTTCGAGAGGTAAGGCTTGTAAAACCTTTAACTCTTCCTGTAATTCCTTCTTCACTTGAGCCAATAGTTCTCCATTTGAAAATCCATGCTCGGGAATCACCTTATCGACAATTTCCATATTTAACAATTCGTGAGAAGTAATCTTCATCAACTCTGCTGCTTCCATGGCACGACTTCCATCTTTCCAAAGAATAGAGGCGAAACCTTCTGGACTCAAGACTGCATAGATAGAGTTCTCAAGCATCCAGACCTTATCTGCTACAGCAAGAGCCAAGGCACCACCAGAACCACCTTCTCCGATGATAATCGCGATAATTGGAACTTTTAGATCACTCATTTCCATGAGGTTGCGGGCAATGGCTTCCCCTTGTCCTCGTTCTTCAGCACCAACACCAGGATAAGCACCCGCTGTATTGATAAAGGTCACAACTGGACGACCAAATTTCTCCGCTTGCTTCATGAGGCGCAAAGCTTTTCGATAGCCTTCTGGATGGGGTTGCCCAAAATTACGTTTTAGATTATCTTGAAGATTTTTTCCTTTTTGGATTCCAACGACTGTAACCGTTTGATCGCCTAAGTGTCCAATTCCACCAATCACCGCACCATCATCACGGAAGTTTCGATCTCCATGTAATTCGATAAAATCATCAAAAATTCCTTGAGCAAAATCAAGCGCAGTCAATCTTCCTTGGTCACGTGCCTCTTTAATAATCTGTGTTATTTTACTCATGTTTACCTCCATGAAGGGCCAATAATTGTCCAACTGTTGCTCGGATTTGGCTTCTCTCCACGATCAAGTCTACAAATCCATGTTCTTGTAGAAATTCTGCTTTTTGGAAATCATCTGGCAATTTTTCACGCACAGTTGATTCGATCACGCGCCGACCAGCAAACCCGACCAAGGCTTGACTCTCTGCCATGATAATATCACCTTCCATAGCAAATGAAGCCGTTACCCCACCGGTTGTCGGATCTGTCAATACCGTCAAATAGAATAATTTTTCTTTGGAATGACGTTGAACAGCCGCAGAAATTTTTGCCATTTGCATCAAACTCACTATTCCTTCTTGCATCCGAGCGCCACCGGAAGCGGTAAAGAGAACAACTGGCAATTTTTCTTTTGTCGCAAATTCAAATAAACGAGTAATTTTTTCGCCTACTACAGAACCCATTGAAGCCATGATAAAGTTGGAATCCATGATCCCAAGCGCAACTTTTTGCCCTTTAATCAAGGCAGTTCCAGTCAGGACAGCTTCATCCAATCCCGTCATTTCCCGCACTGCTGCTAATTTCTTCTTATAATTTGGGAAATTCAAAGGATCTGTCGTTTCGATTCCTGTAAACATTTCTTCAAAGCTAGCTGGATCCACTGTCAACGCCAAGCGTTCTTTAGCAGAAATACGGAAGGTATAGCCACAATTCGGGCAGACACGCTCACTACCTAAATCCTTTTGGTAAATGGTATGTTTACAACCTGGGCATTGTGAAAATAGTTCATCAGGAACTTCAGGTTTTGGCTGAGGCTCCTTCCAGGCTGACCTATTCGGGTTGATCCGAATATATTTATCTTTTTTAGAAAATAATGCCATTACTTACTCCTTATAATATGCTACAGTATCTGCAGCATTACTATAAAAGCCTGAAACTGTGAAGATGATGTTCATACTTCCCTCACAAGTCCAGGCTTTTTCATCATTCCTTATTATAATTTGGAAGGAATTGTTCCATCAAAAATGCAGTGTCATAATCACCAGCGATCACATGTGAATCTGAGATCAAATCCAACTGGAAACTACTATTGGTTGTGACACCATCGATTTCCAACTCATAAAGAGCTCGTTGCATTTTCATCAGTGCATCAAAGCGATTTTCACCATGGACAATGATCTTGGCAATCATACTATCATAGTATGGTGGAATCGTATAACCAGGATACACAGCAGAATCCACACGCAAGCCAACCCCACCACTTGGAAGATAGAGATTAGTGATCTTACCTGGGCTTGGTGCAAAGTTAAAGGAAGGATTTTCCGCATTGATCCGGCATTCAATCGCATGACCTTTAATGACAATATCCTCTTGAGTAACGGATAATTCTTGTCCAGCTGCGATTTTAATCTGTTCCTTAACGATATCAACTCCTGTTACAAATTCTGTGACAGGATGCTCCACTTGCACACGGGTATTCATTTCCATAAAGTAGAACTCACCCTTGCCTTCATCATACAAGAATTCAATCGTTCCAGCATTCTCATACCCAACTGATTCAGCAGCCCGAACAGCAGCAGAACCAATTTGATTACGAAGAGTTTTTCCGATAGCAATTGAAGGGGATTCTTCTAGAACTTTTTGATTGTTCCGTTGAAGAGAGCAATCGCGTTCACCTAAGTGAATGACATGTCCATGCTGATCCGCTAAAATCTGTACTTCAATGTGGCGTGCCGGATAAATCACCCGCTCCATATACATGGCACCATTCCCAAAAGCAGCTTGAGCTTCTGAGGAAGCAGATTCAAAAGCAGCAACCAAATCTTCTGGTTTTTCAACCTTCCGAATTCCCTTACCACCGCCTCCTGCAGATGCTTTCAACATCACAGGGTAACCAATACGTTCTGCAATCTCGAGGGCTTCTTCAGCAGTATACACTTCACCATCTGATCCAGGAATAACAGGCACTCCTGCTTTGATCATCTGTTTACGAGCATTAATCTTATCCCCCATCAAATCCATGACTTTAGCAGAAGGACCAATAAATTTAATGCCCACTTCCTCACACATGGTCGCAAATTTTGAGTTTTCACTTAAAAACCCAAAACCAGGATGAATGGCTTCTGCACCTGTTAAAACAGCAGCAGACAAGACAGCACTCATATTTAAATAAGATTCTGTTGATTTAGCAGGTCCAATACAGACTGCTTCATCCGCTAGTAAGGTATGCAAGGCTTCTTTATCAGCAGTAGAATACACCGCAACCGTCTCGATGCCAAGTTCACGAGCTGCACGAATAATGCGAACTGCAATCTCACCACGATTGGCGATTAAGATCTTACGAAACATAGATAGGCCTTTCTTAATTTCCAATTGCAAAAGTAAGTGTTCCTGAAGCTGCAAGCTTACCATCTACCTCTGCTTTCGCTTCAACAACAGCAATTGTTCCACGACGTTTGACAAAAGTAGCTGTCATCACCAGTTGATCTCCTGGAACGACTTGTTTTTTAAACTTCACCTTGTCCATCCCTGCATAAAAGACTAATTTCCCTTTATTTTCAGGTTTTGACAACTCTAGTACACCTGCTGTTTGTGCCAAAGCTTCCATGATGAGAACACCTGGCATAACAGGATATTGTGGAAAATGTCCATTAAAAAATGGTTCATTAATTGTCACGTTTTTAATGGCAACAATCGTATCTTCGCTTGTTTCTATAACGCGATCCACCAAAAGCATTGGGTAACGATGCGGCAAAGCCTCACGAATAGCATTAATATCAATTGTCATTTGATTCGAACCAATCCTTTTCCAAATTCAACCATTTCTTCATTCGTTACTAAAATTTCAGTGACTACCCCATCTTTAGGCGCTGGGACTTCATTCATCACTTTCATGGCTTCGATAATCAAGAGTGTTTGACCCTTAGTGACCCTATCTCCTACAGATACAAAGGCTGGTTTATCCGGAGCTGGCGACAAGTAAGCCACCCCAACCAATGGACTTTCAACCACATCACCTTCTGCAGCCTGAGCTGGAGCAGCAACTGGTTCAGCCGCTACAGCTGGAGTTGCTGTTGCTTCAACAACAGGGGCTACTACAGGAGTTTGAGGGGCTGTTACCACTTCAACTGCAGGAGCAACCGGTGTAGCCGCAACTGAAGTCGTTTGGTTTTTACTCAAATTCAATTCTTCGCCATTATTTTTATATGAGAATTCACGCAAAGTTGACGCATCAAATTGAGCCAACAAATCTTTGATTTCAGAAATATTCATGAATTAACCCTCCCAACGTTTAAAGGCAAGAACAGCATTGTGTCCACCAAAACCGAAAGTATT